>JAJKIR010000199.1 GCA_021154325.1 Gemmatimonas sp.
ATGAGTGGATCGGAGGCGCCGATCACGGTGTGCGCGCCGCGAATCTGGATCTGCGCGCCGCCCCCGGGTGCACCGGAGTTCGTCTGGATGTTCGCCCCGGCAATTTTGCCGGCAAGCGCGATGTCGACAGCGGGGGCTGGAACGCGATTCAGCTCCGCCGAATCGATGCTCGACGTCGACGTGATCGCGTTCCGCTTGCTGATCACCGTTGCCTGCCCGGTGACGACGACCTGATCGAGCGTCAGCGCCGCGCGGGTGAGAAAGAGGGTGACGGTGTCCGTTGCCGGCGTCGCGACGTCACGCGCGGCGTAGCCGAGGGCGCGCACGCGGACGCGCTGCGCGCCGGACGGGAGGACCAATGTGAAGTGGCCTTGCTCGTCGCTCTGCGCGACTGGGCCGCCGCTGGTACTGGAGACGATCGCGCCGACGATCGGTTCGGCGGTTCCTTCGACGCGCACGTTTCCGACGAGTCGGCGCTGCTGCGCGAGTAATGAGGCAGGGAACAGGGCGAGCGCGGTGAGCGCGGACCACGCCATACGTGTGACCATGATTCTCCCTCGAGGGCAGGAACAACGAGCGAAAGCCGGAGACGGTGTCGCGCGCGGTGCGTCGGCGCAGGCTGCGCGAGGGTAGGATGCGTGCGGCTCATATACGGCTCGGGCGAAGAAGCGTCAAGCTCGTGGGATGAAGCGGTAGTCGCGCGCTGCGAGCTCCGTGTCGACCGGGGCTGCACGAAAGCCACCATGCGCCATTCACGAGCAGTCGATCGGGGGTGCACGGCGGCTTCATGCCAAATTTGGAATGCGCACATCGCAGGGCCTTGGGAGCATCATTGCCGACATTCCAAATTTGGCATGGTGCCGCCTAGCACCCCCGATCGACTGCTCTTCGGTCGTGATCTCGAATCCGCCGCTGGCAGTCCAATCGAGGGCTCGACTACGTTCTCCCCATGCCGACACGAGTGAAAATCGGAATCGACCTCGGGGGAACCAAGATCGAAGCGGTGGGCATCGGCGCGCGCGGCAAGGAGCTCGTTAGGCGACGCGTGCCGACGCCGCCCGCGTACGAGCTGACGCTGGGCGCGATCGCGCAGCTCGTCGAGGAAGTCGAGACCGTAGCGAACAGCAAGGGAACCGTCGGCGTCGGAATACCCGGCACCATCGTTCCCGAAACGGAGCTCGTGAAGAACGCGAACTCCGTCTGGCTGAATGGGCAGCCGCTCGGCCGCGATCTCGAAGCGCGACTCGGACGTCCTGTTCGCATCGCGAACGACGCGAACTGCTTCGCGCTCTCCGAGGCCGTCGATGGTGCGGCCGCCGGCGCCAGCGTCGTCTTCGGCGTGATTATCGGGACGGGTGTCGGCGGCGGGATCGTTGTTGACGGCAAATGCATCGCCGGCGCGAATCTCGTTGCCGGCGAATGGGGCCACAATCCGCTCCCGTGGGCCGCCGCCGACGAGTACCCTGGGCCGAGCTGCTACTGTGGTCGCATGGGGTGCATCGAGATGTGGGTCTCGGGCCCCGGCTTCGAGCGCGATCACGCGCTCCGCAGCAACGCGACAATGTCCGCACCCGACATCGTGCGCGCGGCGTCGAATGGAGATCCCATCGCGGCGATGTCGTTGAGCCTGTACTGTGATCGACTGGCGCGCTCGCTCGCGTCGCTGGTGAACGTGCTCGACCCGGACGTGATCGTGCTCGGAGGTGGGATGTCGAACGTGCCGGAGCTGCCGACTCGCCTGATGGAGGTCGTCCCGCGTTACGTCCTCGCCGCGGGCGCGACGTCCACCGATCTCACGACGAGGATCGTTCGCGCGACGCACGGGGACTCGAGCGGTGTGCGCGGCGCCGCGCGGCTCTGGTAACGCATGTATCAACTCCTCTTCGTCATTCACGGGATGGGCGCCGGCGCGCGCCCAGCCAACGATCCGAATTGGTGGACCGGGACCATCGACGACCTCCGCGCGAGCGCGAAGAAGTACAGGCACGACAAGGATCTCGTGCTCAGTGCGCCGAAGGACGAGCAGGTGCTCGTCATTCCGCTCACGTATCATCAGCTCTTCGACGACATCCGGAGCAAGTGGTCGCGTGCCACGCCTAACGACGCAGGCTGGCTGCCGCTCCTCCAGCAGCTCGCCTTCCACGATCCCGCGGCCCTCGCGAAGCTCCCGGGGTGGGCCACGACCGCCGGCAGCTTCTTCTGGACGCACGTGCTCGACGTTCTCCTCTATCGCTACGTCGCGGACTTCACGATCCCCATTCGCGAGCTCGTCGCCACCCAGATCGCCGAGGCGTGGAATCGCGCCGATCTGGACAACGGGACGAACACTCCCGTGCACTTTCTCGCGCACAGCCTCGGCACGGCCGTGCTCCACGACTCGATCGGCTTCCTGGGCGCGGACCCGGGCTTCGGTCCAACGACCCACATGATCACGAGCATCGTCACGCTCGCGAACGTGTCATGGGTGCTCGAGAACGGATTTCCTGCGTATGCCTCGGTCGACCGGCCGATCACGGCGGCGCCGCCGCCTAACGGGATGACCGCGGCCTACTTCTCCTTCCGCCACGAGCTCGATCCAATCGCGGAGATCGTGCGCACCTTCCGCGGCGACCATAACGGATGGCCCGCCAACGGCTACCGCGACGAGGTCGCAATCGACGTGAAGGACTGGAACGTGCACGGCTTCACGCATTATCTCGACAACCCGATCGCGCATCTGCGGCTCTTCGAGCGCCTTTGGCCTAACGAGGACTGGCCGCCGCGGCGCGATCCGGCCATCGCCGCCTACAAGAGCGCGCCGGGAGCTCCATGTCCCGCGGCGCTGGCGATGGCACGGCAGAAGCTCGAGGCGCTCTTCGCGAATCCGTTCCCGCAAACCACCGACGGATTCATCGACGTCGCCGTCGCGACGTTCCGCGTCTTCGAGCAGGCGCGGGACGCATGCAGGGAGGAGGGCGGCCGATGATCGCCGGCGTACTTGCCGCGACACTGCTCACTCTCCACGCCGGCCCACGTCGGGCCGCTGATCCCGGCGCCGAATGGTGTGAGCCGAGCATCGTCTACAATCAGGATCCATCGCCTAACGCCACTGACGCTCTCGAGCGCGTTCATCCGCTGCTCTCACGCGTGCGCTGGGCGGAGGCGGTGCATAACGAGCAGTGGGAGCTCGCTCTCCGTGGCCTCCGCGACGAGATCGCGAGCGCCTTCGCCGCCGCGGCCGTTGGTCCATCCGAGCAGCAGCGCTTCTTCGCCGAGCTCGATGCGACAATCGCCGCCGCGGCGGCGCTGCCGCGCCGGAGCGATCCTGGATGGGCCAACTACCTGACCGCCACCGTTCAGCCGATCCGCTTCCATCCAATTCACCTCGTCGGGACATATCAGCTCTTTCGCTCGTCGCCCCTCGATCTCAGCGCGTTGTCCGGCAGCCGACCGCGTGAAGCGCAGGCACTCTGCTGGAGCGCGTTCAGCGTCAACCAGGTGCTCGCGCGACTGTCACTCGGGCTGCAGGCCGCCACGCTCGCCCGACTTGGACGGCTCAACGCGTCGTGGGCGAACTACCGCGCTTACGGCTACACCCGGCAGGCACTCGAGCAGATCGCCTTCCGCGGCAGCGCCACGGTGCACGACACCCTGCCAGGCCGCGTACAATGGCTTCTTGGCCATCTCTCAGTGGGCGAGGAGGTGCAGTGGCGCGACTCGACGACGACCGCAACATCGACGGTGATCGAGGTGCTCGGAGGCCTCCGGTACCGTGATGACTACACCCAGTACTCGGGCGTCTCCGCCATCGTCACGCTGCCCGTGGATGGCCGGCCGGGGTTCGGCGGAATGGTGCACTTCGTGCGGAGCGTGCGCGCCGGCGCCGTCGTTAGGCGAGCCGACCGGAAATGGCGGCCGGGCGTGATCATGTCGGCCGACGTCTACGGCTTTCTCGACCGCTCGAAGCACGTCGTGGACAGGGCAGTAGCGATGACGAACGGCAGAGTACTGCTCGGCGACCCGGCCGAGAAGTAGTCAGCTCCCGCGTCCCGCGTCCCACGTCCCGCGGCCTCATGGCGCCTGGCTTGCGGAATGCTTACCCTGAGTACGCCATCGCGCGCCGAGATTTTTGAATGACTGTACCACAAGTCGCCCCCGAGCGGGGCGCCGTCATCGCCGAGCCAAAGACCCCGGTCAAGCCGACGCCTCCGCAGCCGGCGACGCCGCCGTTGATGCTGCCGGACGGGCGGCGGGTGCGGGTCATTCACCTCGTCGCCGAGCTCGCCCCCTTCGCCCGTAGCGGTGGACTCGGCGAGGCGGTGGCCAGCCTCGCGCGCTTCCAGGCGGCGTCGGGCGTGCCGGCGGCGATCATGATGCCGCTCTACTCGATCGTCCGCGAGACGGCGCCCGCGATCGAGCCCGTCGGCCCCGCGTTTCGCGTGCAGGTCGGCAGCCGCATCGAGCCCGCGCGCCTCTGGCGGCTTGCCAAACGGCCCGACGATCCTCGCGTCGGCACCGAGGTGTACTTCATCGAGAGCAACGAGTACTTCGATCGGCCGTACCTTTACGGGCCGCCAGGCTCCGACTATCCGGACAACGCGCGTCGTTATGCATGCTTCTGCATGGCGGCGCTCGCGGCGATCCCGCGCATCGCCGGCTCCGATCCGGTGATCCTCCACGCGCACGACTGGCATACGGCGCTGGCACCAGTGTATCTGCGCACGCTCTTCGCCGGCGACGTGCGCTACGGCTGGGTGAGTGTCGTTCTCACGGTGCATAACGCCGGCTATCAGGGACACTTTCCGCCGGAGACGATGGCCGACATCGGTCTCCCGGCGTCGCTCTACAATACTCGACAGATGGAGTGGTACGGACGTGTGAACTTGCTCAAGGGCGGCCTCGTCTTTGCCGACGCGGTGACGACCGTGAGCCAGACGCACGCCCACGAGTTGCGGACGCCCGCTGGCGGCTTCGGTCTCGACGGCGTCTTCCGCGCGCTGCGAGATCGCTTCGTCGGCATCACCAACGGCATCGATCAGCGCCGGTGGAATCCGAGCACCGATCCGGTGATCCCGACTCACTACTCGGCGGAAGATCTCGAGGGGAAGGAACGCTGTCGCGTCGCGCTGCAGCAGGAGACAGGTCTCCGGGCCATGTCGGGCGTCCCGATCTTCGCGATGACGGCGCGGCTCGTCTCGCAGAAGGGGCTCGACCTCATCCTTGGCGATCCCGGGTACTTCGCGCTCGACGCCCAGTTCCTCTTCCTCGGCGCGGGCGAGCCGCGGTATGAGGCCGCGCTCTCCGCCATTGCAGCGCGCGCGCCGAGTCGAATCTCGGTGCAGCTGCGCTTCACGGAGGAGCTCGAGCACAAGCTGCTCGCCGGCGCGGACATGTGCCTCATGCCGTCGCAGTACGAGCCGTGCGGTCTCACCCAGATGCGCGCCCAGCGCTACGGCACGCTCCCCATCGCGCGCCGTGTCGGCGGTCTCGCCGATACCATCGAAGACAACGTCACCGGCTTTCTCTTCGACGACTACGAAGCCGCCGATTTCATGCGCGCCGCGGTGCGTGCGGTCGATCAGTACAAGGACCCCGAAGGCTGGCGCAACATGATGCGCGAGGCGATGGCCCGCGACTTCGGCTGGGAGCAGTCCGCGGCGAAATACCTGAATCTCTACCGTAGGGTCGTACAGGCGTCCGTCAGCCGATGATTCGGTGGTTGGTGAGCGCGCGTTGGGATCGCACCCGGTAGCGCGAGCCCAGAGGCGAGAGGTAAGCTGGCAGCTCACAGCATCAAGAGAACTACCTCAGCTAACAGCGGACGCGAGGTGCGCTGAGCTCTGAGTGCTGGTAGCTCGTTTCATCGCTGACAGCTCAGGTAGTTCTCCCAATGCTGTCCGCTCCCGCTTGCGGCTCGCCTCTGGGCTCGCCGTACTGGGTGAGATGCCTGAGTCGCTGAGGAGATCGTCAGCTGTATCAGACTTTGGTCGACTGACGGCATCTGTCTGGAACGCGCCGGCCATTCGCGTGTTAAAGCCTCCAAGCGGGTGCGCGGCCGCACGCGCCAACCTCTTCGGCGCCTTCGACGTATTCCTGTAATGGAACACCGCCACGACCGAAGTACCGTAGCCGGCCAGACGATCGCCCCGACTCCGACGGCGATCCGGGATCGGCCGTGGTTCGCACGCTACGGCGGCGCGTTCGTACTCACGCTCGTGGCTTGGGGAGTCGCGATTGCGCTCGGCAACGGGCTGAGCGTTCGCACCCACCTTCCGTTCGCGGCGGCGGTTGCTGTCGCGACCTGGTTCGGCGGTGCAGGGCCCGGCCTACTGAGCGCGACCCTCTCCGTCCTCGCCATCGACTTCAGCTTTCTGCCTCCGCTTGGCAGCATCGAGCTGACGCACTTCGAGGAGCTCGTCGACAGCCTCGTCTTTCTCGTCGTCGCATCCACCATCGGCGCGACGACCGCCGCACTCCGCCACGCGCGCGAGCTCGCGGAGCGGCGTGCCGCCGACATCAGTGTCGCCCACGCCGCCGCCGAGCGGCTCGCGATGCAGGCGCAGCGACTGTTGGAAGTGACGACCGCGCTCGCCGAAGCGAGCTCGGTGGACGAGGTTGCGAACGTCATCCTGACCAAGGGCGTGCAGGCCGTCGAGGCGACGCGCGCGTTCGTGATGCTCGTCGACGGCGATCACGTCGAGCGACTCGGCGCCACCGGCTACGGCGACGACATGCGCGAACGTACGCGCCTAACGAGTCTCACCGACGACGGACCCGTTGCCGAAGCGATCCAGACGCGCTCGGCAATCTGGCTGTCGACGGTGGAGGAGTTCCGCCAGCGGTATCCGCGCGTCTTCGAGCGCGTGGGAACGGTGAGCGACCGGCAAGCGCACGTCGTCGTACCGCTGCACTATGGCAGCGAGGTCGTCGGCGCGATGGGGATGAGCTTTTCCGAGCCGAGCGCCGCGGGCGCGGCTGACCGCGCGTTCACGCTTCTCCTCGCGCAGGCCGCGGCGCCGGCGCTCCAGCGTGCCCGTGGATATGACGCGGAGCGCGCGCGGCGGCGCGATGCCGAGCTCACGGCGCGCGCGCGCGAGCAGGTGCTCGGCGTCGTCGCCCACGACCTGCGCAATCCGCTCCATCTGGTGATGGCGACGGCGGAAATGCTCGGCGAGCCGGCGCTTGAGCCGGAGCGAAGGCGGGAGCTGCTGGCGATGACGACGCGCGCGTTGGGGCAGATGCGGCGTCTGGTGAGCGATCTGCTCGACGCGGTGCGCATCCAGACGGGCCGTCTCACACTGGACCTGGAGCCGCTAACGATCGGCGGCATCGTCGATCAGGCGGAGGAGATGGCGCGTCCGCTCGCCGCTGAGCGTTCAGTGACGCTCGAGAGCTCGGGGGCTGACCGCGCCACCCGCCTCCTCGTCGATCGCGCGCGCATTCAGCAGGTGCTCGGCAACTTGTTAGGCAACGCCATCAAGTTCACGAAGCCGGGCGGCCGCGTCGCGCTCGAGGCATCGATCGAGAACGGTGCTGCGTCGTTCAGGGTGCGCGACACCGGACCGGGGATTCCGCCGGAGCGGCTGCCACACGTCTTCGAGCAGTTCTGGCAGGGTGACTCGAAGGACCGGCGTGGCGTCGGCCTCGGCCTGGCGATCGTGAAGGCGATCGTCGAGGCACACCGGGGCTCGATCGCCGTCGAGAGCCGCGTCGGGGAAGGGAGCACCTTCTCGTTCACCCTGCCTGTGCCCGTGCCTGACGAGTTGCCGGCCGAGAGCTCGGCGCATCCGGAGCTCCAGCTTCGTTAGGCAGCAGCGCGCGGCTGGTCGTCGAGCGCCTTCTTGACGAGCTTGAACACCTCGTACGGATCCCTGATGCCGACGAAGCTGATCAGCGAGGCGCGGTTCCCATTGGCGGTCGGCATTTTCGAGTAGAACCGGATCGATCCGACGTTCGACGCGTTCTCGACGGGGTTCACCGAGACGTCGAGGTTGGCGATCTGCTCGAAGTCGATCGAACGGAAGTCCGTCCCCCAGTAGCCGCTCCGCAACATGAGCCGCTTTGGCGTCACGGCGTAATAAGTGTTGCCGACGACGAGCGCGAGGCGAAGCATGTTCAGCACGCTTCCCCAGAAGGGAAAGAGATGAAGCGCGAAGAAAGGGATCGCGAATCCAAGCGGGATGCCGTGCGGCCCACCCATGTGGCGGATGAAGCCGAAGTAGTCGATCGAGCCCCAGAGGCAGCCGAAGAGGAGGAAGGGGAGACCGCTCACGAGAAATGGCGCCCGGGCAGGTTTTCCCGCCCAGAGGAACTTCTCGTCCTTGTCGCGGATGACCTGAAAGGCCATCGGGAGGCTTGCGTCGGTGATCATCGGCACACGCGCCTGTGAGGGACTACTAAACAGACGCGTGGAGACACAGCTAGGGCACGACTCCGCCCTATGATGCTACCGCATAGCGAGGCTCGGACTCGCCGTTCCATGTGAGATCGCGCGGGCCGACATACTCCGAGCTCGGTCGAATGAGACGGTTCGCGGCGCGCTGCTCCATCGCGTGGCCGAGCCAGCCGCTCACGCGGCCGATCGCGAAGGTCGGCGTGAAGAGCGACACGTCGAGACCGAGGCCGTGCAGCATGAGCGCGGTGTAGAACTCGACGTTTGTCTGCAGTCTTCGTCCCGGTTTGTACTCCTCGAGGAGACGGAGCGCCATCGCCTCGACGTCGCGGGCGAGCCGATAGAGAGACATGTCCCCCGCGCGCGTGTACAGTCGCTCCGCCGCGACCGCCAGCACGTCGGCGCGCGGATCGCGCACCTTGTACACGCGATGGCCGAATCCCATCAGTCGCTCGCCGCGCTCGATCTTCTGTCGCAGCACCGCCTCGGCGCGCGACGCGTCACCAATCTCGAACACCGTCTCGAGCGCCGGGCCAGGCGCGCCGCCATGCAGTGGTCCTTTGAGCGCGCCGATCGCGCCGACGATTGCCGAGACGAAGTCCGAACCGGTGGAGACGATCACGCGGCAAGTAAACGTCGACGCGTTGAGTCCGTGGTCGATCACTGTGTTCAGATAAGTCTCGAGCGCGCGCACCCGCTCGACGTCCGGCAGTTCTCCGGTGAGCATGTAGAGATAGTTCGCCGCATGCGCGAGCTCCGCGCGCGGCGCAATCGGCTCGCTGCCCTGACGCAGCCGCCGGAAGGCTGCCACGATCGTCGGGATCTTCGCCGTGATCGTTGCCGCGTCCTCACCTTGCAGCGAGATCGCGCCGGCGGCGATGCGCAGCGCGTCCATCGGATCCGTCCCGGCTGCCGCGCAATCGCGGAGGAGCGTGGTGATCGCCGGCGGGAGCGCGCGCTTGATTGCGAGCTCGCGGCGGAATGCATCGAGCTCGGACGTGGACGGCCGGCGTCCGTTCCAGAGGAGCCAGGTCGCTTCCTCGAAGGTCGCGTGGGCGGCGAATTCCGCCAGTGGATATCCGGCGATGATGAGCTCTCCACGCTCGCCGTCAACGTGGCTCAGGCGCGTGCGCGCGGCGACGACGCCTTCCAATCCCATATTCTGTGTCATGGCGAAAGCGTACTCCGTATGCCATCATTGAGTCAATGTTGATTAACAGATCAATGTGATGACAGCTTCTAATTGGCTAAGCGCCGCCGAGGCATCGCGGCGGCTCGGCGTCAAGCGCGAGACACTGTACGCATACGTGAGCCGGGGCCTCGTGCGCTCGACGCCCCGGGGCGGCCGCACCCGCGCGCGCCTCTACGCACGCGAGGACATCGAGCGCGCGCGCCGGCGCGCCGAAGATCGGCGCGACCCGGCGGCGATCGCGACGCACGCACTCAGTCACGGCAGCCCGGTGCTCGAGTCGGGCATCACACTCATCGAGGGCGGCCGTCTCTACCATCGCGGACATGACGTGGTGGAGCTATCGCGGACACGCTCCGTCACCGAAGTCGCGTCGCTGCTCTGGCGCGGCACCTTCGACGCGTTTCCATCGACGCGCACTGGGCGCCGCGCCAGTGTCACCGTGGCACGCACGCTTCCCTTTGTCGCGCGCGCGCAGGCCCTGCTTGCCGCGGCGGCCGCGCGCGATCCGCTCGCCTTCGATCTCCGCGCCGAGACCGTCGTCGGCGCGGGCGCGCGCATCCTCGACCTGATGGTGGACGCAGCCGATGGCGCGCGCGCGACGGACGCTCCGGTCGAGGAGCGACTCGCCAGCGGATGGAAGGTGCCACGTCGCGCGGCCGGAGTGCTCCGCGCGGGGATCATCCTGTCGGCCGACCACGAGCTGAACGTGTCGGCGTTCACGGCTCGCTGCGTCGCGTCAGCGGGCGGCAGTCCGTACGGCGCGGTCATCGCGGGGCTCGCCGCGCTCGAGGGAATCCGGCACGGCGGTACGACAACGCGGGTCGAGTCGATGCTCGGCGCGATGCGCCGCGAGCGAAGCGGGCAGGAGGCGTTGGCGGCGCGGTTGCGCGAGGGAGCCTCGCTCGACGGTTTCGGTCATCCGCTCTATCCCGAGGGTGACCCACGCGCTGCCGAGCTGCTCGCGCGGCTCGCGGATCGCTATCCCCGCTCGGCGGAGCTGCGGTTCGCTCGTGACGTCGCGGCAGCCGCATGGTCGGCGCTCGAGCAGCGTCCCACAATCGACTTCGCGCTGGCAACGCTGACCCGTGTTGCCGGCCTGCCGCCGCGGTCAGGGCTCGCGCTGTTCGCGATCGGCCGCACGATCGGCTGGATCGGTCACGCAATCGAGCAGTACATGAGCGGCACGCTCATCCGGCCTCGCGCGAAGTACGTCGGCCCGCCGTCGCCGAGTGCCTGAGGCGAACGACGAAGGGCCCGGTGCGAGTGCGCCGGGCCCTTCGTGGTGAGCGACTGCTCAATCCTACTGGCTCACGTAACCGAAGTTGACGCTCGCAATGGTGGTATCGGTCGCGACGGCGCGTACGGTGATCGAGTAGCCGAAGCCACCGGTGCCGCAGGCCGTACCGCCGGCGGTACTGTTCGTCGGCGAGATCTGGTCCCAGCCCGGGGGCGGGACGACGCAGACCGTGTACGTGCCAGCGTCGAGGTTCGGGAAGCTGTACGCGCCGTTCCCGTCGGTCATCGTGGTGAGGGTGCTCACCGGCCCGATGAGCTGGACCTGCCAACTCGAGAGACCGACTTCGTCGACGCCGAGCATTCCGTCTCTATCGACATCGAAGAACGCGACGCCGCTGATCGTCGTGTGGCCGACCGTGACCGGCGCGCATTGCTTGTTGCCTTGGGCCGCCGGATCCGTGCGCGATAAGGTGTCGGGCGAGTTACCGCGCTCGCGCACCGCGCACTTCTTGTCGCCGGGATTGGAAGGCTGTGTGTCTTGCGCGCTCGCGATCGTCGCCACGAATGGCGTCACGAGGAGCGCGAGCACGACTATGGGGCCGCGCATGATCGCTCTCCTGCTTGTCGGGGAATGCTACGGGAGGGAACTACCTCTCCATGTTGGCCCGACACTGGAGAAGCAACCGTTACTCAGATCACACTCATCCTGTCGCGCTTTGGACAGTCAAATGGGCCTTCGGTCAGCCTGGGCGATTCGATTTCGACTCCGCTTATGGCTGCCATCAACTGTCTAGCGCGGACGAACGCGGACAACTCGCGGACCGCTCCGTTGCGCCCTCCGAACTCCGCGTCACACGAGCCCGGACGATGACTCTTTGGAACGACCTCGGTTGGATTCAGCACGCCGAAGTCGACGCGTGCGTCGTTGACAAATAAATTCGTCCGGGCTCGTTATGAACGGAGCTCGAGCGCCTAACCGAATGGTCCGCGAAGTGTCCGCAGGTGTCCGCGTTCGTCCGCGCTAAAGCCGTTCACGTCTGCCCTAACGACGCATCTGCGACGATAGGGAAAGGCACGACTCAAAAGACGACCCGTTGCCCGGCATCGACGGTCTTCAACCCCTTCGCCTTGAGCAGCGCATTGAATGACGCGAGATCGCGCTGCAATAGTCGGTCGAGCGCGGAGCGGGTATCGCGAATCTTCCCGGCGAGAATTCCCTGAACATCGCGCTGCTGCGAGGTGGGGGCGAAATCGGATGCGCCGATTCCACCGGCGAGCCAGTTGATTTGCCCAGCGGCCTGGACCGGGTAGCGGACCTCGTCCTGGCCGCGGCCCGTTAGGCGGAGGTCGAGCAGCTGGCCCTCGACCGCCATGAACTTGTGCTCGAGCGTGTCGCCCGCCTGACGGACGTCGGGCGTCGGGGCGCCCGTGCTGCCTAACGACTCGAGCTGCGCGCGGACGCTCTCGATCGTGCCGAGCATCTCGGCCGCCGCCTTGTGGTCGCGCTGCAGGGCGAGGAGCGCGTCGCTCGACGCCTTGATGTCGGCGAGCGTCTCGGCCTGGTTCGGATCGCGGAGCACCTCCACTGGCTGCGTGAACGACTGTCCATTGGCGGTGAGCTTCACGGTGTAGCGGCCGGGCGGCATCAGCACCGCGATCGAGCCAAAGCCCGGCGCGTCGCGCGTGCCATCGCGCGCCATCTCGAACTCGGCGTCGTTCACCGGCTTGGTGCGAAGCCGCGGGCCACGTGACGCCGTGTTGCGCAGATCCCAGCTCGTCCGGTTGAGCCCCGTGTGCGTCGTCGAGTCGTGAATCGTGCGAATGACGGCACCGCTCGCGTCCATCACGTCGATGGTGACGGGCGTGGGCGACGCGAGCCAGTAGTTGATGCGCGCACCATACTCGGGATTTGTCCCCGCGGTGGGATCGTCATTCGACGCGTAGTTGCCGGCGATGTCGGTGAAGCGGTACGCGGGCCGGATCGGGAAGAGATGCGCCCGCGACGCCTGGATCTGCGGCGTCAGCTGCTGCAGTGGCGACAGGTCGTCGAGAATCCAGATGCCACGCCCGTAGGTCGAGATCACGAGGTCGTCGAAATGCTCCTGCACGACCATGCCGTAGACCGGCGCATGCGGTAGTCCTGACTGCAACGGTCCCCAGTGTGCGCCGTCGTCGAAGGAGACATACAGCGCGTTCTCGGTGCCAAGGTAGAGGAGGCCGCGCCTAACGGGATCCTCGCGGATGATGTGCGCGTAGCTGAGCGGGCTCTTTGAAATCCCGTTCACGATGAGCTGCCACGTCTTGCCGTAGTCGTTGGTTCTGTAGACCCACGGATCGCGATTGTTTTCCTGATGCGCGTCGACGATGAGGTACGCCGTGCCCGCGTCGTAGCGCGACGGCTCGATGTGACGCACCGAGCCCCACGTCGGAATCCCAGGGATGTTCGCCGTCACGTTCGTCCACGACGCGCCGCCGTCGCGCGTGACCTGCACGAGCCCATCGTTCGTGCCCACCCAGATGAGCCCCGGCGTCAGGCGCGACTCGGCGATCGCGTACACGACATCGGCATACTCGACGCCGATGTCGTCCGGCGTTAGGCCACCGGAGATCTGCTGCTTCGATTTGTCGTTGCGGGTGAGGTCCGGGCTGATGACGCGCCAGGTGCGGCCGCCGTCGGTGGTCATGTGCACGAACTGACTGCCGGTGTAAATCCGGTTGTGATCGTGCGGCGAGATCGTGAACGGCGGATCCCAGACGAAACGATATTTCACATCAGCAGCCGGATAGCCACCGGTGCTCAGCGGCCAGACCTCGACGTTCTGCCCCTGACGCCGGCGCTCATCGAATCTGACGACGATGCCGCCGCGCGCGCCGGAGCCGGAGCCCGTGGACCAGATGACATTGGAGTCGACGGGATCGGGCGTCGCCCAACCGCTCTCGCCGCCTTCGACGCCGTGCCACTCGCTGCGCGCGATCTGATTCCCCGTGCGGCTGTTGCTCGGCCCGCGGTACGACGGCCCGTCCTGCTTGTTGCCGTAGACGTAATACGGAATGCGATTGTCGACGGTGACGTGGTAGATCTGCGCGATCGGGAGCTGCACGCGGAGCCAGGTGCGTCCACGGGTCGTGGAGATCGAGACGCCGGCGTCGTTGGCGACAGCCATGCGATTCGCGTTCGTCGGATCGATCCACATGTCGTGGTTGTCGCCGCCGGGGGACGCGAGTGGCACCACCGCCGTCGTATCACCGGTGCGGTTTGCCGCCGCGATGGCACCTCCAGGCACTCCGGGCGCGCCGGTTGGCGCCGGCGCGGGCGCGCCTCGGCCTCCCCGCCCGCCGGTGCGCGTCGTTAGGCCGCCATCGAGCGAGCGGCTGAAGTTCGCGCACATGAAGTACAGCTCATCGGGCGTATCGGTGGAAACCGTGGTACGCGTGTAATAGGGCTGACGACACGCGAGGTCCCGATCGTAGCTCACGACGCGCCAATTCGCGCCGCCGTCATCGGAGCGCCAGAGCTCTCCGTTGTCGGTCGGCCGGCCATGCAGCGGGTTGCCGTCACCGGTCTCGATCAACGCGTACACCCGATTCGGATTCGACCGCGCGATCGCGAGACCGATCTTTCCGATCTCGTGGGTGGGAAGGCCATGGCCCGTTAGGCGGGTCCACGTCGTGCCACCATCGGTGCTCGTGAAGATGCCGCTCCCGGGCCCGCCGCTCTCGCGACCCCAGGTGTGCATCTCGAGCTGCCACATCGCCGCAAAGAGGACCTGCGGGTTCGTCGGGTGCATCACGACGTCGATGCCGCCGGTGTTCCGATCGACGAAGAGCACGCGCTGCCAGTGCGCGCCGCCGTCAGTCGTGCGGTAGATCCCCCGCTCCTCCTGCGGGCCGTAACTGAAGCCCTGCGCTGCTACAAATACGATATCGGGGTTGCTCGGGTCGATGGCAATGCGACCTACACGTCCGGCCGAGTCGAGCCCCATCTTCCGCCAGGTGCGTCCCGCGTCGGTGGACTTGTAGACGCCGTTTCCGGCTGATATGTGACTTCTAATCCACGGCTCGCCGGTGCCCGCCCAGACGACGTTCGCGTTCGACGGCGCGACCGCAAGCGCGCCAACCGACGACACGTCCTGATCATCGAAGATCGGCGACCAGTGGATTCCGCCGTCGATGGTCTTCCAGATCCCGCCCGACGCCGCGCCGGCGTAGTACACGTTCGGATCGCCCGGCACCCCCACGACCGACGCGACGCGATTCCCCACCGGCCCGACGTACCGCCATCGCATCTCAGCGGCAGTCGCCGGGTCGAATGACGTTAGGCGGGAGGGCTGGGTTCGTTGGGCGTCGGCACACAGGGGGACGACAACGAGCGATGTGATTGTGGCGAGCGAGAGGCGTATGCGCGGCATAGGTCCACGGGTCTATGGTGTGGACCAATGATTCTTCGGATTCGGGGGTGTCGCAAGGCGGGCTTCTCTTACCGTGGACGGCTCCGCCTCGGGCAGGCGTCAAACTGTGTTGGCGCGGACGAGGCCTGACACTGGCGGGCACTACGCGGACTGCTCCTCGGCATGTAGGTCTCCAATCGGCATGAGCCCGGACGAAACTCTTTGACAATGGCACACCAGTTGACTCCGGCGCGCCGAAGCCGACCGAGGTCCTTTCCAAAGACTTGATCGTCCGGGCTCGTTGTGATTGGAGATCGATCGGCGCCAGGAGCGGTCCGCGTAGTGTCCGCAAGTGACCGGCCGTGTCCGCGCCAACACCGTAGATGCCAGCCTAACGAGGAGCCATCCACGGTCGCCGAGCCCCAATCCCTACTCGGCCCTCAAAGCCGTATTCGGATCCACCCGCGTCGCCCGCCACGCGGGAATGCCGCTCGCCACGGTGGCCACTACCACCAACACGACTCCAACGGCGCCAAAGACCACCGGATCGCGCGCCGAGACACCGAAGAGCAGCGGTGTCACGAAGCGGCTCGCGAGGAGCGCGATGGCGATGCCGACGGCAACGCCGACGACTGCGAACCGGAGGCCCGCGCCAACGATCAGGCGCAGCACGTCGCCGACCTGCGCGCCTAACGCGATGCGAACGCCCAGCTCCTGCGTCCGCTGCGCGACGTCGAAGGCGATCACGCCGTAGAGACCAATGGCGGCGAGCACGAGCGCGAGCGCGCTGAACGCGACGAACATCGTCGCCCCGGATTGCCAGCTGCGCTCCTGCGGACCGATCACCTCGCGCATCGCGTTGGTGGTGACGTACGCGTTCCCCGGCATCTCGGCCTGGAGCGTGCGGCGCACCGTCTCGACGTAGTCGCGTGCGTCGCCATGGACGCGGACGATCAGGTTCGCGTTCTCGGGATGGAACTGCTCGATCGGCAGATAATAGTCGAGTCCTGTGTCCTCCGTGAGGCTGCGCGCCTTGATGTTCTCGGCGATGCCGACGACGGTGGTGCACGGCATCGTGTCGGCGCCAACGCGGATGCACTGACCAATCGCATCGCGGCCGGGCCAGAGCGTCCGCGCCATCGCTTCGCTCACGACCATCACTGGCGGCGCGTTCTTCGTGTCCTCCGCCGTGATGCCTCGGCCACGAACCACGCGTGTCCCCATCGCGCGGAAGAACGTCGGCGAGCCGCCCTGCAGCGAGAAGCGGCCAAGGCGGCGCACGCTGTCGATGCCGGCGACGTAGAGGCCGACCGACCACGAGTCCCAGAAGGGAAGCGTGAGCGAGCGCGTCGCAGTCTCGACGCCGGGGATCGCGCGCACGCGCTCCTCGAGCCGGCGCGCGAGCACCGCTTGCTGCTCATTCGTCAGGCTCGTGCCGCGCAGCTGGTGATAGACGACGAGCACCGGGTCGACGTCGTAGCCAATGCGCAGTGCACGCACGTTGCGGAGGCTGCGCACGAACAATCCGGCGCCAACGAGCAGCACGACGGCAAGCGTCCCCTGAAGCACAAGGAGCGCCGCTCGCAAGCGCGAGCGCTGGTACGTTCCCTCGCGCGCGCCCGACTTGAGCGCGAGTGCGACGTCGCCACGACCGGCCTGGAGTGCCGGTGCCAGACCCGTGAGTACTCCGGCTGTGAGCGCGACCGCCGCGCAGAAGCCCAACGTGCGCCAGTCGGTGACGACGCCGAGCGACGCCTCATCGCGAAGGAACACCGATTTCAGGATGCGGCTGCCACCTTCCGCAATCACGATACCAGCCACGCCGCCTAACGAGCCGAGGAGGATGCTTTCGGTCAGGAGCTGGGCGAGGAGGCGCGAGCGGCGAACGCCGAGGGCGATGCGGAGCGCGATCTCGCGCCGGCGCCGGAGGGCGCGTGCGAGCATCAGGTTGGCGACGTTGGCGCAGGCGATGAGGAGGACAATGAGCGAGACGCCGCTGACCCAGGTGATGATGCGTCCGTCGCGGCCGGCGAGCGGCCCGCGCTGGAACTGCACCGGGCCAGCGAGCGCGCGCGGGCGCGAGCTCTCGAGGTGCGGCGTCGAGTGATCGAGCGCGGCTTCGGCGACGACGCTCCGGCGGTAGGCGTTGGTGAGGTCGGCGGTGGCCTGCACGACCGACACGTGCGGCTTCCGCCTGACGAGCATCTGCAGCCAGCCCCAGTTGTAATTCTTGTAGTAGCTGTGCTGCGACTCCCCCGCGTGAACGACACCGGCGAAGGTGGTGATGGGAATCCACATCGCCGGCGGTGCGGCGTCGGTTATGCCCGCGAAATCCTCTGGCGCCACGCCGATGATGGTGAAGGTCGTGCGGTCGATCTGGATCGTTTTGCCGAGGACGGCGGGGCTCCCTGCATAACGAGCCTGCCAGAAGCCGTAGGAGAGAATGACCACCGGCGCGCCGGCGGGAGTCGTGTCCTCGCTCGCGGCGAAGAAGCGTCCCAGCGCCGGGTGCGCGTCGAAGAAGTTGAAGTATGTGGCGCTGACGGTACCGACTGGCGTCTCGCGCGCGTCCTCGCCGCTGCCGATGGCGAGTGTACGCTGGGCAAAGGCGGCCGTCGCGTCGAACGAGGTCGTCCACCGGGTGAGGTCGAGGAAGCGCGTGTACTCGAAGCTGTTGTCCGTAGACTCCTTGTCACGCGTCGTGAATTGCAGATACACCCGGTGGACGCGCTCCACGTCGCGGAGGTATTCGGGCGACCGGAACATGAGCCGGTCCACGAGCCCGAACATCGCGGCGTTGGCGCCGAGGCCGAGGCCAAGAGTGAGGACGACGGCGGTGGTGAAGCCGGGCTTGGCGCGCAACCCACGGGCGGCGTAGCGAAGGTCCTGGGCGACGGTGTCGAGCAGCGCGATGCCGCGCGCGTCGCGGGCGTCGTCCTTGATGCGCTCGACGCCGCCGAACGCGAGGCGTGCCTGACGAGTAGCGTCGTCGCGCGACATCCCCATGCGTATCAGCTTCTCCGTCTCACGCTCGAGGTGGAAGCGGAGCTCGTCGTCGAGCTCGCGCTCCATCGCACCGCGGCGGACGAGGGCGCGGAGTCGGTACAGCAGGTCGCTGATCATGAGACCTCTCGTTAGGCCATCTCGAGGACGAGGCCGACGGCGGAGGTGAGGCGCTTCCAGGCGTCGGTCTCGGCGTCGAGCTGCTTGCGCCCGGTGCGGGTGAGCTCGTAATACTTGGCGCGGCGGTTGTTCTCGGACGCGCCCCACGTCGCCTTGATCCAGCCGCGTCGCTCGAGGCGATGGAGGGCGGGGTAGAGTGAGCCCTGTGGGATCTGGAGGGTCGCGCGCGACACCTGATGAATGCGTTCCGAGATCGCCCAGCCGTGCTCCGGTTTGAGCGACACGGCCTTGAGGATCAGCAGGTCGAGGGTGCCCTGCGGCAGATCGAGCTTGTCCATTGAGGGCACGATAGGGTTCGTCTTGTAGAAGTGCAAGGGGTGGAACGCGGGGCGCGGGACGTGGGACGCGGGACGTGGGACGAGTGACCAGGCGTCAGGACCTTCAGTTAAGCGACCGAGTCTTCATCGAGCACACCATGCCGAATCCACGGACGCTCTCCGCACTCGGCGCGACCCTATTCGCGCTGCTTGGCCCCCCGGCTGCTCGCGGGCAGATCATTCAGATCAAGACCCTGCCGCTCGCGCAGGGCGACCAGTTCGGCTTCTTTCCGTCGGTCAACGACGCGATGGGTGGGGTCTCGATTGCGGTGCGGGATTCCCTCCTCGATCCATTCGTGAACCCCGCGAAGGGGGCGCGCGTGAGAGCGCTCCATCTCTTCGGGGCGCCGACCTTCTACAGCATCTCACGCAATTCGGGGGGCGGGCAGACCCTCCCGGTCGGCGGGCTCGCGTCGCGCGGCGACCTGTTCGGCGGCGCGGTCGTCGCCTTTCAGCAGCTCGATCCCAGTCGACGCGAAGCGCAGCTCTTCGCGCCGCCGGGCATCGACTTCGTCGGCGTTCCGCCGACCGCGAGCTTTCCGGTGCCGCAGCAGACGCGTGCCCAGACGAATCGTTATGCATTCGCCACGCTGGGCCGGCGTGTGGGGAATGGGTTCTCCTTCGCGGGGAGCGTGCTCTACGCCGATCTCCACCGTCTCGACGGCGTCGATCAGCTCTACGCGGGCAGCCAGAGCATCGCGCAGCACGGCGGCGATCTCGACGCGCGCTTCGGCGTCGTCCGCGATTGGGAGAGCGGCTCATCGGTGGAGGCGCTGCTCGTCCACGACCGGCTCGCGATGACGCACGACGTCACCTTCGCCGAGACGTTTTACGATCCGAATCTCCGAAGAATCGAGTCGCGGCCGCGGCCGGAGCGGAATCTCGATCGCACGAACACGTGGGGGCTCCAACTTGGTTGGCAGCGCCCGGTCGGCGACTCGGGTTGGCGCGTCGGCGCCTTCGCGACGAGCAATCTCATGTCGCATCCCAAGCTGCCGAACTATCAGATCGTGGATGTCGTTAGGCCCGTGCCGTGGGATCCCGGCCACTCGGCGGCGTACAACATCGGCATGGGCGTCGCGCGGCATCGCGGTGCAGCGACGTTCGCGCTCGACGTCGTCTACGAGCCGATCCTGAGCCACACCTGGGGCGAGGCGCCGGCGGATATCGAGACGCTTGCTGGAAGCACGATCCTCGCCGGCGGCAAGACGGCGGAGAGTCACTTCACCTTCTCCAACGCCATTGCCCGCCTCGGCATCGCGCAGGACCTCGTCATCGACGGCGTGGAGTCGCCGCTGCACCTCCAGGGCGGCATCTCGGCGCACGCGGTGCGCTACTGGCTGCGACAGGACGATCACGTGCTCGCGACGTCCCGGCGTCAGGAGGAGCACTGGACGGAATGGGCGCCGACGTGGGGCGCGAGCATGCGCGTCGCGGGCGTCGATGTCCGTTACCTCGGCCGAGTCGTGCATGGCACGGGTAGGCCGGGCATCATCGACGGTCAAATCTTCGAGCCCCTCGCCAGCAGCGCGGGCGGCCCGAGCATTCTCGCGACTCCGACAGGGCCACTGACGCTGACGCCGGTGAGTGTCACGACACATCAACTCTCGATCTCGGTGCCGCTGCCATGATACGTCAACGGTGCAGAGTCCTCGCCGCCGGGCTCCTCGGCGTGACATTGCTCTCCGGCTGCGGCAGCACGATGACCGACGGTGGTACGACGCAACCTCCGCCGCCGCTGACGCTCGACGATCAGCTCCGCGCGCAGTTCGGCATCTGGGGTGTCGTTCCGATCGGTGCCGTGACGCAGCCTAACGCGGCGCTCGTGGAGCTCGGCCGCTCGCTCTTCTTCGACAAGGTCCTGAGCGGCAACCGCGACGTGGCGTGCGCGACCTGCCACAGCCCTCTGTCGCACGGAGCCGACGTGCTCTCGCTCTCCATCGGCACCGGCGGCACCGGCGACGGCGCGGCGCGGACGTTGGGTGCCGGCCGGCAGTTCACGCCGAGAAATGCGCCGTCGCTGATCAACACCGGCCTTGGGTCATTCTACATCTTCTGGGATGGACGCGTCTCCGACCTTGGCGGCTTCCGAACGCCCGCGGGTGCGGCGCTGCCGGGCGGCCTCACCAGCGTGCTCGCGGCCCAGGCGATGTTTCCGGTGACGAACCGGAACGAGATGCGCGGCGAGGTCGGGGATCACGACGTCTTCGGCAATCCGAACGAGCTCGCGCCGATCGACAGCGCGCAGTACGGCGCCATCTGGGGCGCGGTGATGCAGCGTCTCGTCGCGATCAATGGCTACGTCGCGAAGTTCAACGCGGCGTTTCCCGGCGTGCCGGCATCGTCGTTAGGCTTCCAGCACGCCGCGAACGCGATCGCCGCCTTCGAGCAGACGGCATTCACCTTCACGAGCTCGCCATTCGATCATTATGTCGCCCACGACGACCGGGCGATGACGACGGAGGCGAAGCAGGGAGCGCTCCTCTTCTTCACCAAGGCGCGATGCTCCAGCTGCCACTTCGGACCCCTTCTCGGCGGTCAGAGCTTCGCGAGCGCGGGCGTGCCGCAGCTGGGCCCTGGAGTCGGCAAGGACGCGCCGCTCGATCTCGGGCAGGACCCGCAGTTCCAGGGACAGGCACAGCGCTTCTTCTTTCGCGTGCCGTCGCTGCGCAACGTCGAGCTCACGGCGCCGTACATGCACGACGGCGCCTTCGCGACCCTCGAGGCCGTGGTACGCCATTACAACAAGGTCGAGGAGACGCTCCGGAATTACGATGCTTCTCAACTCGACCCGCGGCTCCGCGCCCAGTACCGCGGCGATCCGGCGACGATCGAGGCGATTCTGGCGGCGACGAGCCCGATCATCCGGCAGCCGTTAGGCCTGAGCGACACCGAGATCCATCAGCTGGTCGCGTTTCTCCAGTCGCTCACCGATCCCGCGGCTCGCGATCTGAGCTCGATGATCCCGGCGTCGGTGCCGAGTGGACTGCCGGTAACGGCAGCTATCAGTCCATAGTCCATAGTTATCAGGGAGTTCGGAACGAAGCGTTCATTGCCTTTGTCATCCTGAGCGAAGCGAGGGATCTACTCGGACTCGGGTAGATCCTTCGTCGCTTCGCTCCTCAGGATGACAGGTATCCAATCAACGCTTCGTTCCGAACTCCCTGATAACTATGGACTGATAACTGATAGCTGATAGATCGGCACGGAGTGCCGAACGAGCTATTTGAGCGTCCTAGTATCAGCCCTCCCACTGGACGCTATCATGCGATTTCCCCGCTTCCTCGTTGCCCTTTCCGTCGTCGGCGCCGCGGCGTGCGGACCGACGTACGTCGTGCAGTCGCCACCGGGCTCTGTGCCCCAGCGCGCGCCGGAGCCGCCTCGCGTGCCGCCGATGGAAGTCAGCGTCGTGCGCACGGAAGAGAACCGCGTGCTCATCCAGACGTCTCGTCAGGCGTACCTCGCCGTGTTCGAGATCGTGCCCGGCCGCGGCGTCTCGCTCGTCTATCCGGCGCCGCTGCGCCCGCGCAACGTGCAACAGACGGGGCTCACCTGGGTGAACGTCAACTGGACGCTGCGTCCTGACTACCGCTTCGCGTCCTCCGACACGCGCTACATCTACGCGGTCGCGTCGGACACGCCGCTGCGGCTCGACGACGACGATTTCGACTCGCGCCACATGCAACGCGCGCTGGGCTCCGCCTACTGGTCATCGAGCCCGAACGCGACGGTGCGGGCGATCGCACGCGAGTTCGTGCGAGCGCAGCCTGATGAATGGTGGGGCGAGGACATGACCTCGATGCCGCTCATGAGCGGTCGAGTGACCGTAGCGATTCGGCTCGCCCGGGTCTTTTGTCCGGATGGGAACGTCTTCGAAGTTCGCGAAGACATGGTCGACCGCGTCTGGTGCCCGGCGCGTCGTGGTGGGCCGCGGCGCGGTGAGCGTCCTGGCGCCGCTCCGCCGGATTCCGTCTTCTCGCCGAATGGGCGTCGCGTCGCGCGTCGCATGGATCCGAATGCGCGCACGCCCGTCTACCGCGTCCCAGCGGGCACCGAGGTTGGTCAGCAACAGGGGCAGCCGACGTCGCAGCCGGAGAACCCGCCGCGCGCCGTGCCGTCGTTTCCGCGCACGCAGCCGCAGATGCCCCAGACTCCAGCCGCCGGTGGCAATAGCAATCCGCCTCCTCAGACGCAGCCTCCGGCTCCTCCGCAGAACCAGCCGCCGGCAGTTCCGCCTCAGGATCCGAATACGCAGGACAAGGATCATCACGACAACGGTCGTCGCGCGCATGGCGATCCGCGGGATGCCGATCCGCGTGGAAACGGCAATGGCTATGGGAATGGCGGTCGCAACACGCCGTCTACACAGCCGCCGTCGCAGGGCAATCCGCCGGCGAACACCCCGCCGCAGTCGCAGCCGCAGCAACAGGGCCAGCCGCAGACCCAGCCCGGGAACAACGGGCAGGGGAACGGCAACAACGGCAACAACGGCAATAACGGAAACAACGGCAATCACGGCAACAGCGGGAACGTCCCGGCCAACGCCGGCAACGATCATGGCAAGTCACCTAACGACGCGAAGCCCGATCACGCCGATGTACCGAAGCCCGGGATTGGGGCGCTCCTGAAGAACCGCGGGCCACAGGGGAAGGACAAGAAGCAGGCGAGCGATTCGACGGCGGACAAGGACAAGAAGAAGCCCTAACGAGCTGCCGTATCGAAAACGGAGACGGCCCGCGGCGATCGCCGCGGGCCGTTTTCTTTTCGTTCGCTACTTAATAAGTGGCGGCTGTCGGTGGCGAGTGGTTCATCCCGCATCCCGCCTCCCGCGCCCCGCGCCCCGCGCTAGTCGCGGTAGGGCGACTCTTCGGGCTCTTCCGGCGCGAGTGAGCGGGCGAGCTCCACGAGCATCGGGCTCAGATGCGAGCCGTAGCGAAGCAGGTGGGTCGCGCGGCTCCGGCGGGCGAGCAGAAAAGCGATCGGCGCGAGATCTCGCTTGGCCGCATTGCAGGTCTTGCATGCCAGGACGAGATTGTCGCGCCGATCGTAGGCGGTCTGACCGCGGCGGGGCGCCACGTGGTCGAGCGTCATCGTGGCTTCCGCGAACCGGTCACCGCAGTAGGCACAGACGGGACCATGCTGCTGGAGAAGCCATCGCCGTGTTTCAGCGTACGCGACGCGTCCCGTGGGGTGCGAGGTGAGCTGGAGGGGGCGATGCGATGCGCCGCGTTTGGCGCCTTGCTTCCCGCGTCCCGCGCCGCGCCGTCGTCGAGAGCGGGGGCGATCGGAGGCGGAGTCGAGCACTTCATGGTGAGCCCGGACTGATCGCGGGCCACTGCCACCGGCTCGATTATGATGATGCGACGTACTGCTCGGAGTGCTGCTGGAGCGATGATTTTGCGGGGGCCCGTCGTCGCGGTAGGGCGAGTCGTAAAGTTGTCGAGACAAAACGTGATGCTAGTGAAGTAAACGTGCTGCCCAGCCTGGACGTCGATCTGACGGTCCGAACACAGGAAAGGTCACCGAACGCGAGCATAAGCTCGGGGGCGGGCCGGGTCAACATGCAAATGTACCCCGGAGGGTAACCCGTGTGCCCCATTCGGGCCGCGGGCTGGTCTGTAGTATAGCGAGAAACGGTCCGCGAGCCGGTGACGTACGGCGGACTGCATGGCGCGCCTCCGCGCCAGCAGACCCCTTTCCCGACCCCTTCAGATGGGACGTGCACGCCGAATTCTCGCCGTAACCGCCGGCCTGGTCGCCTTTGGGGGCGTTGCTGGGGCCGTAGCCGGGGCACTCGTCGCGCTCCTCGTGACCGCGATCAGCCTGGGACCCCGGGAAGCGCTCGACCTCGACCTGATTGGATTCGGCGCCACCCTGGGGGCGCCCCTCGGCGCGGTGCTGCTTCCGGCCGCGGGATGGCTGCTGATGCGACGAGTCCCGCTCGGCCGCGCCATGCTCTGGACGACGGTCGGTACGATTGGCGGTGGCCTCGTCGGCTGGTTCACGCCATTTCGGGTCGACGAGTTCTATCGCACGCTGGTGTGCGGTTTTCTCGGCTTCATCATCGCCGTGATCACGCTCCGGCGACTGGGCGTGCGACGTGATGGCGTGACCGCCCAGGTCGCCGATTCATCGCTCGCCTAACGAGTCGGCCCGAGGAGGCGGCTTTCGACTCACCGGCCCGCGCACCGCCTTTCCCGGCGCGACTCCGCTCACCAGGGTCGAATCGCGCACGACGAAGGTCCCGTTCACGAGCACGTGAACGATTCCCCCTGAGTATTGAGCCGGCCGCTCGAAAGTCGATCGGTCGATCACCGTCGCGGGGTCGAAGACGACGAGATCGGCGTCGGCGCCGGCCTGGACGCGGCCCTTGTGCTTCATGTTCGGGTCGACGCGCTCGAGTCGTCGCGCTGGAAGCAGCGTCATCTTTCGCACCGCGTCCATGAGCGAGATCACCTTCCGCTCGCGCACGAATCGCCCCAGCACGCGCGCGTGGGTGCCCGCGCTGCGCGGATGACCGATCGGCTGGCCATTAGCAAATTGGAAACCTCCGTCGCTCGCGACCATCACCGGTGCGTCGCGGTACGCCTGATCGGCCGCGCTCTCGGGGATCATGAAGATCACGGCGAGGCCGCCCTGCTTCCGGTAGCGGTCGAAGCTCTCCGCCGTCAGGCGCTCGCCGGTGGCGGTCCAGAGGATGTCCTTGTAGTCGATCCCCATCCGCTCCTGGAAGCCGGGATCGAAGATCGCGCTCTGCAGCATCGTCGCGCCGGCGGTGTACGGGTACGCCTCGGTGGTGACGTCGAGTCCACGGGCGCGCGCACCGTCGATGAGATCGAGCAGCGCCGGCGTGGCGGCGAGACCCATGCTCGTCACATGGACGACATGGAGCGGCGCGCCGGTCGCGGCTGCGTCGGCAAGCACCTCCTGCACGCCGGCGATTCCGCCCGCGTTCTCGACGAGTCCCGCCGAGCGCAGGTGAACGAAGATCGGCGCATGGTGGCGCGCCGCGACGCGAAAGCTGTGGAAGATCTCCTCACGTGTCGCGGCCGGCGTGTAGTTGATTCCCATGCCGATGCCTAACGCGCCGTCGTCGAGCGCGACCTCGAGCCGTCGCTCGAGCTCGGGCAGCCGCGCCGCGGCGATGGGCGACCGCACGAATGCGCCCGTCGCGCCGATCACGTCGGCCCCCTCTGCCGTGGAGTCGCCGTCGAGCATCGCGCGGCGCGCTCCCGGATGACTAGCGGACGCGCCGAAGTTGATCAGCGACTTGCCCTCGCGCTTCGCGTACCAGGGCGCGATCGGATATGTCCCGAGCTCCAGCTCGAGCGCGGTGGTGACGCCATCGCGCGCGAGGAAGCCGTAGTTCACCGAGTCCTGACCGTGCGAGTGGAGGTCGATGAATCCTGGCGCGACGACCAAACCGCGGACGTCGATCGTGTCACGAGCGGCCGGTACCGATGCCGTGATGGAGACGATCTTCCCGGCGCGGATGGCGACGGCGCGCACGGCATCGAGATTTGTCTCCGGGTCGAGGACTCGGCCATTCACGAGAACGACGTCGGCCGTTGCCGAGCGTTGCGCGATTCCGTTCGCTACTGGTAGCGCGGCGAGGACGAGGGCGAGAGCGAGACGCGGCATGGGTATCCAATCGAGGGAACGATAGGGTAACGCAGCGAGCCATGACGATGTAAGACTTCGGTCAATTTCCGTCCGGTCGATGGTGGAGCGCGGTACGACTTTCAGATTGTCGTCATGCGACTCTTCGTGTGTGTGATCCTCTCGGTCGGCGGCGCCGGATGCGTTGGTGCCGGTCGTCATGCGCAATCGTTGGAGCTGCCCGGCCTGCCCTCCGTGGGCCAATCCGCGGTGATCTTCGCGCCGGGGATCGTTTCGACCGGCGATGTATTTTCTTCCACCTTCACGCCGGACGGTCGCAGCGTCGTCTTCACGAAGTTTGCACCGCCGCGCATGATCCTGATGTCGTCGACGTGGATCGATGGGAGTTGGTCGGCTCCGGTCGTGCTTCCGTTCTCCGGAACGTTTCGCGACCTCGACCCCTCGTTCAGTCCGGACGGCCGGCGGCTCTTCTTCTCGTCGTGGCGTCCGACCGGACCGACGGCTGCGGACACGATGAATGCGGCGGACACGTGGTATGTCGAGCGAGAGGGATCGGCATGGTCGGCCCCGGTCCACGTCGCCGGTGCCGTGAACGGAGAGGACCACGACTACTATCCGAGCATCACGCGTCGTGGTGTGCTCTACTTCGACAGCTTCCGCTCGCGACCGCGGCGGCGACTCGTATACCGCGCGGAGTCGCTACCGAACGGTGGCTTCGGGTCGCCCGAGCCTCTCGACGCGGTGATCAACGCCGACTCCGGCGCCTCGAATCTCTTCGTCGATGCCGACGAGCGATACGTGGTCTTCGGCGCGATCCGTCCCGAAGGGCGCGGCGGCGTTGATCTGTACATCAGCTGGCGAAAGGGCGAATCGTGGACGGCGCCGCATAATCTTGGCGATCTGGTTAACACCAGCGCTACCGAGTTCTGTCCATTCGTCTCGCGCGACGGCAGGTATCTCTACTTCACACGCGCGTCGACCGTAGAAGGCCGAACAACGCGCAACGTGTACGTGGTGCGCTTCGACGCCATCGCCGGCGGGAGATAATTGACTACAATACAGCTGCCGGTCATCGCACACCCTCTGGCAGCGAAGCATCGATGCACAGGTTGGCTCTTCTCGCGCTGGCGATCGCCCTCGGCAGCAGCACGACGTCGGCGCAAACGGATTCTCAGCGCGCACGCGGATCCATTGGCGAGGCACTGAATCGCGGTTTCTCGACCGCTGATTCGCTCGTTGCCGCCGCCGTCGGGCACACCTTTCCCGGCGCGGTGCTGGTCGTGTCGCAGAACGGAATGCTCGTGCACCAGGGCGTCTTCGGCTGGGCCGAGCTCGAGGACTTCAAGGGTCAGCGCCTAACGAATCCGCGGCCGATGCACGCGACGACGCTCTTCGATCTCGCGTCGGTGACGAAGGTGATGGCGACGACGATGGCGCTGATGCGGCTCGCGAGCCACGGCCGCATCGATGTCGACGCACCTGTCTATCGGTATCTGCCCGACTTTCGGGGCGTGCACCTCGACAGCATCACCGTCCGACATCTGCTGACGCACTCGGCGGGGCTCGTGCAGTGGCAGCCCCTCTACTATCACGCGTCGAACGAGCACGAGACCTACGACGTGATCCGGCGGATGCCGCTCGAGTGGGGCGTCGGCGAGGGGAGACACTACAGCGACCTCGGCTTCATGCTCCTCGGCTACATCGTGGAGCACGTGACGCGTCAGCCGCTGGATCGGTTCGTCGCCGACTCCATCTACGCGCCGCTCGGCATCCGGTTTACAACTTACTCACCAAAGCGGCATGGCTTCACCGATTTCGCGGCGACGGAGCAGGGCAACGGCTACGAGCATCACATGGTGTACGACTCGACCTTCGGGTATCGCTATCTCGGCGATCCAACGGCGTGGAATGGCTGGCGCCAGTACGTCCTCGTTGGCGAGACGAACGATGGCAATGCGTGGTACGCGAACAATGGCGTCGCCGGCCATGCGGGATTGTTCTCCACAGCGCTCGATCTCCGAGTGCTGCTGGATCTCCTCGTGGCGCACGGGCGCACGGCCGGCCGGCAGTTCATCAGCTCGAGTGCGATCGATCGGTTTTTCACTCGCGATCGGTACGCGAACTTCCTCGGCTGGATGTCGCCTAACGGTTTGCCCGAGGGAAGCTTCAGCCATACGGGCTTCACGGGCACGTACGTGCTCGGCGTGCCGAAGTACGGGCTGTCCATCGTGCTCCTCACGAATCGCCAGAACATGGGCACCGACGCGCGGGGGTATTTTCCTGACCTCGGGCCGCTGCAGCTCGCGGTGGCGCAAGCGATCGTGGCGGGAGCCGCGGCTGATGCGAGCAGGGGAGACGCGAGGCACGAGGGACCGGGGGCGATCGGCGTCTTCGACGGACAGACCGATGTCGGACGCGCGCGGCCGGGCGGCGCGACGTACGAAGCGCGGAGCCAGACGTACACGATCTCCGGATCCGGCCAGAACATGTGGGCCGACCACGACGATTTCCATTTCGTCTGGAAGCGTCTGACTGGCAACTTCATCCTCTCGACGCGTGCGCGCTTTCTCGGCCCGCGCGGCGATCCGCACCGGAAGCTGGGCTGGACGATCCGTCCGTCGCTGGACGCACAGAGCCCACATGTCACCGCCGCGCTGCATGGCAACGGGTTGATGTCACTGCAGTTTCGCCGGACGGCAGGGGCGATTACCGAGGAGGAGAAGTCACGCGACAGCCTGCCTAACGCGGATGCGGTGGTGCAGCTCGAGCGGCGCGACGGCGCGTACATCCTGTCGGTCGCGCAGTTTGGGGACACGCTCGCGTCGCAGACCCTGACTGGCGTGGCCCTTCCCGACACTGTGTACGTGGGCCTGTTCGTCTGCGCGCATAACGATGCCGTCGTCGAGCGCGCGACGTTCGCCAACGTACGCATCACCGTCCCCGCGGGCCCGACGCTCGTTCCCTATCGCGACTACCTCGGCAGCAATCTCGAGATTCTCGACGTGGCGAGCGGCAATGCCACGATCGTGCATCGGTACCGCGGATCGTTCCAGGCGCCGAACTGGACGCCCGATGGCAAGGCGCTGATCTACGTGCAGGAGGGGAAGCTCTATTCGTTCGACGTCGCGTCCGGCGCCGAGACAGCCATCAACACCGGACTCGCGACACGCAACAACAACGACCACGTCCTCTCGTTCGACGGGCGGATGCTCGGGATCAGCAATCACGCGCCCGAGGACAGCGGCGCTTCCATCGTGTACACGGTGCCGATCACGGGCGGTACGCCGCGGCGGATCACGGCACGCGGACCGTCCTATCTCCACGGCTGGTCGCCCGACGGGCGCTGGCTTGTCTTCACCGGACAGCGGAATGGCGATTTCGACGTCTACAAGATTCCGGCCCTGGGCGGCGAGGAGGTGCGCCTAACGAGTACGCCGGGGCTCGACGACGGGCCGGAGTACTCGCCGGACGGGCGGTACATCTACTTCAACTCGGCGCGGACCGGCCGGATGCAGCTCTGGCGGATGCGACCAGACGGCAGCGACCAGCAGCAGCTGACGACCGACGGCTTCAACAACTGGTTTCCGCATCTCTCGCCGGATGGCCGGTGGATCGCGTTCATCTCATTCCCGCCGCCGCCCGAAGTCGCGGCCGACGATCATCCGTTCTACAAGCACGTGCTCCTGCGTTTGATGCCGACAAGCGGTGGTCCGGCGCGAGTGATTGCCTATCTCTATGGCGGGCAGGGCACGATCAACGTCCCGAGCTGGTCGCCGGACGGGAAGCGGCTCGCGTTCGTCAGCAATACCCAGATGCTGCCTTAGTGTGTGGGCCCGAAGCACGGCGATGGCCCCTGATACCACTGACACTGCACTGAAACCATGACAGCTCCTCGCAGTGAGAGCAGCTCGTTGTGGTGTGTTGGCTTGTTCAAAGCATCAGGAGAGCCCAGGGTTCTAGGACGCGAATGCCGCGAATTTTCAGCGAATCCAACCTACTGGCGTAACGGTCTGTCGAGCGGTCGTTGCAGATGCTTGGGTGAGAATCTGATGCGCGGATGCGCGAGGTTGGATTCGCTTCCTATTCGCGGCATTCGCGAACCAACAGCCTTCCAAACATGCACCGTCGGCTGGATGCTTCACTGGTGAGTGGAGGCGTCACTGCTGAGGAGCACGTCAGTGGTCTCAGCGTCGTGTCAGTGGTTTCAGCGGCCTTCTTTTGACTCGGTAATAGAAATGAGCGAAGGTGTTGATCGAATGCTGACGCTGCAGCC
>JAJKIR010000200.1 GCA_021154325.1 Gemmatimonas sp.
CCCGCGCCCCGCGCCCCGCGCCCCGCGCCTCGCGTCCCTCACCCCGCGTCCCTCGTCCCGCCCCGAGCATGGTCCTCCCTAAAAGCGACGGACGTCATCAGCAGCCAGACGATCCCGACCACGGCGCCAGCGAGGACATCGATCGGCCAGTGGACGCCGAGGTAGATCCGTGAATACAGGCTCATGAGGGAGATGGGGACCAGGACCCAGTAGGGCCAGGTCCAGCCACGCTCGCGATACAGGATCGCCGCGAGGGTGAAGAGGACGGAGATGCTCGCGATCGCGTGGCCGCTCGGGTATGAAGACCATCCATACCAGCCGCGGCGCGGAAAGAGATCAGGGCGGGGCCGATCGTAGAGCGCCTTGAGCGCCGGATTGAGGACGTAGCTCCCGATCTGGACGATCAGCAGGCGCACCGCAAAATGTGGTCGTTTCGCGCGAGCCCAGAGCCACCATACGCAGAGCAACACGCCAGGAATCAGAGTAATGTTGGTGCCGAGCCATGGAGAGGCGTAGATCAGCGAGTCAAGCCATTGCGGTGGCTTGTGCGCCTGGGTCCAGAGCAGGAGCGACCGTTCCCAGCCGGTACCGTGCTGCCAATCCCCGAATCGCTCTGCCCACGCCGCGAACGCCATTCCGATGAGGAACGCGAACGAATAGCCCGCGAGGATCGTCAACCAGCGTTGACGCCACCATGGGCGGGCGAGACCAGTCGATGGTCGTTCGAGTGGAGCATTCACTCAAGCTGACTGGGCAGGGCGCGCGCCACGGCGCGGGTTGCGGAGGCTTCGTGGAACGGTTGCTGCCGGTCGTGTCGTGGTAGTGAGCGCATTCCTCAGACACAGACTGGAGACCGGGGCAATGACCGATCGTGAGCCAATGAACGACCCATCTCGGGCGAGCAGCAAGGGCGATTCCTCGGAGGAGGAGTCGACTCGCGGCAAGGACGTGATGCGCGGGCGGAGCTTCGCCGGCGCGAACATCGCGAACACGGAACGTGAGCAGACGCGCGAGCGGCAGCGGATCGCGGAGCAGGGCGGCGAGCCGCTCGACGAGATCAATGAAGTGACCGACGCCGAGATCGAGGCGCGGGAGAACAACGAGGACTGAGGGAACGCCTGACGTCCGTCAGATCACGGTCATCATCGTACCGGTCATCGTCGCGACAAGCTTCTCCGTCGCGCCGGTGACCGCCACGACGTCGGCTCGGCAAACGGTGATGGTGCGGCCGGCGCGAATCACGCGCCCGCGGGCCTCGAGTCGCTCGCCGACGGCGGGGGCGAGGAGGTTCAGCTTGAACTCGATGCTGAGCACTCGCGCCGCGGCCGGCATCAGTGAATGCGCGGCGTAGCCACACGCGCTATCCGCGACGGCCGCGACGATCCCGGCGTGGAGAAAGCCGTCCTGCTGGGTGAGGTCGTCACGAAAGGGGAGGATGACGTCGATCTCTCCCGGCGCGACGGCGCCTAACGAGGCGCCAAGGAGCGCCATCGCCCGCTGCTCGGCGAAGCTGTGGCGAACGCGAGCCTCGAAATCCGGATCGGGTGAGCGGGGCTTGGTCATGGCTCGTCGTTCGGGAGAGGATTTTGAGACTGAGATCTCAGCTCTGAGAGCTCAGATCAATCTCTTTCGGAGCGGCTGACGGGCATCTCACCCACGACAGCGAGTCCAGCTTCGAGACGGCAGCTTCGAGATCTCAGACTTGAGATGCAAACATCTCGATCTCACGTCTGTCATCTCGAGGCCGAGGTCTCGATTCTGGACTCGCGGTACCGGGTGAGATGCCGATCCGGCGCATCGAAAAGGACTGATCTCAGAACTTAGATCTGAGGTCTCGGTCTACGACCAGTCAGCGTTTGCGGTTGATCCTCCGCTCCGTCCAGATCACGACCGTGGTGCAACCGCTCTGGCCTGCCATCTGGAACTGAGGGGGGGTCGTCGAGCCGTTGTAGACCTCGAGCGCCGCGACCTCTTCCGGTCGTACGTACGTGTCGAGATCTCCGGGCGTCATCTGCTGCCAGGGCGAGCCGTCGACGTAGAAGGTCACACAGCCGCCAGTTGGATTGCGCGAGCTGGTGACGACGTTCGTCCCGTTCCCGGCGGGTTGGACGCGAATTCCGGGCACCGTGCGCAGCATGTCACTGAACTGCGTCGTCTGCCGCATCTTGATCGCATCGGCGTCGAGGTAGTACCCCATGCCGCTCTTCTTGCGGTCAGCGAAGCCGACGTCGTTCAGCCCACGCTCGCGCTGCGCGGTGACGCGCATCTCGCTCAGAACGGGGACGTAATCCGCCATCTTCACCGTCACGCTCTGGGGGGACCCCGACGACAGCTCGACGGCGACCTCGGTGGGGGAGAATCCGAGCTGTCGCACCTCGAGCGTCTGCGTCCCGGAGGGCAAGCTGTCGAGAGTGAACTCGCCGTTGGCGCGGGTCTTGGTCGCCGAGCCGCTGTTCTGGAGCTCGACGCGCGCGCCGGCGATCGGCTGGCCGTACTTGTTGAGCACGCGGCCGCTGACGCGCGCCTTGCCGCGCATGAGCGCCGGCGTCTTCGCGCCAGTGTCGCTCGACGCGGCGGCGACGACCTGAACCGATGAGGAGATGCTCATGCTGCGCATCGCCAGCAGCTGGTCGGTGTTGCCCGATCCGCCGATGTCCACCGGGACCTCGCCAGTCTGGATGCCGTTCCGGAAGACCTGGAGCTTGCCGCTCATCGTCGGCGGCAGTCCGCAGATGCGGTACCGTCCGTCGGGGCCGATCTGTTGCTCACGCACACGCGGCGTCTTCTTGAGCCCGAGCGGATCCGACTCGTAGTAGAGCAGTGAGACCTTGGCGCCCTGCGCGGCGCCCTCGGTGTCCGCATCACGAACGAACCCGACCAGCGCGGCGGGGCCGAGGGCTCGGCGCGCCGGAGTGCAGAAGAGCGACACCAGCGTCTCACCGGACGGAATCGCGAGATCGATGACGCGCGTCTGGCCGGCGGCGAAGTTCAGCGGCGGCGTCACGAGCGAGATGCCAATGGTGTCGAGCAGTGGATGAATCACCACCAATCGGTGCATCCCCGTCGGCACGCTGTCGATCTGGTACGCGCCGAGAGAGTCCGTGAAGGCTTCGCGCGTCGTGTTCTCGATCCTGACGAGCGCGCCGCGAAGGAGAGTGTCGTGCAGACTGTCGATGATCGCTCCGCGAATCACGGCCACTCCCGCTGCGGGCGCGGCCGCGGCTGGCGGCGTGGGATTCTGCGCCGCGGCCGGAACGGTCGCGAGCGCTACGAGGATCAATGAAAGGAGGAGACGCTTGAGCACAGCTAGGAGGTTGGGGGCGCCGGTGGGTGAGCCGGGTACGTGATAACCTATGGCTCGGTGCATGGTTCCCTCAAGCGCGCGCGTAGCGCGCGTTTGAGGGAACCTGCTGTTCGCGTAGCGAACAGCAGTGAAGCTTATTTGGAGTCGCGCGCGCCAATGGCGTGCGCTCCCTGCGGCAGGAGGGGCTGCGGGTGGCGGTAGAGAGTAGAGAGTAGAGCGTAATGGTGTGCAGTTCACCCTCTGCTCTCTGCTCTCTGCTCTCTGCTCTCTGCTCTCTACCCGCTACCCGCAGCCACCAACCACCAGCCACCACTATCTTGCTCCGCATGAACGATTTGCTGACGGGCGCGGGCGTGGCAATCGTGGGCGCTGGGCGGTTGGGGCGAGCCCTGGCCGACGCCATGCGCGGGGCCGAGCTGCGCGTGATCGGTCCATTGGGGCGGGGTGCGGACGGGAAGGACGCCGAAATCGTCCTGCTCTGCGTTCCCGACGGCGCCATCGCAGCCGCGGCTCAGGCAATCGCCCGTCGCCCGCGTCGGCTCGTAGGCCACTGTTCCGGGCTGTCGACGCTCGCGCCACTCGAGCCGCACGAGGCGTTCTCGATGCACCCGTTGATGACCGTCGCCGGCGGGGCTTCGGTGTCGTTCGCGGGCGCCGGGTGCGCCGTCGCGGGCAGCACCGAGCGAGCGCTCTCGGTATCGGTCGCGCTCGCCGAACAGCTCCGGATGAAGCCGTTCCGGGTCTCGGACGCCGATCGGCCGGCGTATCATGCCGCGGCGTCGATGGCGTCGAACTACCTCGTGACGCTCGAGGGCGCCGCGGAGCGCCTCGGCAAGGTGGCTGGGGTGGACCGCGCGCTCTTCGTCCCCCTCGTCAGGACCGCGGTCGAGAACTGGGCCCGGCTCGGGGCGGCGAAGGCGCTCACCGGTCCAATCGCGCGCGGGGACCATGCGACAGCCGAACGCCAGCGTGGGGCGGTCGCGGCGCGGGCGCCGGAGCTGCTGCCGCTCTGGGACGCGCTGGCGACGGCGACGCGCGCGCTCACTCGCGACGCACTCGCGCCTAACGAGTGACGATGCGCATCGTCCGGACGATCGACGAGCTGCGCGGCGCCCTCGAGCCGCGGCGCCGGGAGGGCGCGCGCATCGGCCTCGTGCCGACGATGGGCTACTTCCACGAGGGACATCTCTCGCTGATGCGCCGCGCGCGTGAGGCCTCTGACGTCGTCGTCGTCTCGCTCTTCGTGAACCCAACCCAATTCAACGACCCCGCGGATCTCGAGGCCTATCCGCGTGACGAGACGCGCGACGCGGCCATGGCACAGAGCGCGGGCGTCGACCTCCTCTTCGCGCCCGGCGCCAGCGAGATGTATCGACACGACGCGACGACGAGCGTCGTCGTCGGCGGGGTGAGCGAGCGGCTCGAGGGCGAGTCGCGCGGACCGGGACATTTCCGCGGCGTGGCGACCGTCGTTGCGAAGTTGCTCAACATCGTGCAGCCGGGCATCGCCTACTTCGGCCAGAAGGACGCGCAGCAGGCGCTCGTCATCCGGCGGATGGTGCGCGACCTCGACTTTCCGGTGCGGATCGAGATCTGCCCGACGCTGCGCGAGCCGGACGGCCTCGCGATGTCGAGCCGGAACGTGCGTCTCTCGGCGACGGCGCGCGCGCAGGCGCTCGCGCTCAAGCACGGCCTGGACGCGGCGGCGGCGGCAATCGCACGCGGCGAACGGGACGCATCGAAGGTGGAGCAGCGGGGCCGTGAGGAGATGAAGATGTTTCGCGTCGAGCCGGAGTACTTCGCGGTGGTGTCCGCGGAGGCGCTCGTGCCCCTCCGCACCCTCTCGGGCGAGGTGTTGCTGGCCGTGGCGGCAAAAGTTGGCGGCGTCCGTCTGATCGACAACCAGCTCGTCGACGTGCCGTGACGGCGGGGGAATCGCCCGCGGCGCGTCGCCGCCTAACGATCGACGGCATCCGGTCGATGAAGGGGAGCGCCGAGCCGATCGTGATGGTCACGGCGTATGATTTCGCCACCGCGCAGGTCGTCGAGCGCGCCGGCGTCGATCTCGTCCTCGTCGGAGACTCGGCTGCAATGGTGGTGTTGGGATATCCGACGACGCGACTCGTGAGCGTCGACGAGATGCTGATGCTCACGCGCGCGGCCCGTCGCGGAGCGCCGGCCTCCATCCTCGTGGGCGATCTCCCGTTCGGGAGCTACGAGAGCACGAACGAGCTAGCGGTGGCGACGGCGCGCCGATTCGTGGATGCGGGGTGCGACGCGGTGAAGATGGAGGGTGGCGGCGCCACGGTGGAGCGCGCGCGTGCGGTGATTGCGGCCGGGATCCCGGTGATGGGCCACGTGGGACTCACGCCGCAACAGACCGGAGATCGGGAAGGATTTCGTGTGCACGGCCGGACAGCCGAAGGCGCGCGCGAGATCATTGCCTCCGCACAAGCGCTCGACGCGGTTGGCTGCTTCGCGATCGTGGCCGAGGCGATGCCGGCGCCGGTCGCGCGCGCGGTGACGGAGCGCGTTCGAGCTCCCGTCATCGGTATCGGCGCCGGACCGGCGACCGATGGGCAGGTGCTCGTCCTTCACGATCTCGTCGGCCTGTACGACGAGCATGTGCCGCGCTATGTGAAGCGATACGCCGAGCTCAAGGCGTCGATGGTGGACGCCGTTACTCGTTATGCGGCGGAGGTGCGGGCGCGGAGCTTTCCGGGTCCCGAGCACGTCTACCGAATGGAGGCGGGAGAGGACGAGAAGCTGGGCGCTCTTCTCGAAAGTTGAAGAGGGCGTGTACCAGGAGTTACGGTTGAAGGGTCACGAGCGAGCTCCAGCACCCACCCCACGTTCACACTGGGCATCCTTGCGCGTTCGTCCGCTTCTATTGCTGTTGCTCCCGTGCGCGCTGCACGCACAGTACTCGCGCCAGCGCGTCTCACTCGTCATGCGCGGAGAAGCGGCGCTGCAGCGGCAGGAGATCACGTCCGCGGTCGCCGCGTTTCGTGAGGCGGCGCGGGACAGCGCTCCGGCGCGGCGCGCGGCGGCCGAGCGAATGCTCGGCGTCATCGACTGGCGATTCTACAGGGAGAACGGCGAGGCGCGCACCCATTTCGGGAACGCGCTCGCGACCGGCGCCGACACGGCGGCAACACTGATCGAGCTCGCGCGTCTCGCGACAGCCGAGGCGCGCTATCGGCAGGCGTTCGAGCTCGCCGACCGCGCGCGGCGGTCGTCCACGGACGACATCGACACGCGCGGAGCGATCCTGCAGATGGGACACGCCGTGACGGAGGCCGCGCTCGCGGCGCGACTCGACGGCGACGACAGTGGACCGACCCCCGGCTCAGATACGACTGCGGAAGCGGCCGTTCGCGCATTGCGCTCGCTCGTGAGGCAGACGCCGGGTCGCATCGAGGAAGCGCACCAGTTGTTGCTTGCATCGCTTGTCGCGGGCGATGGCGCTGCCGCGACCGAGGCGCTCGATTCGTATTATCTCATCGACGCCGGAGGTGCGTCGATGAACTCGCCGATCCCGGCGGCTCTGGCGCAGCTCCGACCACTGCTCGCCGCCTGGCATCCCGAGCGTGCGTCGCGCGCGGAGCAGGCGCAATTGGGGACCATGCTGGGCCGCGTGCGCTTCTACGATGCCGCGGGACTCGTCGCGCCGCCCGGCAATGACTTCCTCGACTACGCGAAGTACTGCCGCCGCATCGCACGTGAGGCGAACGATTACTATCGCCGCACACTCGTCGCCGGCGAGCGGCCCGACGTGCTCACCCGGCTGGCGATCCGCGCCGAGCACGATCTCTGGCCCCGCCTAACGTGGAACGGTACGCCCCCACGATTCTATCCGGCCGCGGCCGACGTGGAGCTCGGGCGCCGCTTCGGAGCGCTCGTCCAGCTCGGGATCACCGGCGGCTATTACGACATGCACCTGGGCCACGTCGTCGGCGACGCGCGACGGACGGTGACGCAGTACGGCAAGACGACACGCGTGACCTTCGTCGTGCTGGACGGGATGATCACGAATGGCCTCCAGAGCTGGGCGTGGGACGACGCCGGCGGCCACGGCGGCTGGCAACGACGCGACACGATCGTCCAGGTGCGGCCGATCTTCGTCGAGCACGCCTTGAGCCTCTGGGTGAGCGCGGATCCCGCGCGGCGAGCTGGCGAGATCCGGAACATCGAAACAGACAGCATCGCCGACTGGGCGATCGCGCGCGCCGATTCCATCGCGTACCTGCCGGGCGTCGCGAGCCGGCTGCACCGCGACGGCCGCGATGCACTACTCGATTCGCTCCGCCACGCCGGCACTCCCGATTCCGTCCTCGGCCGCGAGTTCGTGCGCGTGGCCACGCGGCTGCTTCGCGAGAGCTCGATCATCGCGCACGAGGGTCGTCACGCGATCGACGACGCGCTGGATCCGCGGCTGACTCCAGAGGACCGCGAGTTTCGCGCGAAGCTCTCGGAGATCGCCTTCGCTGCGCGACCGAAGATGGTGATGTCGGCGATCGTGCATCCGAACATCGGCGACGCGACGCCGCATGGGCGCGCGAACGCGCGCGTGATGCTGGGATTGATTCGGTGGATGCGCGCGCACGGGTCGGAGATCGCGGGGTTCGACGGGCGGCTGCCGGTGCTGCCGCAGCTGCCACTTCTCACCGACGCTCAGCTGCGCCG
>JAJKIR010000201.1 GCA_021154325.1 Gemmatimonas sp.
ACGGTGACGACAAGCTCTTCGAGATCATCGTCAGCGCCGCGCTGGGCGCGTCTCGCAAGCGGCTGATGGCCGGTCTCGACGCGCTCGCCCAGGCATAGCCACACTATGAGACTCGCCAAGGTCCATCGCGGACATCCACTCCCCGACAAGCTCAAGCTGGCGGCTATGCGTCTCTTCGCCGGCCATGCTCCGGGCGTCGTTCGCACGCTGCTCTACCGAAAGAGCTTTTTCGGACATCACTTCTCCGAGCTCACGCAGCAGGTGATGCGCGGCCCGTCGGCATGGTCCGTCGGTGAGCGCGAGATGTTCGCGGCGTTAGTGTCGCGACTCAACCAGTGCGTCTTCTGAACGTGCGCTCACTCCGCGGTCGCGGAGGCGGCACTCGGCGACGACACCATGCAGCAGGTGCTCGCCGACTACAAGACGGCAAAGATCGACGAGACGCTCCGCGCGACGCTGGCGCTGCTCGAGAAGTTCACGCTCACCCCGGACGCGCTCTCCGCCGCCGACGTGCGGCCAGTGCTCGCGACGGGCGTGAGTCGCGAGGCCGTCGTCGACGCTTTTTACGTCGCCTTCCTCTTCAACACCTACGACCGCCTCGCCGACACACTCGGCTGGGAGCTCCCGGACCGCCGGTACTATCCCAAGGCCGGCCAGTTCCTGCTCAAGCGCGGGTACCGATAGCTCAGAAAGCTCGTCGAGTCCCGCCGACAAGAAGTCTCCCTAAGGCGTTGGTGCCGAGCGCCCCCGCACGAAGTGCACGATGAACGCGATCACCGCGATGATGATGAGGAGATGAATCCCCGCCATGGTGATCTTGAAAACGAGCAGGCACAGAATCCAGATGACGAAGAGTACGAGCGCGAGTCCGAGAAACATGTCAGCCTCCCCAGTTCCAGTCGTGCGAGTGACGGCGTCGCGAACATGGTGAATGCTGCAGCTTTTCCGGCCGTTCGCCAGTGGTGACTCGCAGACTTATCGGCCCGTGAGCTCGCCTCGCAGCCGGCCATCGGCGTCCAGCCGCTGGAGCGCGGCGTGCGCTTCGTCGCGAGCATCACGCAGCTGTGGCGCGTCGGCATTCCGCCAGAGATCGGCGACGCGCGCATAGCGTTCGACGGCTAGCTGTCGCTGACCCAGCCGCTCGGCCAGCCGCGCCTCCTCCAGGGCGCGGGCAACGGTGAGGAGATCGGTCGTGCTTTTCGTCTGGAGCAGCTTCAGCGCGCGGCGCGGGTCCTGCCGCGCGACGAGCCGCGCATGATTGAACTGATCGAGCGGAACCGTCACGATGCTGTCGGGCAGAGCCTCGAAGCGCTTGATCGCCGTGGCGGTATCGTTGTTCGCCAGCGCGGCATACGCCCGGGCGATCGACGTGAAGTAGAGGACGAGTCCGCGCTGGCCTGGTGGCACCTTCGTCGCCATCGAGTCGATCTTCGCGGCCGTCTGGAGCAGCGTGACGCTGTCATGCGTCAGAGCCAACACCGGAATCGGCACGAGCGACGCGTCGTCTCGCCGGTCGAGCCAGGGCCTAACGATGCGGACGGCACTGTCGGGAGGGACGAGGGCGAGCCCGGCGATCTCGCCCGCGATATAGCTGCGATTCTCGATCGCGAGCGCCCAAGCCTCGGACACGTGACCGCGCATCGAGAGGGCCGCGACGACGGCGTTCGTCAGGTTGCGCCGCGTCTCGGGAGTAGCCTTGCGCAGCATCGCGCGCGTCACGAGCACCGCGGTCTCGGCGCTGTCAGCAAGCTGGTACAGCGCTGGCAGCGCGCGACGAGCCACGTCTGGCGTCATCGAATCGATGATCGCGGAGCGCTCCCGTGCCCGCAGCGCGGGATCAGCGAGGCGCGCCGCGACCTCGAGCCCGCGCGCCTCGGCGTCGCGCGAGCTACGGGCCAGATAGGAGGCCGTGTACCGCCGGCCAACCTCCGCGCCGCGCCGGAAGGAGAGCTCCACCGCGTGCACCCACGCCGGCGCGAAGTCCGAATCCGCCTCGACGGCGCGGTCGAAGAGCCGCGCCGCTTCGTCGTCGGTGATCGTCGGATCGCCGTGGTAGCGCACGTCGGCATACGCATAGAGCACATGCGCGTCATTCGGATATCGATTCGCCGCGGCGCCGGCGGCTTCGAACGCCTGCCGCAGCTCGCTCGCGCGGCCGTAGCCTGGGCGCGCGGCGCTGTAGTGCTTCATCGCCATGATCAGCAGCGAGTCGCGTGGCGAGATCCCGGGGCGGAGCAGGTTGCCGGCCTTCGTGTACGCCTCCGTGGACCCGCTGCTGCCGCCCCCTTCCGTCCACCCCAGTGCCTGGCCCAGCATGCCGTACGCAATCGCGAAGCTCGTGTCGAGGGTGACGGCCTCCTGAAAGGACGCTGCCGCCGAATCCCACTGCGTGCGCCGGAAATACTGCGCCCCCTGCAGGAAGGCCTTGATCGCCGGCAGGGAGCCCGAGCCTAACGAGGCAAGCCGCGCCGGGCCTACGGTGTGCTCGCGGCCGAGCACGGAGAGCACACGAACGCTCAACGAGTCCGTGATCCGATCCATGCGCGACGACGAGTCACGCGCGTCGACCTCGGTCGGCGCTGCGTCCCCCTCGGCGTTCGCGATCCAGACCTTCGCGTCGACGAGATCGTTGCCGATCGACTGCAGCTGGCCGTAGAGCACGACCTGCGCGCCGACCTTCTTCGCGAACGCCGTCGCCGACGCGCGATCCGCGCGGCCCTCCCACTGCTTCACGGCCACGCTCGGCGAAACGGCGCGAATGGGCCCCGCGCCGTCGACGTTGCGCGACAGCACGTCGACCATCCCCTCCTTCCATAGCGCGAGGCGCGGGTCGAGCACCTCGAACGGCGCCACCGCCACGGTGATGCCGGGATCGGCGCGGCGCTCGGCGCGGCGCCATCGGTACGCGCCTAACGCGACGAGCGCGATGACGAGAATGCTCGCCGCCGCCACCCACGCGCCGCGGCGCGACCGGGAGGCCCTTGGCAGGGCAGGGAGTCGCGGATCGGTGGCGGAGCCCATGTCGAGGAGTGCCGCCAGCTCGGTCGCGCTCTGCGGGCGGTTGCCCGGCTCCTTCTCGAGGCACTGCATCACGACGGCGGCCAGCGCGGGCGGAATGCCGTCGCGCCGGCTCGCGATCGGCGGCGGCGGCTCGATCACCTGCGCCGCGAGCATCTGTTGCGGCGTCTTCCCGGCGAACGGCGAGACGCCCGTTAGCGCCTCGTAGGCGACGCAGCCTAACGAGTAGATGTCCGCCCGGGCGTCGACGTTCGGGTCGCCGGCGACCTGTTCCGGTGCCATGTACGCCGGTGTGCCTAACGACGTGCCGAGTGAAGTGAGCGTGCCCGCGTCTTCCTTCAGCCGCGCCGAGGAGAGTGCCTTCGCGATACCGAAGTCGGCGACGACCGCCGCGCCGCCCGAGATGAGAATATTGTCCGGCTTGATGTCACGGTGGACGACGCCCTCAGCGTGCGCGGCGGCGAGCGCCTTCGCCACGTCTGCCAGCAGCCCCGCCGCCTCCGCAGGTGCCAGCGGACCGCGCTCGAGCCGCGCGCGCAGCGACTCGCCGCGCACGAAGGGCATCACGTAATACGGCAGCCCGTCTGCCTCGCCGGCGCTCAGGATCGGCACGATGTGCGGATGCTGGAGCCGGGCGAGGAGCTGCACCTCGCGCTTGAAGCGGTCGACGTTGACGCCGGCCGCCAGCTCGGGATGCAGCACCTTGATCACTACGGGCCGTTCGAGCGCCCTGTCCTCGGCGACGAAGACGCGGGACATCCCGCCGCCGCCAAGCTCGCGTTCTATGGCATAGCTCCCGCCCACTGCGGCGCGGAGACGCTCTACGAAATCCGTCACAGTGCTCGTTGTCGAGGACGGATCGAAGATGCATCGTGGAGCGCGGCGGCGCCACGCGGGCCGTGGGATGTGGGACACGGGACGCGGGCAGGCGGACGCGAGCACTTGCCACTCCCCACTATCCACTTTTTCACTGACGGCTCTCGCTTTTTACAACGAGAGCCATCAGTTCAAAAGTGGGCGGTAGCGTGTGAGGAGTGTCAGTTGTTCTCCCGCGTCCCGCGTCCCGCGTCCCGCGTCCCGCGTCCCGCGTTAGGCGCCCGCGGTCGCTTGTGCGCTCGACGTGAGGAACTCCGCAAGGCGGTCGTAGGATTCTGCGGCACCGTGTTCCATCCCGGATCGGACGACGGCATCGCGCACGTCCTTCGATTCATAGACGAGATTGATGGTCACCGTCGTCTTCCCCCGATCCTCCACGAACGTCGTCGTCACCAGCGCCTCGCCCGGGTAATCATCGAAGCTCTCGACGTGGACGAGTCGCTCCGGACGCGACATCTCGCGGATCTGGCCGTTCATGCCCATCTCAGCGCCGTCGGGCGAGCGGACGACGAACCGCCACCACCCGCCGGCCTTGAACTCGCCCTCACAGACCGAAAGCGAAAAGCCCTGTGGGCCGAACCACCGTTTGAGGAGCTCGCATTTCGTGAACGCGTCGAAGACCATCGACCGCGGTGCGTCGAAGACGCGGACCATTCGGATCTCGCGATCGCTCGGCGTGGTGACCTTGAGTGTGCCCGTGTTGCGCATGGGAAGTGTGGGTCAGGGTGAAGTGAAGAATGCGATTGAGCGTCTGCTATTTCTTCTTCGCGCGTCGTCTCGGCACCGACGATTTTTTTTCCTGGCGCTTCATCTCGTCGAGCAGGGTGTCCAGTCGGCGGAAGTTCCGCTCCCAGACGTCGCGGTAGTGGTCGAGCCAGCCGCTGGCATCCGCGAGCACCTGCGGCTCCAATCGGCACGGCCGCCGCTGCGCGTCCCGGCTCCGGGAGATGAGGCCGGCAATCTCGAGGACCTTGAGGTGTTTGGAGATCGCCGGCTGACTCATGTCGAAGGGCTGAGCGAGCTCCATCACCGTCGCTTCACCGAGCGCGAGGCGAGCGACGATGGCGCGCCGGGTAGGATCGGCGAGAGCGGCAAAAGCGGCGTCCAGATGCGGAGAGGTGATAAGCATAACCGTATAGTTGTATAACTAAATAGTTATATAACGTGCCGGCCCCCTGCAGTCAAGCGGGCCTTTCGACGCGGGATGCGGGATGCGGGATGCGGGATGCGGGATGCGGGATGCGGGATGGGCTATCACCACTGGATGCACGACACTGCCCGCTCTTGAACTGACAGCTCGTCGTCGACTGCGAGAGCCGTCAGTGCAGAAGTGGCTAGCGGCGCGTTTGGAGTGGATTTCTTCATTACCCTCCGACCCGCGACCCGCGACCCGCGACCCGCGACCCGCGTCCCACAGTTCCTCTTGACTTCTAGAGGTCGCGCTCCAATACTCTTCTCGACCTCTAGAGGAGAGCCCACCCGTGCCTGCGCGCCATCCGCCCGAGTCGGATGCCCTTCGTGGCAGCATCGATCTCCTCGTCCTCAAGGCGCTGTCGCTCACGCCGATGCACGGATGGGGGATCGGCATCCGCATTCAACAGATCTCGCGCGGCCGCCTCGACGTGAACCAGGGCTCGCTCTACCCGGCATTGCAGCGGCTGGAGCATCGCGGCGACGTCGAGAGCTCGTGGCAGTCCACGGAGAACAATCGCCGCGCGCGATTCTACAAGATCACCCCTCAGGGGCGCCGCGCGCTTGGTGAGGAGGTAGAGAAGTGGAAGCGATTCGCCGACACGATGGCACTCATCCTGGAGAGCTGATATGAGCTTGCTCAAAGGCCTCGCCGCGCGGGCACGATCGCTCGTCGGCCGCGCCGCCGAATCGCGCATGGAAGAGGAGTTCCGCTTCCACCTCGAGATGGAGACCGAGCGTCTCGCCGCTGCCGGCATCCCGCGCGACCAGGCGCGTCGCCAGGCACTCGTCGCGTTCGGCGGTCTCGATCACCATCGCGAGGCAATGCGCGATGGCCGTGGAGCGCGGCTCTTCGCCGACTTCGCCGGCGACGTCCGCTACGCACTCCGCGCCATCCGACGGAGCCCCGGATTCGCCATCGCCGTCGCGCTCACCCTCGGCATCGGCGTCGGCGTGAACGGCATCGTGTTCGGCTTCATCGATTCGCTGCTCTTTCGACCGCTGCCTGTGTCCGACGCGGATCGCCTCGTTGGCGTCTTCACGCTGAAC
>JAJKIR010000202.1 GCA_021154325.1 Gemmatimonas sp.
TACGCCTTCGACTTCGTGTTGGCGAACTTCGGGATCGCGATCGCGGCCAAGATGCCGATGATGACGACCACGATCAGCAGCTCGATGAGCGTAAAGCCCTTACGATTGCGGAGCATTTGTCTCTCCATGTGATTGAAAAGGTGGGAGCCCGAGGCTCCGCCTTACTTTGGCCCCTTGAAGGGCAATGGCCGGACCAAACGATATCAACTTGCTAATGCTTTGCAGGAGCCACGGTTAGCAAGGCGGAAGGAACGACGAGCCCGGGCTGAGTCAGAGTGTTTTGCGATTGCGGTGGCGATTTGCCAAACAAGGCAGCCAATTGATCCGCACGGAGACTATTTGCCCGCGTCGTCGCCTCAGGCTTTCCCAGGAGGCTGTCGCTGTACTGGAGGACGCGTCTGAGCTGCCACAGCGGCGCTCCACCGTATTTCATCGCGAGCAGCGCCTGCTCCCGCGCCTCTGCGGGACGATTCGCGTTTGCGTAACAGATGGCGAGGTTGCCACGGCCTTGACCTCCCCGAAGCTTCGGGTCGAGGCCGAACGCCCATTCGTACAGCGGGATGGCGGCCACGTACGTGCCACGAAGCTGATACTGCAGCGCGAAGTTGTAGGCCATGAACGGATCGTATGGGAACAACGCCATGGCGTGCCGATAGGCGTGCTCGCCATTTCGCTCGTCGCCCGCCTCGAATTTCCGCGCCCCCAGCATGTAATACGCGCGATAGCTCTGTGGCGCATCGATGACACCCTGCGTGAATAGCCGATCGTTGTCGTGCCACACCAAGGTGCGCGTAGCACTCCGTGCCCCAGCAGCGATCACTATGACGGCCGCACTGGCGAACGACGCGACCGAAACATTGCGACGCAGCGCGAACGAGCGCAGCGCGGTGACTCGCTGGGCGATCCAGACCGCGATCGCGCCGATGGCCAGCAGTGCGCCGAGGCTGGGAAGAAACAGCGTGCGCTCGGCGATGATGATCCCGGCCGGGATGATGAAGTTGCTCGACGGGAGCAGCGTTATGCAGAACCAGGCAATGCCGAAGCTGGCGATCGCGCCGAGCCCGCGCCGCTTCCAGAGCACCACCGCGAGCCCGAGTACGCCGACGAGCAGCAGGAGACCGGGGAGCTGTACGAGGCTCGGCCCCTGCGCGATGTCGATGTCGGGCGGTGCGTATTCCGTCGTCAGACGCGCAGGCCAGAGGAGGAGTCGGATCCACTGCGGCACGACGCCGATCATCGTCAGCACTCGATTCGCGTAGCTGAGATCGAGTGTCTGAAAGACGACGAATGGCTGGAAGCCCGATATGTTGCCTCCCTTCACCGCAGACCGCGCGGCGAGATACAGCGTGCCCAGCAGCGTTAGGCAGAGCACCAGTGGGCGTATGGTCACGAGGCGCCGCGCGAGTGGACGCTTCTCGCTTCCGAGCAGCACCTCGGCGGCGATGATCAGTGCCGGCAGGACGATCGCGTGCTCCTTCGCGAACAACCCGAGGGTGTAGAAGACGCAGATGGCCGCGGCTTCGCCGAGGGACAGTGCGGTGCCGGTAAGGCAGCGGCGCATGTAGATCGCCATCGCTGGCACGAGGAGGAGCGCCACCCAGAGCTCGGATTGTCCGACCGTGCTCGCGACCGCCTCGACATGCACGGGATGAACCGCGAAGAGCGCGGCAACCAGCCATGCCGCGCCGGTCGGTAACACGAGCGACACGAGCCAGAGGACCGCGATCGTCACCGCGCCGTACAACAGGATGTTCGTCGCGTGAAAGACCCACGCCTCGCCGCCGCCGATCACCCACTGCGTGGCAAAGGCCAGCATCGTGAGCGGACGGTAGCCGTCACCGCCATAGGCACGCGGCCAGTACGAGTGCGCGAAGAGCGTCCACCAGTGGTGCAGGGTATGAATCTCGCCGTTCCGCTGAATGACCTCGACGTCGTCGTAGGTAAAGCCATTGTGAATGCCGTTGCCTGACGAGACGCCAACGAGCAGCAGCAGACTCACGACGAGCAGCGACCACCGAGTGCGCGGTGCGAGGCTCCTCCAGATGGTCGTCAGGCGATTCATCGCCCGAAGTGGAATCGGGTGATGTGCCAGAAGGCGGCGAGGCCGTCGCGCCAGCCGATCTTCTTTCCCTCCGCGTAGGTGCGTCCGCTATAGCTGATCTGCACTTCGAAGATGCGTGCCTTTGCCTGGGCGAGGCGCGCGGTGACTTCCGGCTCGAAGCCGAATCGGTCGCTCCGGAGCTTCGGGAGAATGACCGCGCGCGCCAGATCTCCCCGCATGGCTTTGTAGCACGTTTCCATGTCGGTGAGATTCAGGTTGGTGAGCATGTTCGAATACATCGTGAGGAGCTTGTTCCCCACGGAGTGCCAGAAGTAGAGCACGCGGTGCGGACCGCCGAGGAAGCGCGAGCCGAAGCAGGCATCGGCGCGGCCGTCGACGATGGGCTCGAGCAGCTGCCGCCAGTCCGCGGGATCGTATTCGAGATCGGCGTCCTGGACGATGACGACGTCACCTGTGCTCATCGACAATGCCTGCCGGATCGCGGCGCCCTTGCCGCGGTTCACGGGCTGCAGATGCAGGCGATCGATTCGACCCTCGTCGAGGAGCTCTCTCAGCACGTCCCGCGTGCCGTCCGTGGAGCAGTCGTCGACGACGATGACCTCTTTCAGGAAGGGCGTCGAATGGATCTCGTCGAGAATGAGCTCGATTGTGTCGCGCTCGTTGTAGACAGGAATGAGAACCGAAAGCCGCAGCGTCGCGCGGTCGAGCGGCGTCCGCTGCCGCCGGGGCGACCGCGGCGTCGTGTTCTCGCGCGGGCTCGGCGCCGGCGGACGCTCTGATGTCGATGCGAGGGGCATCATCGTGAAATGGGAACGAGTACGACGCCACCGGCTGGGAAGGTGTCGACGACCGCGAGCGCCGGCGGAGTCGCGAGGGCGAGCTCACGAACGGCGTCTCGCATCCGTATCGATGTGACGACGACCGCTCGCGGACGATAACGTTCTACGATCTCGCGAATGGCCGCCGCGTTCTCGCGCGGCGTTCGCGGGGTGAAGTATTCCTGCACGGTAAACGTGCTCACCGGCACGGTCATTCTCCCGGTGTAGAGGTACACTGCGCTCTCGACCTCGGTCGCGATCACGGCGTCACTGGGCGCGTGGTTGCCGATCCAGAGCATGAGCTCTCGCCCTGAGGCGCTGACGCTCCGGGGAATGCTCGACCACCACTGGTGGCGATAGCCGCGCACGTTGTACGTCGCGTAGCCGCAGGCGAGCAAAGCGCAGCAGGCGAGAGCGCCGACACGAATGGCTCGCGTGGCGGGCGCCACGGGTCGCCATGTGAGAGCGCGGCGAGCGGCGAGCGTCGGCAGAAGCAACACGAGTGGCCACACCCCCCAGACGAACCGGGTCGGAGAGAACGGCCAGAGGACCACGATCAGCAGGTAGAAGCCGAGAAAGCCCGCGGTCACCGGCGCGCGCCGCCAGAGCTCGCGCGCGCCCACGACGAGGCTCGCGAGAAGAGCGCCGAGCCCGGCGAGGCGGACCAGTCCGGGCATCGATGGCGCGACGAGCGTTGCGAGCATGGAGGCGAGCTCGGTCGTCGTACGCGCGACCGTGCGGCCGACGAGAGCCATGCCATCGACACGGAAGCCTGCCGCGAGCCAGGCGCCGTATGACTCGTAGTTGCCGCGCATCGCGGCCGGCACCGCCGATGAGTGTATGCTCACCCAAATTTGCCATGGCGCGAGCATCGTCAGCGCAATCCCGGCGACGATCAATGCCTCATACCAACGGCGCCGGAGCGCGAGGACGAGCATGATCGCGGCGACGAGCGCTATACCGTGGGTCCGGACGAACGTCGCGGCACCGGCGAGCACGGCAAGCACGAGGACGTCGCGCAACTTCCCGCGCTCATCACAGACTCGCTCCGCGAGCAGGAGCGTCGGAACGAGAAGGGCGAGAAACAGTGCCTCCGACATCACGATCGTGCTGAGCGTGAGCATCGGAATGCCGAGTGTCGCACCTAACGTCAGCGCCGCGGCCGCGGCGTCGCTCATCGCGAGACGCTGCCGTGCCAACGAAAATGTGGCGGCTGCCGCGACGGCCATGAACAGCGCGTTCGCGAGCTTGAAGAGAATGACGTTCGTCGGGAATGCCGGAACGAGGAGCCAGAGGAGAGCCAGCACCGCCGGGTAACCGGGCGGGAAGTGTGTCGCCGCGGGCGTCCCCGGCAGATTGAGCCATCGATAGCCGTGACCCGTCGCGAGCGACTTCGCGAGGATCACATACATCCCATCGTCGTTCGTGACGCCCACGGGTAACCCGTCGACGAGCGCGGCGCCGACGGCGAGCACCGCGGCGCCGACGAGCAGAGTCATCACCCACGGACGAGTCGCAATCCCGCTCCGCGCCCCGACCACCGGGAGAGAGGCAGCAGCACTGTTCATGACGACATGCCTCGTTCGCATGGCCCTGCAGAATCACTGTACGGCGTCATCGCCGCGTCGGAACGAGAACGAGCCCACCGCCCGGAAAGCTGTCGATTGCCGTGAGCAGTGGCGGCTGTCGCAAGGAGAGCTCGGTCGCCGCCGCGCGGAGAAATCCGGTGGAAACGACAACCGCCGCTGGCCGATATCGATCCAGCACCAAGGCCATAGCATCCGCGAAGCCAGCAGACGCGCGGGGCTTGAGATAGTCCGTCGCCATGAAGCTGCCGAGGGGAACGGTCTTCCGCCCGGTGTAGAGGTAGACGGTGTTCTCCGCCTCCGTGGCGACCACTGCGTCGCTCGGCGTCTTTGTCGCCACATAGACGACCAGCGGCCGGAGCCGCTCGGCGTACCCACTCGCCGACCAGGAGCCGTTCCGGAAGCTCACGACGTTGAACGTGACGTAGCCGAGGCCGAGCACCGCCGCGCCGGCGAGCGCGGCCATCTTCGTTAGGCGCATGGCGGGCGCGCGAGGCACCCAGGCCAACAGCTCACGCGCGCCGAGAACAGGCAACAGAAAGAGAAGCGGCCAGACACACCAGACGAATCGCGCCGGCGTGTAGGGCCAGAAGACGACGATCACAGCGTATCCGGCGAGGCACAGGGCGGTGACAGGCGCGCGGCGCCAGAGCGGCCGGATGCCTAACGATGCGAGCACCCCGGCGGCGAGAAGCGCGGTAATTCGGATCGCTGCGCCCATTCCCGGCGCCACGACGTACTGGAGCATCGTCGTGATCTCGGCCGACGTACGAGCCGCGACCGCGCCGAGGAAAGCGATGCCGCGTGAGCGCACGGCGTCACCGAGGAGCGCCGCATAGGAGCCGTAGTTGCCGCGCATCGGCGCGGGGACGAGATCGGCATGGGCGGCCACCCAGAGCTGCCACGGCAGGAGCACCGCGAGCATCGCGAGGGCGAAGAGCGCCGTGTGCCGGAAGCGTCGGCGGAGACAGAGCACCAGCACGACAGCAGGGATCAATGCCACGCCATTCGTGCGGACGAGCGTCGTCGCGCCAGCGAGCAGTCCAACCGCGACGACCCGCTGCCATCGCGCGTTCGGATCATCGATCACGTCCTCGGCGACGAGGAGCGTAGTGAGCAGAGCGAGAAGAAAGAGCGGCTCCGACATCACCTGGGTCGCGAGCGTCAGCATCGGGACGGCGAGGATCGCGGCGACCGCGAAGAGTGGCGCGGCGACTTCACCCATATCGAAGCGGCGGCTGACGAATCGCGTCAGGCACACCGCCGACAGTGTCGCAAAGAGCGTGTTCGCGAGCTTGAAGAGGACGACGTTCGCGGGAAAGCTGGGCGCAAGTATCCAGAGCAGCGCCAGCACGCCGGGATACCCGGGCGGGAAGTGGGTCGCGGCAGGCGCGCCGGGGAGATTCAACCAGTGGTAGCCGTGACCCGTCGCGAGTGCCTTTGCGAGCTCGAGGTACATCGAGTCGTCTCGCAGCGCGCCTACTGCCCAGCCGTCGACCATGGAAGCGCCGATGCCGAAGACAGCCGCGGCGGCGACCAGCGGCAGGAGCCGCACGAGCAGCCGGACCGGCGACCGCGCCTCGAGCGGCGCGGGAATCGTGACGACGGCGCCAGTCACGAGCAGGCGCCAACCGGGCCGACGGTCACGCGGCCTCCACGCCGTACCGTGAGAGCTTGCGATAGAGAGTGGATGGGTCGATCCCCAGCACCTCGGCAGCGCGCGACTTGTTCCCGCCTTCGCTCTGGAGCACCCAGAGGATGTACGCGCGCTCCACGGCCTCCAGCGTCGGGTTGGGCGGCGTCCGCGTGGAGACGAGCGGCTCGGCCTTGCGCTGCGACACGCGCTCGGGCAGTGAGGCGACAGTGATCTCTGAACCCGTGGTCAGGATGGCGGCTCGCTCGAGCGCGTTCTCCAGCTCACGCACATTGCCGGGCCACTGATACTCCTGCAGCACCTCGATTGCACCCGGGGCGAGCGTCTTCGGCGGCTCAGCGCGCACTTCGCTGATGCGATGGAGGAAGTGCTCGACGAGCATCGGAATGTCGTCGGCGCGTTGGCGGAGCGGCGGCAGGTGCAGCGCGATGACGTTGAGGCGATAGTAAAGATCCGTGCGGAAGCTTCCCGCCTTGATCTCCTCCTCGAGGTCGCGATTGGTTGCGGCGATGAGGCGCGTATCGATCGGGATCGCCTCGGTGGCGCCGACCGGAATCACCTCGCGATGCTGCAGCACCCGCAGCAGCTTGATCTGCGTCGCCGGCGTCGTCTCGCCGATCTCGTCCAGGAAGAACGTCCCTGTCGCCGCGGCGGTGAAGAGACCTTCCTTGTCCTTCACGGCGCCGGTGAACGACCCCTTCGTGTGTCCGAAGAGCTCACTCTCGAGCAGCCCTTCTGGTAGCGCGCCGCAGTTGATCGAGAGAAAGGGGCCCTCCACCCGATTCGACAGCTCGTGGATGTAGCGGGCAATGACTTCCTTACCCGTACCCGACTCTCCCTGGATGAGCACCGTGGACTCGGTGGGCGCGACCGTCTCGGCGAGGCGCAGCACCTCGAGCCAGCTCTTGCTGCTGCCAACGGGGCCGCTGGTTCCATTTCGCTCGCGCCGGCGGATCTCCTGTTTGAGCGACCGATTCTCGACCCGCAGCTTTCGGTGTTCCGCGGCGCGGCGGAGGATCGCGATCAGCTCGTCGTTGCGGAACGGCTTCTGGATATAGTAGAAGGCGCCTTCGTTGACGGCCTGCATCGCGGATTGGAGCGTCGCCTGCGCCGTCATGAGGATCACCGGGCAGTCGGAATCGCGCTGCTTCGCCGCGGCGAGGATCTCGACGCCGGTGACGTTAGGCATGCGGATGTCGGTGAGCACGATGTCCGGCGTCATCGCCATGAGCTGCTCGAGCCCGCGCTTCCCCCCCTGCGCGAGGTACGGCGTGAAGCCCTCGTTGCGAAGGAGAATGTTGAGTGAGTCCAGAATTCCCGATTCGTCGTCCACGACGAGGACGGTAGGCTTGGTGGTCGTCGATTCGGTCACGAGGCGCTCCCAGTGGCGTAAGCGGTACGGATGATCGGAATGGACGCCGGGGGCGTCTCCATGACGCCGGCCCTGACGGGCTGCGTGCGGGGTAGAACGATGGTGAAGCGGGTGCCGTGACCCCCGCTGTCGACGAAGACGAGACCGCGATGGGCCTCGATCGCGCGCTGCACGACGGCGAGACCGAGGCCGCTGCCGCCGGGTTTCGTCGTGAAGAATGGATCGAAGAGGCGATCGCGAATCTCGACCGGAATGCCCGCCCCCGAGTCACGCACTCTCAGCGCGACGGTACCGGCGTCGTACGTGACGCCGACAGGGAGCGGATCGAACGAGCCGGGGGCGACGTCGACGTGCACGACGCCGCCATTCGGCGATGCCTGGACTGCGTTGAGCACGAGATTGAACACGGCGCGGTGGAGCAGGTCGTCGTCACCGTCGACGATGAGCGACACGCGCTCCGGAATTCCGCAAACGATGCGGACGTCCTTGCGCTCGGGTCTCGCGTCGGCGAGGGCGGCGGCGTGACGCGCGACGTCGCCCATGTCCACGGGCCGCGTGCGCGCGACGCGTACGCGCGCGAAGTCGAGAAACTCGGAGAGAAGCCGCGACAACCGATCCGATTCACGGACGACGAGACCTGTGAGCGTTCGCTCATCGTCGCCGGCACGGGGCATTCGCGCGAGCTGCTCGACGGCCGATCGAATCGACGCGAGCGGATTCTTGATCTCGTGGGCGAGCGACGCGCTCAGCTCGGCGATGCCCTCGAGGCGCTCGGCGCGAAGCCGCAGCGCGTCGATCCGCTTCTGATCCGAGATGTCCTGGAAGATCGCCGTCGCCGTGCGATCGAGGTCGCCCGCTTCGCCGTCCGTGTAGGTCGTCGTGACGCCGATTGGAAAGCGGCGCGCGGGGGTGGTCACGAGGCCCTCGGCGCGCGTCGTCCGAACCTGATGTCGCACCGACCGCTCGAGCGCGTGGGCCAGCTCGGGCGCGATCTCGCCGATGCGGCCGAGCACAGGCTCACCAATGAGCGCGCGCAGCCCCGCGCCTAACAATTGCTCGGCAGTCGGATTTACGTAGAGGAGGCGTCCGCCCGCATCGACGGTGACGACGCCGCTCCGGATGTTGCGCAAGATCTCATCGGCCTGGAGGCGCGCGGCCTGAAGCTGCGCGACGAGACGCTCCTTCCCCGCTCCGGCCCGCTGCAGCTGCGCGCCGAGATAGGCGCTCCCCAGCGCCACCGTGGCGAAGACGCCGAGCTGGAGCCAGACGGCCGGCACGAGCGACGTCCCCGAGATGAGCACCGTGTCGGCGACGTACAGGACGTTCCCGAGCGCAGCGATCAGGAGGCCACCACCCACCGGCAGCAGCAGGCTGGCCGTGGCGATGATGAGGATGTAGAGGGCGGCGAACTGCGACGTGCTGCCATTCGTGACGTGCACCACAGCCGTCACCAGCAGCAGGTCGAAGATCGATTGGAGATAGAAGAACGTCGGCTGCAGCGGCTTTCGGTATATTTCGCTGTACCATGCCGATAGCACGGTCACGCCGGTCGCCAGCGCAAAGGCGAGCGAGGCAACGAGCAGCTTGTGCGTATCCGTGTCTTCGCGCGTCCAGACGAAGACCGCCGCGGCAAAAATTGCTGTCGCCACCGACATGCGCCCGATGTACAGCCACCGCAACAGACGCCGCGGATCGAGCATCGGATGATGCGCGGCGACCGCGGGTTGCGAGGTGGGAAGGGGTGACGGCAGGCGCACAGGCCAGGCAGGTGAGGTGGGCAACGACGGGTCTGACCGTTGCAAAGTGCCAGTAGGCAGATGCCGATCAGAGTCTTGCATTCTGCTATGCCTGTTGACGATCACCACGGACGCGGGTTTCGAAGACCGCGGCGGGACTGATGGATACCCTCCTTCGCCTCGCGATCGTCCTGGTGCTGGTTCTGGCGAACGCGTTCTTCGTGGCCGCCGAATTCGCTCTCGTCGCCGTCAGGCGCAGCCGGATCGACGAGATGGCTGCCCGCGGAGACACCGGCGCGCGTGTCGTCCAGCGCACCCTCAAGGATCTCGACCGCTACATCTCGGCCACGCAGCTCGGCATCACCCTGGCCTCGCTCGCGTTAGGCTGGCTGGGCGAGGAGGCGATCGCTGCGCTCGTGGACCGGGTGCTCGTCCGCTTCGGCTACACCGCGCCTTCGGCCGCCATACACACCACGGCGGCCGCCATCACCGCCTTTCTCGTCATCACCTTCCTCCACATCGTGCTCGGCGAGCTCACGCCGAAAAGCATCGCGCTCGTGAAGCCGGAACGGGTGAGCAAGCTCGTCGCCCGCCCGCTGTACGGCTTCGCGACCGTGATGATGCCCGTCATCGCCGTGCTCAATGGCGCGGCGAACCTGATGCTGCGTCTCATTGGGGTCCGGCCGAGCACGGAGCGGGAGCGCGTGCACTCGCCGGATGAGCTCCGGCTTCTCGTCATGCAGTCGCGCGCCCACGGCGCGCTCGACGAGACAGACAGCGCGATGCTCGCGGGCGTCTTCGATTTCCACGCGAAACGCGCGCGCGACGTGATGCGGCCGCGCACCGAGATCGTCGCCGTGGATGTCGAGGCGAGCGAGAGCGAGGTATGGACGTTGATGCGCTCCGAGCGGTACTCGCGCTATCCCGTCTACCAGCAGTCGCTCGACGACGTCATCGGCGTTCTCGTCGCCAAGGACCTCTGGCTCAAGAACCCCGACCAGCCGTTCGATCTTCGGGCGCTGATCCGGAAGCCGCTCTATGTGCCGGATACGCGGCCGGCCGAGCGCGTGCTCGACGACCTGCGACGCACGCGCGCCCACATGGCGGTCGTCCTCGACGAGTATGGCGGCACGTCCGGCATCGTGACGCTCGAGGATCTCGTCGAGCAGGTGATCGGAGACATCAACGACGAGTACGATTTCGCCGTGCGCGAGGCCATCGAGGCGAATGGCGTCCTCGAGCTCGCAGGGTCGATGTCACTCGTCGACGTGCGCAGCGATTATCGCCTTCCCATCCCGGAAGGCGACTGGACGACTCTCGGCGGATACACCTTCGCGCGACTCGGGCGCGTTCCGCGTATCGGCGATCGCGCGAGCTTTCCGGGAGGTGAGCTCGAGGTCGTGGCGATGGACGGACGCCGTGTCGCCGCGGTGCGAGTCGTTAGGCATGACGAGCGGGCGCGACGCGTCAATCGCGCGGCGGCCCCTGCACCTTCGTCACCCAGCGCGACCTCCGGCGCGCCGCCACGGCCCGCGCCATGAGCGACGACGGCATCGTCGTTTCCCCGACTCTCTCGATCCCCGCCTCCGAGCTGACCTTCCGCGCGACGCGCGCCGGTGGTGCGGGCGGTCAGCATGTCAACACGTCGTCGACCCGCATCGAGCTGCTCTGGGACGTCACCCACTCCACCGTGATCGGCGACGACGTGCGCGCGCGACTCCTCGAGAAGCTCGCCGCGCGCATCGACGCTGCCGGAATGGTTCGGGTGGTCGCGAGCGACCGCCGCAGCCAATCACAGAATCGAGACGCGGCCGCCGAGCGTCTTGCGAAGCTCGTCAGGCAGGCGCTCGTCGTACCGCGCAAGCGGCGAGCGACGCGCCCCACAAAGGCGTCGCGCGAGCAGCGGCTCGCCGAGAAGAAGCGGCGCGGTGAACGCAAGCGCGATCGCCGCCGCGATTTCAACGACTGACGGCATGCCCCAGCGCGGACGGTACATCCCCAAGCTCGTCACCACGCTCCACGGGTACACGCGCGAGCAGCTCGTGCGCGACCTCATCGCCGGTGTCATCGTCGGTATCGTCGCGCTCCCGCTGTCGATCGCCTTCGCCATCGCGAGTGGCGTCACTCCCGATCGGGGACTCTACACCGCGATCGTCGCCGGCTTCATCATCTCGGCCCTTGGCGGCTCGCGCGTCCAGATCGGCGGACCGACAGGCGCGTTCGTCGTCATCGTCTACGGGATCGTGCAGCGCTACGGCGTCGGCGGACTCACCGCGGCGACGCTGATGGCGGGCGTCCTCCTCATTGGCTTCGGTTTCGCCCGGCTCGGCACGACGATCCGCTTCATTCCGCATCCACTCATCACGGGGTTCACCGCTGGCATCGCCGTTATCATCGCGAGCGGTGAAGTGAAGGACGCACTCGGACTGCGGATGGGCGCCGTGCCCGCCGAGTTCATCGAGCGCTTTCACGTCTTCGCGCAGAACATCCATTCCGTTAACTGGGCTGCCGTGGCTCTCTGCGTGGCATCGGTGTTGATCATCGTGCTCTGGCCGCGCGTGAGCCGCCGGATTCCGGGACCCCTCGTCGCCCTGCTGGCCACGACGATTGCCGCGCGCCTGTTCTCGCTCGACGTCGAGACGATCGGCAGCCGTTTCGGGACGCTCGCGGCGTCGCTTCCGCATCCCGTGCTGCCACACCTCTCGTTCGCCGAGGCGACGACGCTGGTGCGGCCCGCGTTCACGATCGCGCTCCTCGGCGCGATCGAGTCGCTGCTTTCCGCCGTTGTCTCCGATGGAATGATCGGCGGGCGCCATCGATCGAACATGGAGCTCGTGGCGCAAGGCGTCGCGAACATTGCGTCGCCGTTGTTCGGTGGCATTCCGGCGACCGGCGCGATTGCGCGCACCGCCACGAACATCAAGAACGGCGGCCGCACGCCAATTGCCGGAATGGCGCACGCGGTCACGGTGCTGCTCGTGACGCTCTTCTTCGGGCGCTGGGCTGCCTTGATACCGATGGCGACACTCGCGGGAATCCTGCTCGTCGTCGCGTATCAGATGAGCGAGTGGCGCGTCTTCCGCGCCGAGCTCACGTCACCACGCAGCGACGTGCTCGTGCTGGTGGCGACTTTCCTCCTGACGGTGCTCGTCGATCTCACCGTCGCGATCGAAGTCGGCATGGTGCTGGCGGCGTTCCTCTTCATGCGTCGCATGGCGAACATGACGAACGTCAGCCTGATGACGCCGGAGATGCTCGACGAGGAAGGGAGCGACGAGCTGGGTGCGCTTCCCGCGCTGCCGCCAGGCGTCGAGATCTACGAGATCAACGGACCGTTCTTCTTCGGTGCCGCCGAGACGTTCAAGGACACGCTCGCTCGCGTGGCGCGGAAGCCGCGCGTGCTGGTCCTGCGCATGCGGCGCGTGCCCGTGATCGACGCCACCGGTCTCCACACGCTCACGGACGTCGTGCGCCGGAGTCGCGGCGACGGGACGCTCGTGCTCCTCTCCGAGGTCCAGGACCAGCCGCTGCAGGCGCTCCGGCGATCGATTCTCATCGAGGAGATCGGCGAAGAGCACCTCTGCCCTACTCTCGACGCGGCGATCGCGCGAGCACGCGAGGAGCTGGAGCTACAGGACGTCTTTGGAGGTACTGGCAGGCGCGACGCCATCGCGTAGCTCTCAGCCTCGCGCCCGGGAGAGTCCCGGGCTTTCAGGACGCGAATGCCGGTTGGATTCGCCTTTGATTCGCGCCATTCGCGTACCCCAAGCACTCCAAGCCGGCTCGGGGCGACACGCAGCCTAACGACCAGCGACGGTCCGCCGGATTGGCATCAAGGCGCGCGTGTTCTCGTCGTACAGATACGCGGCGCGATCCGGAGCGAGTGCCGCCAGCTTCGCGTTCTCGGCGCCGCGATCGTACACGACCCAGAGCCGTGCGTCGGCCAGGTCGGGCTCGTTGGCGATGAGGCTCGTGTGCACGTTGTGCCACGGCGCATAGCGCACGAAGACGATCGCGCGCTTGTCAGGTATTTCCGCCGTGCGCTGCCGGAAATCGAGGTGATACGACTGAATCGTCGCCTCGAGTCGACGCGCGTACCGTACCTCGTGCGTCAGCGGCCAGAGCAGCACCAGAACGACGAGCGCGGCGCCTAACGCCTGACGAGGGCCGACCTCACGCGCGAGCATCGGGCCGATGCGCAGCTTTGGCGAGGCGAGGGTGGAGGCGATCGTCCAGATGCCGAGCGCGGTCAGGAAGGGGAGCAGCGGAAAGATCTCGAGATAGTAGATCGTCCAGCCGGACGGATGGGCGTACGCCAGATAGAGAAGTGTGAGCACGAGGGCGGAGCCCGCGGCGAACCAACCCTCTGCCCCGAGCACGAGGAAGCCGGCGAGAGCAAGGAGCGACAGCGGGAGCCGCCAGCCACGGAACGCGTCGGCGAAGATGGCGTTCCAGCGGTCGAGGAAGATCGTGACCAGCCGGTCTTGCGTGTGGGTCGCGTGCACCGCCACGAACTGCTTCGAGAACTCCTGCATGTCGGGCGGCAGCACACGCTCAGGCTTCGAGTCCGTGGTGCCGAAGCCGGGGTGATCGAAGGGGATGTACAGTCGCGCGTATACGTCGTACGTCGATTGTCTCCAATCGCCCAGTGTTCGCCAGTTGAAGATCGGCAGAATTGCGAGAATGCTCACGGCGACGAGTGTCGGCCGAACGAGCGCGTGCCAATCGCGGCGCTTTGCCACATCGAGCAGCACCACTACCCCGATCGGGATCGCGAACGCGACCGCTGTGAGGGGGCGCGTGATCGCCATCCACGCCACGCAGCTCGCGACGGCGACGAGCCACCGTCGGGATCGAGAGCCGCGCCACTCGAGCAGCGCCCACCAGCCGAGGAGCCAGAGCACGCTCGTCGTCGTTTCCGACATGTAGCTGCTGCGGAAGCGCAGATTCGACGTCGTCGGCAGCCAGAGGCAAACCGTGAGCACCGCAACCCAAGCATTGGACACGCGCCTCACGAGGAGGAAGAGGAGCGCGCCGGCGATCGCCGAGAGCACGATCGGCATCAGTCCGGGCAGCGAGAGCCAGACGCCGGGCACGAGCAGTATCCCGTGACCAGGCGGATACTTCGACGCGTACGTCGGCGTGACGAACGCATGATACTGCTCGAAGAACTCCGGCAGTGCCGGAGAGGGCATTGCCCAGTGCAAGCTGGCAAAGGTGCGCGCCTGGAGCAGGTACGACGCCTCGTCATGCACGGGCGCCACGGCGTTCAGGCTGCCCCACACGTACCAGACCACCGCTCCGGTCGCCAACCCAACGACCACCGGGGCGTACCGATGAGACGGCAATCGAAGCACCGCGGCCAGCCGTTCGTTAGGCAAATGGACGCCCACGAGCAGCACGACGACGAGAATGATCAGCGGCGAAGCGAGAATGAGCATCGGTGCCTAACGGGATCCGTTGGTACGGGCAGGCTCGAGGAGGGCAAGGACGTGCAGCGACCGATCGCAGAGCCAGGTGATCGGCGGCGGATACAGGCCGAGGTCGCGCCGCCAGCTGCGCGCCACGAGACCTGCCTGCGCCAGCGCGGCCTCCCATTGCGCGGGACTCCAGTAGTTGTACGGCAGGCGCACACCGTGATGCGCGTTTCCCACCCAATCCATGAGACGAAGCGTTGGCTCGGCGCCGATCCCTTCGCGGACGTGATCCTTCACGATCACGCAGCGCCGCGCCACACGCGCGGACTCTCGAATCAGCTTCTGGGCGTCCGCCGCGTGATGGAGCACGTCCACGAGCAGCACCGCGTCGACGGACTTGTCGGCAGCCGGAATCGTGTGCCCGTCGAAATAGCGCACGGGGATCGCGGTCTCTTCGCGCACGAGGACATCGATCCCCTCGAAGCGACAGTCGGGACGCAGCCGTTGCAGCTCGGCCGCGAGCTTGCCGTCTCCGCTTCCGACGTCGAGCACGTGCGCCGCGGGAGGAAACATCGAGCCGAGCAGGTTGGTCAGCCGCTCGACGCGGCGGCCGAGGATGACGCCGTCGTGCACCTGGCCGACAAGACTCATTGCCGGCGCAGACCGAGGACGCTGAGGAAGAAGCTGAAGAGAATCGTTTGAAAGCCGAGCGTCGTGCACATCATGCCGGGAATTACCCAGCGCATGGTGTGGCTGTAGTCGAGTGGACCAAAGTCCACCGACCACCACTGCCTGATTGCGCCGCCGAGCAGCCCGAGTCCGAGGGCCATTCCGAGCGCCCCGAACATGAGGCCACGCTCGAGGGAGACGCGTTGCGCCCACTTCGTGAGTCGCGGATCCTGCGGCAGCAGGCGCTCGCTGATCGCGAAGACCTTTGTCAGCAGCGCGAAGACGACCGACTGATACCCCGCGATGATGCTCAGGCTTGCGAAGAGCAGCGTGTGCACGTCGAATCGCACGCGGCCCAGCTGAAGCCCTGGGAGTGCGATGCCGTAGCCGAGCAGGCCGAGTATAACGAGACAGGCGCCGGGTACGAGGAAGAGCCAGCGCGGGCTGTAGAGCATGAAGAACCGGAGCGTACGCCAGCCGTCCCGGAAAGTGCGGAGGTGCGGCGCGTGCGCCTTGCGGCCGTCGGGATGGAGCGTGATCGGCACTTCCGCGACGCGCGCACCGATGAGGCTCGTCTTGATGATCATCTCGGTGGCGAACTCCATCCCCGTGCACCGCTGCGCGAGCCGCTCGTAGTGTGCGCGCGTAAAGCCGCGTAGCCCGCAGTACACGTCGCTCACCGGGGATCGGAACCAGCCGCGCGCGAGCCAGGAGAACATCGGGTTCCCCCACCACCGGTGGAGGAACGGCATCGCCCCTGGGCGCAGCGTACCGCCGCCGGACGGAAGTCGGCACCCCTGAACGAGATCGAAGCCCTCGCGCAGCTTGCCGAGGAACTTCGGGATCTCCCGGAAATCGTAGCTGTCGTCCGCGTCGCCCATGAGGACGTACCGGCCGCGCGCGGCGGCGATGCCGCCCATGAGAGCGGCGCCGTAGCCCTTTTCGTGCACGACGACGACCCGCGCGCCGAGCTGCGTTGCGATCGACACACTCGCGTCCGTGGATCCATTGTCGGCGACAATGACCTCGCCGCTGATCCCGTTATTCCGCAGCGTGTCGATCGCCTTCCGCACGCAGGTGCCGATGGTGTCGGCCTCGTTGAGGCACGGCATGACGACGGAGATCTCGATCTCCGCGCTGCGCGGCTGGCGAAATGGATCGGTGAGACGGATCGCGCTGGTCACGCTGGGAGCGCTCCTGGCTGGATTGGCTCCTACTTGACGATCCAGATCAGGCGAGCGCCACCGTACTGTCCTGAGGCGGCGCAATTTTACGGAACGGTGGGTGGTGGGTGGTGGTTGGTGGTTGGTGGCTGGTGCTGGCGAACGCAGTCACCAATCACCAGCCACCCATCACCAGCCACCATTTCGCAAGGCAAGCTCGACGACTACCCTTTTCACGTAAGGGTCGATGAGCGAGCGAGTGTCTCTATGCCGAGGGCGATACCGCATCCAAGGCCTATGAGGCACGTCACTTGCCCGCCTCCTTGGCACAAGCTGGTACGGCAACGCAGTCCAGCCCCGGGCTCTTGTACTTCTTTTGCTGCGGCTTGTCCGCGAGGACTTAGATGATATCGCACCGCGTGCGTCGGGCAGCGCGAGCTGGTTCGCTGCTCCTCGCCATGCTCACTCTCGTTGCCGTGCCGGTATCGCGCGCAGGCGCGCAATACTTCGGACGCAACAAGGTCCAGTATGAGAAGTTCAACTGGAAGATCCTGCGCTCCGATCACTTCGACAACTTCTTCTATCCGCCCGAGTCGCTCATCGTGCACGACGCCGGCCGCCTGGCGGAGCGGTGGTACACGCGACACTCGGACACCTTCCGCCACGCCTTCGATCGCAAGTCGCTGATCTTCTACGCCGATCATCCGGACTTCGAGCAGACGAACGTCATCGGCGAGCAGCTCGGCGAGGAGACCGGCGGTGTCACGGAAGGATTGCGCACGCGCGTGATCATGCCGTTCACCGGCATCTATGCCGACAACGATCACGTGCTCGGCCACGAGTTGGTGCACGTCTTCCAGTACAACATCGCCGAAGGCGCCCCCGGCGGCGGCCTCGCGCGACTCAATGCCCTTCCCGGCTGGCTCATCGAAGGTATGGCCGAATACTTCTCGCTCGGCCGGAACGATGCGCTCACGGCGATGTGGATGCGTGATGCCGTCATGCGCAACAAATTCCCGACGATCAAGCAGCTCACGACCGATCCGCGCTTCTTCCCGTATCGCTACGGCCAGGCGCTCTGGGCATACGTCGGCGGCAAGTGGGGCGATCGCTCGATCATCGACGTGTACCGCACGTCGCTGCGCGTGGGTTGGGACGCGGCGCTCGTTCGCGTCCTCGGCATCAACGACGATTCGCTCTCGAAAGAATGGGCCGCGGCCAACCGCGCCATGTATCTGCCGCAGATCGCCGGTCGCTCGAAGCCCGATTCCACGGGTCACACGATCATCGGTCTCGGCAAAAAGTTGAGCGAGCAGCAAAACGTGTCGCCGGCGGTGAGCCCCGATGGGAATTACCTCGCCTTTGTCACGCAGCGAAATCTCTTCACCACGGACATCTACGTTGCGGACGCCCACACGGGCAAGCTGATCAAGAAGCTCGGCGGCCCGGAGAGCGATCCGCACTTCGACGCGATCAGCTTCATCAACTCGTCAGGCGCGTGGTCGCCGGACGCGAGCAAGTTCGCCTTCATCGTCTTCTCGAACGGCAACAACGAGATCGCGGTGATGGACACACGGTCGACGAACGTCGAGCGGCGCATTCGTCTCGCCGGCGTCGGCGCGATCAGTCACGTCTCGTGGTCGCCGGACGGGCGCACCCTCGCCATCTCCGGCCAGCACGGTGGCCTCGGTGATCTCTTCCTGCTCGATCTGCAGACGGAGCAGCTCCGTCAGCTCACGAATGACCGCAACGCGGAGATCCAGCCCGCCTGGTCGCCCGATGGCCGCACGATTGCCTTTGCAACGGATCGCGGCCCGGAGACGGACTTCAACACGATGCGGTTCTCGCCACTCCAGATCGCGACGATCGACATCGCGTCGGGTCAGGTGAGAGTTTTCTCACCATTCCCGCACGCGAAGCACAACATCAATCCGCAGTGGACGCCGGATGGCCGCGAGCTGTACTTCATCTCCGACCCCGACGGCATCCCGAACATCTATCGCATCAACCTCGCGACGAACGATGTCCATCGCGTGACGAACGTCGCGACCGGCATCAGCGGCATCACCTCGATCTCGCCGACGCTCACCGTCGCACAGAAGACGGGACGCGTTCTCTTCACCGCGTTCGAGGCCCAGGGCTTCACGATCCGCGCGTTCGAGCCATCGGAGGCGGAGGGACAGCCAGTCGTGCTGACGGACGGCGCGCAGGTCGCGATGGGCAGCGAGCTGCCGCCGGGTGACGTGACGCGCAGCCTCGTGATGACGTACCTCGCGGACCCGATCGACGGTCTCGTCTCCGGCAGCGACTTCCACCTCACGCCCTATCGTCCGTCGTTCCAGCTCGACGCGCTCGGCCAGCCGTCGGTCGGCGTCGTCGCCGGTGGTCCGTTCGGCACGGGCGTCGCAGGCGGTGTGTCGGCCTTCTTCGGCGATCAGCTCAGCGATCAGACGATCGCCACGGCGATCCAGGCCAACGGCACCGTACGCGACATCGGTGGCGCGGTCTACTATACGAACTTGCGAAACCGGTGGAACTACGGAGCCGGGCTCGAACACGTGCCGTACCTCACGGGCGGCATCGTCTACGACACCGCGACGGTGAACGGCGCCGTCTGCGGATACTGCGCCATCGATCAGATCCTCGAGCGCATCTACATCGATCAGGCGTCGATCTTCTCGCAGTATCCACTCGACCAGACGCGGCGCGTCGAGTTCAACGTCTCGGCAACGAGGCTCGGCTTCCAGGCGGAGGTCGATCGGCTCATCACCGATCCGGCGCAGACCGTCGTCCTTGGTGAGGAGCGGACGAGTCTCCCGACGCCGCCCGCGATCTACTACGCGCAGCCGGAGATCGCCTTCGTCGGCGACAACTCCTTTGCAGCATACACGTCGCCCGTCGCCGGGCAGCGCTATCGGCTGTCGTACTCGCCGACGATCGGCAACATCAGCTTCCAGACGCTGCTCGCGGACTATCGCCGCTACTTCTTCATGCGTCCGACGACGTTCGCCTTCCGCGCGCTGCATTACGGCCGCTACGGCAAGGATTCGGAGAGCGGCCGGATCTCACCGCTGTATCTCGGTGAGGAAACGCTCATCAGAGGATATGGCTTCGGCTCGATTACCCAGGACGAGTGCCTCACGGGTCAGAGCCAGCAGAGCACCTGTCCGGTGTTCGACCGGATGCTCGGCAGCCGCCTCGGCGTCGTCAACGCCGAGTTCCGGATCCCGCTGTTCGGCGGAAGCGAGTTCGGATTGCTGAACTTCCCCTTCCTGCCCACGGAGATTGCGCCCTTCTTCGACGCCGGCATTGCCTACACGAGCAACCAGGCGCCGGACTTTCGCTTCTCGTCGAACCCGACCGACGCGGCGCAGCGCGTGTCGACGAATTGTCAGAACTCCCAGGTCAACCAGTCGAACACCTTCGGCATCGTCTGCACGGATCGCATTCCGGTGTTCAGCACCGGCGTCACGGCGCGCGTCAATTTCCTCGGCTACATGATCTTCGAGGCGTATCTGGCGCACCCCTTCCAGCGCCCCGGTAAGGGCTGGGTCTGGGGATTCCAGTTGGCGCCGGGATGGTAGTCAAAAGCAGTCCATAGCTATCAGTCAATAGTTATCAGGGGATTCGGAAGGCGCGAGCATTGCTCGCGCCTTCTTCATTTATCTGGGCGTCCTCGTTGGCGTGTCGATTCGAGCAGGCCGCTCAGCATGCGACGCACTTCGTCCGCGCGGGTGCGCATCGGCATGGCGATTTCGTGGCGAACTGCTTCGACGTCGCGCGCAACGAGCAGGAGGTAGTGCAGCTCGTTGGCCTCACCGAGTGAAACGGTGATGCTGTTTCGGAAGTGGCCCAGGTGATTTCGGCCACAGCCCTCGACGATGTTCGTGCCTACCGAGAGAGCAGCGCGTCGCATCTGGTCGCCTAACGGCCAGTGATGCCGCGCCGGGAGCACGGCCGTGAGGCGATAGACGTCGCAGGTCAGCGCATGCGACTTCTTCCAGACATGGAGCTTTTCGTAGTCGCCCATTGTTCACCAGTGAAGGTGTTGTGGGCAGCATAGCGACCGTCAGCGAAATGCGGCGCATCGATTCATCTCGACTGCCATCAGATCGTCGCGCCCGGACCTTCCGCGACTCAACATGAAGAAGGCGCGAGCGAAGCTCGCGCCAGTCCAAAGTCCCTCTGATAACTATGGACTATGGACTGATAGCTCTCCACGGAGCTACCACTGATATAGGACCCGATAAAGTTCAGCGTTTCGTTGAACTATTCTCACATAATCGCGCGTTTCGGTGAACGAGATGCGTTCCGCGAACACCTCAGGATCGTCCGTCCCCTTCTTCGCGGACCAGCGCGTCACGCGCGATCCTCCGGCGTTGTAGGCGGCGAGGACGCGGACGACATCGTCGTATTGGCGTATCGACGACGCGAGATGCGCGACGCCGAGCTCGAGATTCGCGTCGGCATCGAAGAGCAGGCCGGGGTCCCAGAGCGGGTAGCCTAACGAGCGGGCGACCTGCTGGCCGACGCTCGGCATCACCTGCATCAGGCCGCGCGCCCCCGCCACGGACACCGCGCGCGGATTGAAGCTCGATTCCTGGCGGATGATCGCCGCGACCAGCGTCGGGTCGATCGCGCGCGCGCGCGCCTGGCGCACGAGCTCCGGCTGGTCCACCACCGGATACGCCAACCGATAGGCGCGCGCGTCGCGCGAGCCGCCCTCGATGATCTTCCACGCCAGCCGAATCGACCGCGACGTCTGATCGTGCTCGCGCAAGGCGTTGGCCGTCGCGAGCATCCGATCCGGCGTCGTCGCCGCGGCCTCGAGTGCGTCGTACTCGAAGCGCGCCTCGGTATCCATCCCGAGCTGCTCGAGTTGCGTGATGCGACGCATCGCGCTGTCCACTGCTGGCACGCGCGGGAATCGCCCTGCCGTGCTGTCGCCACCCGGCGGCGACCACGGCGCCGTCTTGAGTCGCTTCGCGCTCGCGCCGGCATAGTACGAGAGTGGCTCCCCGGCGATCACCTGGCGCCACGCCGCCTCGGCGCGGGCGCGGTCCCCAGCCGCGGCCCACGCGCGGCCGCTCCAATACCGGGCTGCCGTCGCCTCGCTGGAGCGCGGGTACAGCCTAACGAGCGAGTCGAAGCTCACCGCCGCCTGCCGATGATCGCCCTGGATGTAGTCGATGATCGCGGCGCGGAAGCGCGCGTCGTCGGCGCGGGAGCTCGTCGGATAGCCGCGATAGAGCGAACGAAAGAATCCCTGGGCGTCGTTGTCGCGATTGTCGTCCGTCGCGAGGTCGCCGAGGAGATAGAGGGCCGAAGCCGCCCCACTCGTGTCGGCGCGGTACGTCTCCGCCACCGCGCGCAGCGCGGTTCGCGCCGCGCCGCCATTGCCGCCCAACAGGAGTGCGCGGCCGCGCTGATACGCCGCTTCGGCCGCGAGATTCGCCGGAGCCCGCACCTGCTCGAGCACTGCCGGAGCGTCGCGAAACCGGCCCGCGCGGATGAGGAGCACGCCGTAGTCCAGCCGGTCCTTGGGCGTCGCCTCTGGCGCGGTGATCCCGCGGCCGTACGCACTTATGGCGCGCGCCACAGGGCCTGAGGTGTTCGCGCTGCGCGCGACGACGAGCTCCTCGCTCGGCGTCAGCGCGGGGAATGCCTTGTCGAGCACCTCCACTGCCTGACGAGCCTCGCCAGTCCCCGCCTTTGCCCGCAGAAACTGGATGATCTCGCCGCGTATTGCCTGACGACTCACACTATCTGTCGTCGGCGCGAGCCGGAGACGGAATGCGCTCGCCATCGCGCTGAGCCGCTCGTAGCGCGCCGCCGCTCCCGCGAGATCGCCCGAGCGCTCGCGCGCCAGCGCCTCGGTCCACTCGATCCGCTCTCGCGCCGCGGCGCGATGCACGCCCGCGAACAGGCGCGCGCGCGACGCTGAATCGTCGGTGACGCCCGCGGCGCGAATGAGGAGCCAGTCCGAGAGCTCGCGCAGCTGCTGGCTCGCGCGCTCGTAGTTGGCGCGCGCGCTGTCGCGCTGGTTCAGCCGGTCGAGCGCGCGCGCGAGGAGCACTGTTCTCGTCGCGCGGTCGCGCGGCGCGACGGCGCGGCGGAGCGCAGAGTCCGCGTACGCCGCCGCCGACACGGTATCAGAGCCGCGCTCGAGCGCGCTGCGTGCGAGAAGCTCGTAGCCGGCGCCGGCGAGCTCCGTTCCGAGCCACGGCTGGCCACGCAGCAGGCGCTCGACCTCACTCCAGCCCTCCCACCCCGCCGCGGCTCGCGCGCCGAGGAGCAGCGCCGCCGGCGTGCGTCGCGCCGGGTCGCGCAGCACGGGCGCGAGGAGTCGCGTTGCCTGCCACGCGTGCCCACTCACGAGCGCACGCTCGGCCGCCACGAGCGTGGTGTCCGCCGCGATCGTCCGCGTCACCGAGGCCGTCTTGCCAGTGAGGGCGACGTCACCCGGCGAGCTCTCCGCCGATCCATCGCGGCACGCGGCGGAGAACCCGATCAGCGTTAGGCAGAGCAGAAAGGCGGAAAGGCGACGCGTCGAATGCAATAGAGCTCCGTAACGGTGGATATGGAAACGTGCATGGGGTGTACTAGCTGTACCAGCTATGCACACCCCATGCACGCGGCGCGGAGAAGTTGACGAGCCCTAGCGGTCAGCTGTGGCCGGCGGCTTTTCGAGGAGCCAGTACGAGAACCATTGGCGCAGGCGCCCGAGGCGGTCCACGAGAAGCCACGGCTCACCGGAGCGCGACAGCTCGTGCGTCGAGCGCGGATAGCGCACCAGCTCCACCGGCACCCCCTGCTTCTTGAGCGCGATGAACCAGAGCTCCGCGTTGCCCATCGGCGTGCGGAAGTCATCCTCGGACTGCACGATCAACGTCGGCGTTCGCACCTTCGAGACGTGTCGGATCGGCGAGAGCGTGTCGTACATCGCGAAGTTGTCCCACGGCTTGCCGTAGAACTCGAACTCGGTGAGACCCTGCGCGTCCGATGCGCCATACCAGTAGGTCCACTCGCTGATCATGCGGTCCGCTTCGGCCGCCTTGAAGCGATTGGTCTTGGTCTCCACCCACGCGGTCATGAAGCCGCCGTACGAGCCGCCCGTCACGCCCATGCGTGTCGAGTCGACGTCGGGACGCTTCGCGGCAATGTCCACCGCCTTCATGAGATCTTGATAATCTTCGGCGCCCCAGCGCCCGCGCGTGCTGTAGGTGAAATCCGCGCCATAACCGCTCGAGCCGCGCGGATTCGTGAAGAGCACGAACATCCCCGCACTGGCGAGATTCTGGAACTCGTCGAACCAGTTCTCACCGTACGCCGAGTGCGGCCCGCCGTGGATGTAGAGCACCAGCGGATACTTCTTGCCGGGCTGATAGCCGTACGGCTTCATCAGCCAGCTCTCGATCTCCAGCCCGCCGACGGAGGGATACGTGAATCGCTCCGCGTCCGACCACGCGATCTCGGCGTTCACCTTGTCATTGAAGCTCGTTAGGCGCTTCTCGCCACTGCCGTCCGCGTTGGCGATGAAGAGCTCCGTCGGGTGCGTCAGGTCGGTGGCGACGAATGCGACCCGCTTCGCGGCCGCGTCGAAGCTCACGCCATTGATGCGGCGACGGCCGCCGAGCAGCTGCGTCATCTTCTTCGTCGCCGGATCGACGCGGTAGACGGCGCTGCTTCCGCCGACCGAGGTCGTCATCGCGATGCTGCCATCGGGAAGCCACTCGATGTTCTCCGGCTCGTAGCGGTAGGCACCGAGGATGTTCTCGGGCGTGCCGCCGCTCGCCGGCACGACGTAGACACGGGCGCTCTTGGTGCGGCCGGGACGTCCGATGAAGGCAACACGCTTGCTGTCGGGCGACCAGGTGAGGTCCTGCTCGGCGCCCATCAACGTCGCCACCTTGTGAGGCGTTCCACCAGCGGTTGGAACGACGAACACGTCGACGTCATTCCGCTCCGTCTCGTCGCGCTTCCTGTCGTACGGCAGCTGCGCAATGGAGTCGCCCTCCGCCTGGACCACCGAGTCAGGCCGCAGCGAGGCATCAGCCACGAACGCGATCCATTGGCCGTCCGGCGAAATTTTGGCGAACCGATGCGAGTAGCGCGTATCGGTGACGCGCCGCTTCGGCGATCCATCGAACGCCTGCGCCCAGATCTGCGCTGGACGCCAGCGGCGCGCCTCACGAGCGCCGGGAACAAAGCCCTGATCGTTCGACTTGTAGCGCATGTCGTAGACATGGCGCCCGTCGAAGCGCGCGGGGTCGACCGGCTTGGTGACCGCGCCATACGGCGGTCTCGCCATCGCCGGCATCTTCGCGAACGGATCATCGCCGCGATGGCTGCTATCGGCCGCGACGGAATCGGCGTCGCTCCAGACAGCGAGTCGTCCGTCGGCGCTCACCGACGTACCGCGCGGGAAGCTCTCCTGCTGAAAGGCCTCGCCGCCCGGCTGGTCCATCCGCAGCATCCAGGTCGAGCCCTTGCCGCCGGGCCGCGTCGACGTGAAGAGGAGGTATTTGCCGTCCGGCGACCAGCGTGGATTGCTGCTCTCGGTCGCTGGCGACGTGAAGCGCGTCGCCTCACCGCCCGCGGTCGGCACAACCCACACCTCGCGGTGGTATTTGTTGTCGCGCTCGTTGATCGTCTGCACCGTGAACGCGACGCGCGCCCCGTCCGGGGACATCGCCGGCGCGCTCAGAGTCGAAAGGCGGTACCAGTCGTTAGGCGTGAAGGCGCGCTTGGTGGGTTGCTGCGCACCGCTGGCGATGAAGGGAGCGATGGCGGCGGCGAGCGCCCCGAACGTCCGTCGCATGTGCGGACTCCGTGTTAGCGTTTGAGGTAAGCAACGGCGCTGATCTCCACCAGAATGCCCCGGAGATTGGCCCCGATTGCCGTGCGCGTCGGGTACGGCGCGCGAAAGGTTTCCTTGTAAATCTCATTGAATTTCGGCCAGTCGTCGACGTCGGCGAGATACGTCGTCACCGAAACCACATCGTCCAGCGTCGCGCCGGCCGCGGCGAGCGCGTTCTTGACGTTCGCCAGCGTGCCCCTGACCTGGCTCTCGATGTCATCGCCCGCCAGTGCATTGGTGCGTGGATCCCGTGGCACCTGGCCGGAGATGAAGACGAAGTCGCCGGCCCGCACCGCGGGCGAATAGGCGCCGACCGGCTTGGGAACGTCGCCCGAGAGAAAGGCCGGCTGCCAGGAACGGGATGCGTCTGCCATCGTGCACACTCGTGAGTGGCTGGTGACTGGTGGTTGGTGGCTGGTGGCTTAGTATAGCGCCAGGTCCGAACCACCAACCACCACCCACCACCCACCAATCACCACCCCGATGGCCGACCTCTTTCCCGAGCTCGAGACGCCCGTTCCCGTCGTCGACCTCGATCGCCTGGAGCGCAACCTCGACCGCGCCGCTCGTTATGCAGCCGACCA
>JAJKIR010000203.1 GCA_021154325.1 Gemmatimonas sp.
CCCGCGCCCCGCGCCCCGCGCCCCGCCCTTGCCTACCCTAGGACTCCGATGTATATACCTCGGAGTCCTAGGTAAGCTTCACCCCGGCAAGGCACTCGACGACGAATGAACGAAAGCGTGGATTTCCTGAAGGGCACGCTCGACCTCATGATCCTCAAAACCCTCTCCTGGGCGCCGACCCATGGCTACGGGATCGCGCGCTGGATCGAGCACTGCACGGGCGACGTGCTGCAGGTGGAGGAAGGCTCGCTCTACCCGGCCCTCCACAAGCTGGAGGAGCGCGGATTGATCGCCGCCGAGTGGGGGATTAGTGAGCACAACCGGCGCGCGAAGTTCTACCGCCTGACAACAGCCGGAAAGAAACAGCTCCTCGCGGCGCACGATTCGTGGGCCCGCTTCGCCGACGCCGTCTTCAAGGTGCTGCGCACCGCACCCGCGAGCCACTAGCGTGGCCGAGCCGCACGCACCAAACGCAAGCCGCGCTGCTACCTGGCGCAGATACCTCCGCTTCTGGGGCCCGCGCGCCGAAGCGGACGTCGACGACGAGCTCCGCTTCCACATCGAGATGCGCGTCCGCGATTACATCGCCGGCGGGATGACCGAGGACGAGGCGCGCGCCGCAACCGCCCGCCGACTCGGGGATCTCGCGACCAACCGCGCCGAGTGCCTCACGATCACCACACGGAGAGAACGCCGCATGACCCGCGCCCAGCTCATCGACGCCCTCGGCCAGGACGCGCACTTCGCCTTTCGCACGCTCGGCCGCCAGAAGGGGTGGACGGCGGTGGCGATTCTCACGCTCGCACTCGGCATCGGTGCAAACACAGCGGTCTTCAGTGTCGTCAACAGCCTGTTGCTGCATCCGCTGCCGTATCCGCACGCGGACCGTGTCTCCATTCTCTTTCAGGAGCCGACACAGGGCAACCAAACGGGGATGACCGTGATGGTCTCCCCGCGGCCGGAGCTCGTCCAGGCGTGGCGCGAGAACGCGCACCTGTTCGAGAGCATCGAGGGATTCGCGCATAGCGACATGACGCTCGTCCCAGCGCGCGGCGAGGCGGCGACGGTGCATGCGGCGTCTATCAATCCGAGTCTGGCGCGCTTCACCGATCAGCATCCGCTCATCGGGCGGAGCTTCAGCGACGCCGACGTCAAGGACGGTCACGTGGCGCTCCTTGGCGAGGGGATCTGGCGGTCTCGCTTCGGGAGCAGTCCCACTGTGCTCGGCACTCCGCTCATGCTCGATGGCACTTCATACACCGTTGTCGGCGTGATGCCGTCGGCGTTCAGGTTGCCGGCACTCTTCCAGCAGTCCACGGACGTCTGGCTGCCGCTTGACGTGCATAACGACAAGATCGGGATGTCGGCGATGGCGCGCCTGCGGCCCGGTGTGAACAGCGGCGCGGCTCAGCGCGAGCTGGACTCCATCACCGCTCGGCTCGACGTGAAGAAGGGAAGCCGCATTGGCTTCCGGACGAAGCTCGTGCCACCGTCGCGGATGGTGAGCTTCCGGGACTCGCTCCTCCTCCTCACTGGCGCCGTCGCGCTCGTCCTGCTCATCGCCTGCGCAAACGTCGCGCACCTGCTGCTCGCGCGCGCGGCCACCCGCCAGCGCGAGCTCGCCATCCGCGCGGCGTTAGGCGCGGGGACGGGCCGACTCGTCAGGCAGCTGTTGACGGAGAGTCTCGTGCTCGCCGGCGCGGGCTGCGTCGGCGGCGTCGCCGTCGGCTGGCTGGGACTCAAAACGTTGATCGCGCTGCGGCCGTCGAGCCTGTCGAATCTCGACGCGGCACAGATGGACACGACGACGCTTCTTGTCGCGATCGGTCTCGGCGTCGTGACCGGACTATTGTTCGGCGTCGTCGGCGCGATCCAGTCGGCTCGGCATTCGACGCATGAGGCGCTCAAGGCGAGCGCGCTATCGTCCTCACAGTCGCGACGGCAGCATCGCCTGCGCGGGCTCCTCGTCGTCAGCGAGATCGCGCTCTCGACGACGCTCCTCGTCGGCGCGTCGCTGCTCGTGCGGAGCGTGCTGCGGCTGCAGACGATGGATCCCGGCTTCGACCCGAAAGGCCTGTACGGCGTCAGCATCGTGCTGCCGGAGAAATCCTACGAGTCCACGGCGGCGAAGCAGAGCTTCTACGCGGAGCTCGTGACGCGCGCGCGGGCCGTGCACGGCGTCGAGAGTGCGATGATGGCCGAGGGCGCGCCGCCATCGCGCAACTTCCTCATTGGCGCGCTGCAGCTCGAGGGAGAGGCGCCGCCCAAGGCGGGGACGACGGCGTTCATCTCGTACAACGGCGTGCAGCCGGACTATTTCCGGCAGATGGGAATCCGCGTCCTCCAGGGGAGGACATTCTCGGACACGACCGAGAAGTCCACCGAGGTGATGGTGAACGAAGGCTTCGTGCGCAAGTTCTGGCATGGCGAGAACGCGGTCGGCCGCCGGTTGCGCATCGCGTTCAATAACAAGGGCGACTGGTCGACGATCGTCGGCGTGGTCGCGGACGCGTACACGAGCGGCCTAACGAGCCAGGCGAGCGATCCGCTGCTGTACATGCCGTTTCACGGACAGTTCCAGCCGGCGCTCATCGTCCGCACGACAGCGGGCACGAACGCGATTGCCACCGTGCGGTCGCTCGTGCCGGCGATCGATCGTCATCTGCCGTCGCCGAGCGTGACGAACGTCGAGGACGCGATGCTCGAGAGCATCGCCAGCCCTCGATTCACGATGCTGCTGCTCGCGCTCTTCACCGTGCTCGCGCTCGTGCTCGCGGCGGTGGGACTCTATGGCGTGCTGGCGTACGCGGTGGCGCAGCGCACGCGCGAGATCGGAATCCGGATCGCGTTGGGGGCGACGCGCCGAACGATCGCGCGCGCGATCATCGGACAGGGCGCGGTCCTCGCCCTCTGCGGGGTCGCGATCGGCCTCGGCGGCGCGTACTGGGCGACGAAGTTCATCGCGAGCATGCTCTACGGCGTGCCGCGCGGCGACCCGCTTTCGTTCGTCGCCGGCGCGCTGCTCCTGTTCGCGACGGCGCTGCTGGCCTGCCTCGTCCCGATGCGCCGTGCCGTTGCGGTGGATCCGCTGATCGCGATGCGCGCCGAGTAGTTGCGCGGCGTTAGGCGCCGACGGCCGCCTTGCCCTGTCGCGTCGCCGAACGGAGCATCGTGAACTGCGGGGACGAGCGCGGCGGATGGGCGATGACGCGGCGCAGGAATTCGACGAATGCCGCGAGGTAGGCGGGCGTCGTACCGGCTGCGCGCGTCGCGGCACGCCAGCGGCGGCGAATGCCGTCCGGGCCTAACGAGGCAGCGGCTACGACGCCGGCGTCGAGCTCGCGCTGAATTGCCCACCGCGCGAGAATGCCGACGCCCATCGACGACTTCACGAGCTCGATCATCGCCTCGGTGAGCTGGATCGGCGTCACCTGCCGTGGGCTCACGCCCGCCGGCGCGAGCACGCGGCGATAGACGAAGCTGTCGTCGGGCTTCGAGTAGAGCAGCACGCGCTCGCGGCGCAGTTCCGCCGGATCGACGTTGCGCCGGCCGGCGAGCCGATGTCCCGGCGCGACGACGAGCAGCAGCTCGTCCTCGAACAATGGCGTGAATGCGATGCGGCGGTCGCGCGTGACGGTGCTGACGATGGAGAGATCGAGGCGTCCGGCGATCAGCGCCGCCAAGGGTCGCGTCGTGGCGCTCGGCACGACCTCGACGTCGACCGACGGGTGCAGCTGTCGAAATTCCTGCAGCACCGGTGGCAACCAGTGATAGCAGGTGTAGCACTCCGTCGCGATGCGGAGCACAGCCTCACGTCGCGCGGCCGCGTCGAAGACGTCGCGTTCGACGTCGACGAGCCGCTCGAGCAACTCCTTTCCATGGCTGGCGAGCCGGGCGCCGAGCCGGTTCGGAATCATCCGGCGGCCGGAGCGCTCGAAGAGTGAGGCGCCGAGCCGTCGCTCGAGATCGGCGAGCTGATGACTCAGGGCGGACTGGGTGAGGTTGAGCTGCTGGCCGGCGCGGGTGAGCGTGCCGAGCTCGGAGATGGCGACGACGAGCCGGAAATCACGGATCTCGAGACGCATGGGGCCTTCACGGTGGGGTGTGGGACCGACCCATTCAAATCTGCCCTGCCGAGGGACGTGAGTCCAATGCATTCCCCTCCGCCGATCCATCGAAAGTGTTCATGGAAGGTGACGAATCGGGGCTAGAGTGGGAGCGGCGTGCATGCATCGATGCAAAAGGCCGCATTGGACGGACGCGGCGATCGTGCACAGAATGGCATCGACTGCTTCCTTTCACGACCATGGATTTCGAGCTCACGACGGCCATTCCTCTCCTGGAGCGCACCCCAGCGACGCTCGAGGCGCTACTCGTCGGTCTGCCCGCTGGCTGGACCGAGGCCAACGAAGGGCCGGACAGCTGGACGGTTCACGAGATCGTCGCCCATCTCATTCATGCGGAGCACGACGACTGGATTCCCCGCGCGCGGCACCTGCTGGAGTGGGGCACGGGCCGCGCGTTCCCGCCGTTCGATCGCACCTTCGGCTTCGAGACGGCGCGCGCGCGACCCTTGGCGGAACTGCTGCGGGACTTCGCTCACTGCCGCCAGGAGAGCCTCGCCGCGCTCGCGGCGCTTCGCCTAACGAGTGCGGATCTTGCCCGCGAGGGGAGGCACCCGGAGTTCGGGGTCGTGACGCTGGGCCAGCATCTCGCGACCTGGGTGGCGCACGATTTGACGCATCTCTCGCAGATCGTGCGCGTCATGGCGGTGCAATATCGCGACGCCGTGGGTCCCTGGTCTCGCTACCTGCGGATCGTGCGACCCCTCGCCTAGGCGCCCAGAGTTGGAGAGCATTAGGACGCGAATGACGCGAATTGAAGGCGAATCCAACCGTGCCCATCGAGAATCAATCGCGCGTGCCGACTTGGGATTTTTTTTGAACAACAAAACCCAGAGACGAGAACCGCTCGACGGAGTCGTTACGCCACTCGGTTGGATTCGCCTTCAATTCGCGTCATTCGCGTCTCAGAAATTGGGCTCTCACAGCGCGAGTCTCCCGATCGACTGCTCTTCGGTCGAGATGCTAAGGCTTTCGCGCGAGCGCGATGCTGAGCTTCACTTCGGTCTCGCGAGCCGGCCCCACGCCGCCGACGGCGTTCTGGTAGGGGGAATTGGCAGGAGCGGTGACATCCACGCGGTAATACGCCGCCGCGAGGTTGGCGAGACGGTAGGCGCCCACCGCATCGGTCGTGGTGCTCGCCACCGTCACGCTCGGGTTGAGCGTGTCGCCGTTCACTTCACCCACCTTCACGAGCGTCACCGTGGCATTAGCCACCGGGACGATGCGCGTCGTGTCCGCGCCGGGCTCGTGGCCGGAGATCACGCCAGAGAGCGCGAAGCTCGAGACCACGTCCGGCGGCGGTGGTGGTTTGGACGGGCCGGTGACGACCGCTGTGTCATCGCCGTGAGAAGAGCCGCCGCCCTGCTTGTCGCTCGTTGGGGCGGGGGAGAGCGACTCCACTCCGCTGCAGGCGGCGACGGCGGCCGTGACGAGGAGTACGAGAAACGCGCGATGCTGTCGCATAGAGTCTCCGGAAGGTCGTGATGTCCAGTCAGGGGCAGAGATCGCGGTTCAGCAGGTGCGCGCTCTCTTGCCGTGATACCTCCGGCGCCGGGCTCGGCGTCACCGGCTCGTACCGGTTCAAAAGGCCGATGTGACGCTGGCGCCCGATGCGTGGGTACAACGACAGGGCTCGTTATGCCGTGATCGCCCGGATCTTTGCCACGGAGAGACGATGACAGCTCGAACTTGCCGCCTTGCCGTAGTCCCAGCCGCGTTGATGGCCGCGGCTCACTCCCTCGGGGCGCAGCTGCCGGAGCGGCTCGACGCGGGGGCGGGTGCGGGCTCGGGTGGCTCGGTGTTCGGCTGGCAGCCGCGGATTGGCGTCAACGGCTCGGTGCGCGCCTTGTCGTTAGGCAACGCGCTGCTCGACTGGCACGGCGCGCTCGCGCGCGTCACCGCCCCCAGCCTCTCAATGGTCGAGGCGAGCACGGGCGCACGGCTCTCGGTTGGCGGCGCCTCATCCGGATGGTGGATCGGCGGCGACGTCATTCGTCACAGCGGCTTCAGGGACGCCGTCGAACAGCCGAGGGTGGAGACAGGCGGCTGGCGTCGGATAGGGAACGTCGTCGTGACAGTCGCCGCGGTGCGTAGGAACGCGTCGCTGGCCGAGATGAGACAGATCACGCGGACGTCGACCAGCGTTTTCGTCTTCCAGGACAGCCTCACGGGCCAGTGGGACAGCACCAGGGTGACGCGCACGTTCGACGATAGCACTCGCGTCTCCGAGCTCCGCCGCTGGGCCGAGACCGAGGCGGGGCTGAGCTGGGACGGACGCCGACTCTCGGCGGCTGTCGCAATCGGTGCGCGTCTCGCCAGCCGCGGCGTGCCGGGTGGCTCCTGGGGCTCGGCGACGATGGCCTTGCGACTCTCGTCGCCGCTGTCGCTCGTCGTGGGAGCCGGCACGGCGACGGGCGGACGATTCGCTCTCGACGGCGAGCATCGCTTCGTGACGCTCGGATTCCGCGTGAGGCCGCAATTCGCGCCGTCGATGCCGGACGCACGTGCGGCGCCCGCGGCCGCGACGATCAGCGGCCTCTCGGTCGGCTCGCTCGGCGGCAGCAAATATGAGCTGAGCGTCATCGCGCCGCGCGCGCGACGCGTCGAGATCACCGGCGATTTCACAAATTGGAAACCGCTGACGTTGACGCGCGCAGCCGACGGTCGGTGGACGGCGACGCTCGCGCTTTCGGCCGGAACGCATCGTCTCAACGCGCGGATCGACGGCGGCAGCTGGATCGTGCCGCCGGGGCTGACGACGATGAGCGACGATTTCGCGGGCGAGGTGGGGCTCCTGGTCATCGAGCGTCGCGCGGAGGACGCGACGAAGTGACGCTGCCAGCGTCATCGGAGGTAGACGCTGGTAGCATGTCCGATGCAGCGCTCGTGCGTCGCGTACTCGACGGTGACGCACGCGCCTTCACCCTTCTCGTCGATCGCCATCTGCAACCGTGCCTGCGCTTTGCGACGCGCATGCTCGGCAATCGGCACGACGCCGAGGACGTCACGCAGGAGGCGTTGCTGCGGGCGTATCGGGCGCTGGCGACTTACGACGCAGCAGGGAGCTTCCGGACCTGGCTGTTCGCGATTCTCGTGAATCGGTGTCGCACGTCGCTGTTGCAGCGCAGTCGATACGTGAAGCGCGTGGTTACGGACGAGGACGCAATGCGCGCGGCGACGGCCGCGGATCGCGCGGCGTCCACGGAGCTCAGGATCGAGATCGAGCGGGCGGTCGCAGTGCTCGATCCGGATCAACGGGAAGCGTTTCTGCTCAAGCATGTGGAACAGCTCGGGTATGATGAGATGGCGGCCGTAACCGGCGCAGGCGTCTCGGCCCTGAAGATGCGCGTGAAACGCGCGTGCGAGCGGCTGCAGGAATTGTTAGGCGAGGTGAATGATGTTACGTCATGAACAGGATCCGGAGACGGCGGAGAATCCAGCGATCGAGCGGGTGATCGCCGAGCTGCGGACGCCGGTGCCGGTGCGCGCGGAATGGCGCGCCGGGCTCGCGCGGGGCCTGGCGACGCTGCCGCCACCGTCGGCGGCAGGACCGCGATTCGTTAGGCGGTGGACGTTCCGGCCGCTGACCGCGATCGCGGCGGCGGTGGTGTGCGCCGTAGTTGGTGCGACGATCGCGACGGTCCTTCTGGGATCGGGGCGGCGCTCGAGCTCGGCCGAGGTGCTCGCGAATCTCACGTCGACGATGCCGCTGCCGGGGGAGCACGGTGGCCAGTCGACCGTGCGCTTCGTTTTAGTCGCGCCGTATGCATCACGAGTGTCGCTCGTTGGTGACTTCAACAAATGGAACCCGTCGGCGATGCCGATGCGGCGCTCGGCCGACGGCCGTGCGTGGCTGCTCGACGTTCCGCTGCCGCCGGGCCGGCACGTGTACTCGTTCGTCGTCGACGGCGATCTCGCGCCAGACCCCGCGGCGCCGCGTGCCGGCGACGACGACTTCGGCGTTCCGAGCTCGGTCGTTCTCGTCGCGGGAGCCAAGACGTGACACGCGTCCTGACGTGGTGCGTGATAGTGGTGACGCTCTCGAGCGTGGTCGGGCGTGGGGCGGGAGCGCAAGCCGCCGAGCGGCCGATGACCGCGGCGGAGCTGCCGGCCCGGCTCGCGCCCGCAACGAGGCAGGTGATCGTTCACCTTGGCGATTCGCTGCGCGCCGTGGGGCTCCCCGACGCGCCGCTCTACGCAAAGGCGGCGGAGGGTGTGCTCAAGGGGGCGCCGGACGCTCGCATCCTCGTCGTACTACGCGCGCTCGCGCGCGAGCTGGGCGACGCGCGTGCGTCGTTAGGCGCGAGTGCCGGCGAGGCGGAGCTCGTCGCCGGCGCGAGCGCGCTACATGTTGGCGCGTCCCCGGCGATGCTCCGACAGTTGCGCGAGACGCATGTCGGAGCCGCTGGGGAGGCGACTTCGCTCGCGACGCCACTCGTCGCCCTCGCGGATCTCCTGGCGCGGCGCGTCCCGGCCGGCGTGGCCGCGGCGGCGATCGATTCCCTCGTGGCGCGCGGAGCGCCGAGCGACGATTTCGCGGCGTTGCGTGCCGCCGTTGAGCGCGACATCGACGCGGGTCGTGCGCCCGAGGCGTCAGTCGTTCAGCGGACGCAGGGGCTCCTGAGGAATATCGAGGGTCGACGGCGAACGCCCTGAGCGGCCTCTCGAGAGGAGTCGAGCCAGCCGGTTTATGTGCTCACAGCCTTAGCGTGAATACAAAAGGCATCTGCACTCGCTGTTTCACGGGACATCCGGCGATGGTCGCGGGTACGAACTCCAGTTCCGGGAGCCGGCGCTTGGTCGTTTCGACGAAGCTTTCGTACGCCTCCAGATCGCGTCCCTTCAGCTTCGGCTTGTCCTTCGGCCACAGGTCCTCGATGGTGGACTCCACCGCACGACCTGTGCTGTCGACGATGAAGCTGAGAACGATCTCGGCCTGGTAGCCAGTGCGCCGCGCATCGTCCGGATAGCTCGGTCCCCGCTGTCCGGGCTTCAGCGACACCGGTCGTTCCCAAGGCGCCAGAATCGAGAGCAGGAGAACTCCGGTGCGCTCTATCTTTGGCTTTGTGATATGACCGGCCGAATCCAGCGTGGGCCGCACAAAGTCGATGTCGATGTGGACGGAATCCCGCAGCGGATCCGCCCATTCGAGAAGCCCGGCCGTGGACAAGCTGTCGAGAGCACGAGCCATCAGTGCCGCGGCGCTCGAGCGAGCGAGCGTGCCATTGTGCGGAACGATGCGCCCGTCACGATACGCGGTGAGTGAGAGTGGTGCCTCCGTGCCCCGCCAATCAACAGTCGGCTCGCCTTCGGGAAGCACGTGTCCCTTCATGCCGAGGAGCTTCTGCGCGCTGAACACGAGCTCCTGAAGAAAGTTGTCGGCCGTCGCCGCGAGTGTCGTGCTGACCGAATCGTCGAAGTGGACAAACGCATAGACCGCGACGCGAGTGAATGCGCTCGGGGCGATCCGATCGAGGCAACTTGTCGACGGGCGCGGCGATGGCGACGTGCCCGGAGCTTGCGCCCGGGCGAGCTGCGGGCACATGAGCAGCAGAGCTACTCCCCAGGAGAGAAGGCGCGAGACAATGGCGCGGGACATTGCGGTCAATCCTAGCACGGAGATGAGCGTTCGCGAGTCACCGCGAACTACTCGACTGGGCTCGCCCCGATCGCCATACTGAGAGGGCGCAAGGCGTAGCGGATCGCGAGCGGCGGCTGCAACCCTCCGTGTCCCCGGCCCGTACAGTTCGTGGCCATACACTCGCATCCAGCCTTCATCCTCGAGTCATAATGCAGCCAGAAGTCGTCATCGTTCCGGTGGTCTTCGCCATTCCCGCCATCGTCATCGTCGTACGCATGGCGCTCAAGCACAAAGAGCGAATGGCCGCGTTGGAAGCACCGGCGCAGAGCAACGCCGCGCTCGATGCGCGGCTCTCGCGCATCGAGGAGGCCGTAGAGACGATCGCAGTGGAGATCGAGCGGATGGGTGAGGGCCAGCGCTTCGTGACGAAGCTGCTCGCCGAGGGCGCCGGAAGGCTCCCCGATGGCTCGAAGGACGCGGCCAGCGCCCGGGTCCCGACGCCGCGCTGATCCGATGGGGGATACGACCGGGAGCGCGCGTCTCGACGGCATTGTCGAGTTCCTGCGCGCGGCGGAGCGGCTCAAGGTCGTCACCCGCAGCGCCTACACCTCGGAAGGCACCCAGGAGAGTGTCGCCGAACATTCATGGCGCCTCTGCCTGATGGCGCTCGTGCTGCGCGATGAGTTTCCGGAGGTCGATCTCGGGAAGCTGCTGGCGATGTGCGTCGTGCACGACCTCGGTGAAGCCATTGGAGGCGACGTGCCGGCGCCGGAACAGGCGCGCCGCCGCGCAGCTGACCCAACCGCGACGAAAGCAGCGCAGGAGCGTGAGGATTTACTCACGTTGCTCGCGCCACTCCCTGCGTCGGTGCGGCAGACCATCACGGAGCTCTGGGACGAGTACGAGTCGGCGACGTCGCCCGAGGCACGCGTCGCGAAGGCGCTCGACAAGCTCGAGACGATTCTGCAGCACACTCAGGGCGCGAACCCGCGCGATTTCGATTACCGATTCAATCTCGGCTACGGGCGCGCCTTCACGGGCGGCCATCCGGCGATCGTGACGCTGCGTGCGCTGCTCGACCGTGAGACGGAGCGCCTCGCCGAGCTCGATGAGCCACCGCGCTCTGAAAAGGCGTATTAGGTTTGCTCCGAGGTGGTCGTCGACGAGGTGAGGGATGGGGACGGCAACGGAGCACGGGGTGGCGGTCGACGTCGAGCTGCGGATCAACGGTGCGCTCGCGCGGCTGGCGCTGGATCCGCGGACGACGCTGCTCGACGCGCTGCGCGAACATCTGCGGCTCACGGGAACGAAGAAAGGATGTGACCACGGACAGTGCGGCGCCTGCACGGTCCACGCGGACGGCCGACGGGTACTCGCCTGCCTAACGCTGGCGGTGGCGGCGCAGGGAAAGGCGATCACGACGATCGAGGGATTGGGCCGAGACGGCGAGCTCCACCCGATGCAGCAGGCCTTCCTCGACCACGACGGTTTCCAGTGCGGCTACTGCACGCCGGGGCAGATCATGTCGGCAGTGGCGCTCCTCGGCGAGCCGTGCGGGCCTAACGACGACCACGTCCGCGAGTGCATGAGTGGCAATCTGTGCCGCTGCGGCGCGTACGCGAACATCGTCGCGGCCATTCAGGACGTTCGCCGCCGCGTGCAGCCGTAGCATGCATCCGTTCTCGTTCACGACGGCGGAGACCGCGGCGGTGGCGCTGCGTCTAGCCGCTGAGGACCCGAGAGCACGCTATCTGGCCGGCGGCACGACGCTCGTCGACCTGATGAAGCTCGAGGTCGAGCGGCCCACCCAGCTCATCGACATCACCGCGCTGCCGCTCACCGAGGTGACAACCCTGCCAAACGGGGCGCTCCGGGTCGGGGCGATGGTGCGGAACTCGGATCTGGCGCATAACGAGGACGTGCGACGCCGCTATCCGATGCTCTCGCAGGCGCTCCTCGCCGGCGCGTCGGGCCAGCTGCGCAACATGGCGACGACGGGCGGCAATCTGCTGCAGCGGACGCGCTGCCCGTACTTCCGCGACACGGCAATGCCGTGCAACAAGCGCGAGCCGGGCACGGGCTGCTCCGCGCTGCACGGCGAGAATCGCGGGCATGCGGTGCTCGGCACGAGCGAGGCGTGCATCGCGACGCATCCATCGGACATGGCCGTCGCGCTCGTTGCACTCGATGCCGCGGTGCGCACGGCGGGTCCGCAGGGCGAGCGCGTCATTCCGATTGCCGAGCTGCATCGGCTGCCCGGGGGCCATCCGGAGATCGAGACGACGCTCGCGCCGGGCGAGCTGATTACTGCCGTCGAGATCCCGGCGCTGCCGTTCGCGGCGCGGTCACTGTATGTGAAGGTGCGGGACCGTGCGTCGTATGCGTTCGCGCTCGCGTCGGCGGCGGTCGCTGTCGATCTGGATAAGGGCGTGGTGCGCGACGCGCGCGTCGCGTTAGGCGGCGTCGGCACGGTGCCGTGGCGCTCGCGCGCGGCCGAAGACGCGCTGCACGGCAAGCCAGCCGGCGCCGCGACCTATCGCGCCGCGGCCGAGGCGGCGCTCGCCGGCGCGGTGCCGCGAGAGCACAATGCGTTCAAGATCGAGCTCGCGCGTCGCACGCTCGTTCGCGCGCTAACCCGTCTGGAGGCGAACCCGGCATGACCGCGCCCCACGCCGAAGGAACCGCGGGCGTTGTCGGGACGCCGATCAATCGCGTCGACGGCATGCTCAAGATCACGGGCGCCGCGCGGTACACTGCCGAGATTCCGCTCGAAGGGTTGCTCCACGCTGTGATGGTGACGAGCACGATCGCGCGCGGCGAGATCGAGGAGATCGACACGAGCGCCGCCGAGATGTCAGCGGGCGTGATCCGCGTCATGACACCGGACAATACGCCCAAGCTCGAGAGTTTAGAAAAGTATCAACGCGAGGGCGGTAAGGGCACAGGCGGCAGCGGTGGCGGACGGCCCACCGGACGCGCTCTCTCGCTCTTCCAGGACAAGCGCGTCGAGTACAATGGCCAGCCGATCGCGCTCGTGATCGCCGACAGCTTCGAGGCGGCGACGCACGCGGCGTCGCTCGTGCGAGTGAAGTACCGCGCCGAGACGCCGACAATCGAGATGGCGTCGGCGCTGCCGTCGGCATACCCGTACACCCAGAAGGTCCTCGGGCGCGAGCCGCCGGCGACGCGCCGCGGAGATCTCGCGGCCGGCCTTGCGGCGGCAGACGTGCGCGTGGACGAGGCGTACACGACGCCGATGGAAAACCACAATCCCATGGAGATGCACGCGACGATCGCGGCGTGGGACGGCGATCACGTGACACTCTGGGATTCGACGCAGAACGTCTATGGCGTGCGCGGAACGATCGCGAAGTCGCTGAGCATTCCGCCGGAGAACGTGCGTGTGATCTCGCATTTCATCGGCGGCGCGTTCGGCTCGAAGGGGTCGGCGTGGTCGCACGTGGTGCTCGCGGCCATGGCGGCGCGCGAGGTCGGGCGTCCCGTGAAGATCGTGGTGACGCGCCGGCAGATGTTCGGGCCAGTGGGAGGACGGCCGCACACGGTGCAGCAGGTCACGCTCGGCGCCACGCGCGATGGCACGCTCACGGCCCTGCGCCACGACAGCACGTCGAGCACGTCCACGCTGGAGGAGTGGCTGGAGTCGTGCGTCCTCGCGACCCGCATACTCTACGACTGCCCGAACGAGGAGACGAGCCACAGCCTCGTTAGGCTCAACGTCGGCACGCCGACATACATGCGCGCTCCAGGGGAGGCCACGGGCCTGTTCGCGTTAGAGAGTGCGATGGACGAGCTGGCGTACGCGCTCGAGATGGACCCAATCGCGCTCCGGTTGAAGAATTACGCGGAGGCGGACCCGGAGAGCGGGAAGCCCTGGTCGAGCAAGTCGCTGCGCGAGTGCTACCAGTGGGGCGCCGAGCATTTCGGCTGGTCGCGGCGGACGCCGACGCCGCGGTCGATGCGCGAGGGTGATGAGCTCGTGGGCTATGGGATGGCGACGGCGACGTATCCGGCGAACCGGATGCCTGCGTCTGCTGTGGCGTGCATCCTTCCGGACGGACATGTCACGATCAAGGCCGCGTCCCACGAACTGGGCACCGGTACGTACACCGTGCTCGCGCAGCTCGCGGCGGACGCGATCGGCGTGCCCGTCGAGCGAATCGAAGTGCAACTCGGCGACACCGACCTGCCGCAGAATCCGATATCGGCTGGCTCGATGACGGTGACGAGCACGGGCTCGGCGGTGCACCTCGCGGCGATGGCGGCGCGCGACAAGCTCGTGCAGCTGGCGGTGAGCGATCCGGAGTCGCCGCTACATGGTGCGCGGCATGAGGAGGTCGAGATCATAGATGGACGCCTAACGCGGCGCGCGAATGCCCCGCGGGGCGAGACAATCCAGTCGTTGCTGGCGCGACACGGCGGCGCGCCGATCGAGGAAAAGGCGGACGCGAAGCCGGGCGACGAACGGCAACAGTACTCCATGCATGCCTTCGGCGCGGTCTTCGTCGAGGTGCGCGTCGACCCCGAGCTCGGTACGGTTCGGGTGGCGCGCGCGCTCGGAACGTACGGCGTCGGCCGCGTATTGAATCCGAAGACCGCTCGCAACCAGTTGATGGGCGGCATCACCTTCGGTATCGGAATGGCATTGATGGAGCACACGCGGGTCGACGCGCGCAATGGCCGGTACGTCAATGCCGATATCGCGGAGTATCACATCCCGGTGCACGCCGACGTGCCGTCGATCGAGGTGTTGTTCGTGGACGAGCAGGACCCGCACGTCGATCCGATCGGCGCGAAGGGGATCGGCGAGATCGGGATGACGGGCGTCGCGGCAGCGATCGCGAACGCCGTGTTCCACGCGACGGGCGTTCGCGTCCGGGAGCTCCCGATCACGCTCGACAAGCTGTTTCCGGAGATGAGCATTCACTCAAGCAACTCACCACGGCAGGCTTCTCCTTCGAGGGGGTTCGGATCATGACGAGCATCGCCGTCATTCCAACGCAGCGGATGTCTCTTGGCCTGACGATTCTGCGCGTCATCGTCGGCGTCGTGTTCATCGTGCACGGGGCGCAGAAGCTCTTTGTCTTTGGGATCCCCGGCGTTACGGCCGCCTTCGGCCAGATGCACATTCCCCTGGCGGCAATCTCGGCACCGGGGGTGGCGATTCTTGAATTTGTTGGAGGGATCGCGCTCGTAATCGGGTTGTTCACGCGGATCTTCGCACTTCTGCTGGCGATCGACATGCTGGGCGCGATCCTGTTCGTGCATGGCCGGAATGGGTTTTTCCTGCCGACCGGTTACGAGTTCGCGCTCACGCTTATCGGGGCATTCGTGGCGCTCGCTGTTGGAGGGCCCGGGGAGTACTCGGTGGATAATCGGCGCCGATGAGGTCGCGTTTTCGCGCCGCGGCCTGAAGAGCAAAGGGAGTACGAATTTTACGGATTTTGCGGATTGGACGGATCGTTCCTGGCGGCGCGACGGCCTGCAACGCAACGAGCCCGGACGATCTTCTTTGTGAACGATCTCGGGAGGTTTCCTGCACCAGGACTCGGGTGGTGTGCCGTTCACAAAATGTTCATCTCGGCTCGTTGCGGGGGGAGCCCTCCGCGCTGCGGAGCGATCCGTTCGATCCGTCAAATCGGTGTAATCCGTATCCCCTTCGCTCTTGGTCCGCCAAGCAGCCCTTCATGACCAGGAGAGCCTGGGGAACGCAGAAAACGCAGATTTACGCAGATGGCGCAGTTGGCTCCGTCAGCTTTGGCGCCAGGCCTTTCAGCTGAGTAGGAACTATGACGACGAGCACCGACGCACGAACGCTGGAGTATGGCATCGCGCCGCCGGCGTACCGGCTGCCTAACGAGACGCGGATCGGACGCGTCGTGCTGCAGGTCGCGGAGCTCGACCGGTCGCTCGCGTACTACGAGACCGTCGTCGGGTTGCGTGTCATCGAGCGGCACGGTGAGCGGGCCGTGCTCGGCGCGCATGGCGACGATTGGCCCCTCGTGGAGCTCCGGGCATTTTCCGGCGCACGGCCGGTGCCGCGGCGTGGGCGGCTCGGGCTCTACCACTTCGCGATCCTGCTCCCGGAGCGCGCGGCGCTCGGACGGTTCCTCGCGCACCTCGCGGCGATCGGCGCGTACGCGGGAATGTCGGATCACGTCGTGAGCGAGGCGATCTATCTCACCGACCCGGACGGACTCGGCATCGAGGTTTACGCCGATCGTCCACGCGCGGCCTGGACACATCAGGACCGGCAGCTCACGATGACGACGATCCCGCTCGACGAGGAGAGCCTCCTGCGCGCGGCGAAGGAGAGTCCGGCCGGCCTGCGATGGACTGGCATCCCCGCGGGCACTGTGATCGGGCACGTGCACCTCTACGTCTCCGATCTCGAGCGCGCGGCTCGCTTCTATCATGCCGGCCTTGGATTCGACAAGACGGTGTGGAACTACCCGGGCGCGCTCTTCATGTCCGCGGGCGGCTATCACCACCACCTGGGCACCAATACCTGGGCGGCGGGCGCGCCGCTGGCCCAATCGGGGGACGCGCGACTACTCGAGTGGGAGCTGCTCGTTCCGTCGGCGGCCGATGCGGACAGCGCGGCCACTAGCCTAACGAGTGCCGGTGCGGCGCCGACTCGGGATGCCGCGAGCTGGATGGTTGCGGATCCGTGGGGGACGACGCTCCGGCTTAGAGTAAAGAGTAGAGAGTAGAGAGTAGAGAGTTGCAGTTCACTCTCTACTCTCTACTCTCTGCTCTCCACGCTCTCCCCAAACCCTCTGCCCTTTCATTGCGACAGATCGCGAACCCAGATGTTCCGGAAACTGATCGGCGGGCTCGGGTCCCCGTGCGCCTGCAGCTTGATTGCCGCGGCGCCGTGCTTCTTGTACGACGGCGCGCCGATGTAGAGCGTCTCCCCCTTGAGCGCAACGTGATTCTGAACGAGCACTCCATTGTGAAAGGCGGTGACGTACGCCGGAGTCGCGATTGAGCCGTCATCACGGAACGTCGGCGCCGTCCAGACCACATCGTACGTCTGCCATTCGCCCGGTTTCCGCATCGCGTTCACGAGCGGCGTATACTGCTTGTAGATCGCTGCGGCCTGGCCGTTCACGTAGGTCGGATTCTGATACGAGTCCATGATCTGGATCTCATAGCCCGCGTCGCCGCCGCCGGTCGAGGCCAGAAAGATGCCGCTGTTGCCGCGCGCCTGGCCTGTGCCCGTGACATTCTCGGGAACGCGCCACTCGAGATGCAGTTGATAGTCTGTGAAACTTCGCTTCGTCTCGATATTGCCCGTCGCCTTGTTCACCGTCAGCACGCCGTCGGAGACGGTCCATCCCGCCGGCCCGTGATCCTTCACAGAGACCCACTGGTCGAGATTGCCGCCGTTGAAGAGGACGATCGCGTCCGAGGGCGGCGCGTCGTTCGTGCGGCCGGGAGTGACGACGCGGGGAACGGGGCTCCAGACTTCCGTATCCTCGGGCTTGCCCTTGGTCTGCTGCGCCATCAGGGCCGAGGCGCCGAGTGAGGTAAAAGCGAGCGCGAGAGTCGTACGAGCGAGCGGCATGCCGAAATCTCCTCGAGGCTGTGGGTGCACGTGACGAGAAGGATCCTGCGTCCCGTCAGCACCCTTGTCAACGAAGGGCTGGCTCACTAACTCCATCCCGCTTCGCTCAGGCTGACAGGGAGGGGGACCGCTCGGAATGACAGACGGATGACCGGAACAGCACCCGGACCCGCGATCGTATCGACCCCGGGTGGGGAGGTGCGGTGGGAGGTCCCGACCGCCGAGCTGCTCCAGGAGCTCATTGGCGCGCGACTGCCGCTCGGTCTCAGCGACGCGCGGCCAGCGCACGTCTTCCATCGTGACGTCTTCCTCGATACCGAGGAGGGCGCCCTCCGCGAGCAAGGCGCCACCTGCCGCTTCCGCCTAACGAGCGACGACCGGCGCCTCCTCACGCTCTCGGTCCGCGAGCCGGCGGTACGGGGAAAGTCGGGCGGTGTGATCTGGCAGCGGTACGACGCCGCCACCTCCGAGCTCGATCCGCTGGAGGCCGCGCGTGGGACGAGCGATCCGGCGCGCCGTCTGCGCGCGATGATCGACCCGGCGCGCGTGCGCGTCGACCTCACCCTCTCCACCGAGCGCCACGTCCGGTGCGGCGACGCCCGCTTCCTGCGCCGCGGCCGTTTCGAGTTCGTCTACGACGCCGTCACGGTGGAGCAGGGCCCCGTTCGCCGGCGCTTCCACGAGATGAAGGCACGCCGGCTCGTGAAGGGACGTCCGTCGCTTGCAGCCGTCGCCGAGGCGCTCCAGGCGCGGTACGACATTCGTCCAACGATCGTCGCGAAGATCGACCGCGCGCGCCAGCTGCGGATGACGATCATGCGGGAGGCCGAGCTCCGATCGCTCGACCGAGGGGGCCTCGTCGCGCTCGTGGCGGTCGAGGGTGGACGGGTCGCCTGCCGCTGGGTGAACGGCGAGCTGCGACTCCCCACCGGTATCGGCAGCGGCGAAGGCGCGGCGCGTCACCTCCTCTCCGAGTCGTTCGGCAGCAGCGTCGGCGAGCTGCGACTCCTCGGTGCGGTGCCCGCGTCGGCGTCGCGGCCGCGGCTCGAGGTCTGGTCGGCCGGTCGCCAGCGACGGCATCACGACGCACCCGCCACGCCCATCGAGTGGCTCTCGGTGGAGGAGCTGACGACGCGCGCCGGCACGACCGACCTCACCGACTCGGCGACGATCGCGGCGCTGCTCGTGGCCGCGCGCGCAGGCGCGCTCGCGACGCGTGCCGCGATGGCGACGTCGTCATCCGAGCGCGCTCCGGGCGACGCGTCGAGTGAGTCCGCGCCCGCGAAGCCCCGGCGGCCCTCGTCGCCTAACGAGTATCTCGCCGGCACCGAGCGGCTGCTCGACGGCAGCCGGAGCCTGCTCGAGTTCAACTCTCGCGTGCTGGCGATGGCGGAAGACGCCCGCACGCCGCTGCTCGAGCGCGTGCGGTACGTCGCGATCGTGTCGATGAATCTCGACGAGCTGTTCATGGTGCGGGTGAGCGCGCTCAAGCGGCGCGCGCTCGCAGTCACGGGCGAGCGGAGCGTCGCCGAGCGGACGCCCGACGAGCAGCTCGCGGATCTGCGCGAGCGCATCGAGGCGCTCACCCGTCGCCAGGAGCACGCCTGCACGCAGGTGCTCGGCGAGCTCGCCGCGCACGGTGCCGGTGTCGTGCGTCTCGATGAGGTCGATCCACCGGCGCGGCTCAAGCTGCGCGAGTACTACCGCACGGCGATCCAGCCGGCGCTCACGCCGCACGCGATTACGGAGGCGCCCGGTTACCCGGCCCCGCGCGTCGCGAGCGGCGCGCTCTCGCTCCTCGTTGTCATCAAGGATCCGCAGACGGGTCCTCTTCATCTCGCGTCGCTCCGCATTCCACCATCGCTGCCGCGTTTCGTACCTGTTCCCGATGCGAGCTCGTTCGTGCCGATCGAGGAGCTCGTGCGCGACGAGATCGATGCGCTCTATCCCGGTCGCGCCGTAATCCAGGCGCATGTGTTTCGCGCGACGCGCGCCGGCGAGCTCGATGTCAACGAAGCTGAGTCGGGAAATCTGCTCCAGGCGATCGAGGAGGATGCGCGGCGTCGCCTGACGAATCCAATCGTTAGGGTCGAAGTGGAGCGGTCGATGCCGCAGCAGCTGCGCGGGATGCTCCTGCAGGAGCTTCGCCTTGACGCCGGAGGCGAACAGCTGCTCCTCGGCCCTTCGGACGTGTACGAGGCGTCACCGCTGGTCGACTTCGCTGCCCTGCGTGAGCTCGCCGACCTGCCGATGCCCGAGCTGCGATTTCCACCATTCCAGCCGCTCACACCGTTTCGCGAGGACGAGACCATCGTCGACGCCGTCCGCGACCTGGATCGACTCGTGCACCTGCCGTACGAGGACTTCGACGCGACGGTTCAGCGTTTTCTCAACGAAGCCGCGGACGATCCGGCGGTGATCACGATCAAGGCGACGCTTTACCGGGCGGGTGGGAGCTCGCCGATCGTTGACACCCTCGTGCGCGCGGCGGAAGCGGGGAAGGAGGTCGTCACCTTCGTCGAGCTCAAGGCGCGCTTCGACGAGGAGCGGAACGCGCAGTGGGCGCGCCGCCTGACGAGCGCCGGTGCTCACGTCATCCATGGTCTCGTCGGGCTCAAGAACCACGCGAAGATGATTCTCGTCGTCAGGCGGGAAGGCGACGGCGTGCGCAAGTACGCGCAGCTGAGCACGGGCAACTACCACGCGGCGAACGCGCGCGTCTACACGGACCTGGGGCTCTTTACCGCCGACGAGGAGCTGACGGCTGACGTGAGCGATCTGTTCAACGAGCTCACCGGCTCCTCGCAGTGGCCGCGCGGGACCTATCGCCGGCTGCTCGTCGCACCACACCAATTGCTGTCCGCGCTGCTCGCGCGCGTGCAGCGGGAGATCGCGCACGCGCGCGAGGGACGCGGCGGCCGTATCCGCCTCAAGCTGAACGGCATCTCCGACATCGAGCTGATCGACTCGCTGTATGAGGCGTCCCAGGCTGGGGTGGACATCGATCTGATCGTGCGTGGGCTCTGTCTCCTGCGCCCCGGTGTGCCGAACCTGTCGGAGCGGATTCGCGTAACGAGCATTGTCGGGCGCTTTCTCGAGCACGCGCGGATCTATCACTTCGCCAATGGCGGTGATGACGAATATCTCATCGGCTCGGCGGACTGGCGCGCGCGCAACGTCCGGCGCCGGATCGAGGTCGTCGCGCCTATCGATGATCCAACCTGCCGGCGCCGGCTGGAGCAAATTCTCGAGCGCGAGCTGAACGACGCATCCGCGTGGCTGCTGCGATCGGACGGCCGCTACGAGCGCGCCGAGCCGGTGCCGACGCCCGGCTCCGAGGCGCAGCTCCTGGCACTCGCCGAGACCGCGCTCGGGCGCGAGGTCGTCGTTCCTTGATCGGAATGCGACTAGCTCCACTGGGCGATCGTGCCCTTCTCGTCCACCTCGGTACAAGCATCGACGAGGCGACACACCGGCTCGTGCGGGCGGTGTATGCGCGGCTGGCCGCGCATCAGGTGCCGGGCACGATCGAGCTCGTGCCGGCGTTCGCGAGCGTGGCAGTGCACTACGAGCCGAGCCGCGTGCCGGCCGATGTACGAGGACGTGAGCAGCGATCGCCGTATGAGCGATTCGCCGATCGGGTGCGCGCTGTGCTGGCGGATGTCGAGGCAGACGCGCTGCCGGCGCCACGGACCGTGGAGATACCAGTGCGCTATGGCGGCGCTGACGGACCCGACCTCGACGCGGTTGCCGCGGCTCACGGGCTGCGGCCGGAGGAGGTCGTTAGGCTGCACTGTACCGCGACATATCGCGTGTACATGCTCGGCTTCGCGCCGGGGTTCGCGTATCTCGGGGGCTTGCCCGAGGAGATCGCCACGCCGCGCCGGCCCGAGCCGCGGACGGCAGTACCCGCGGGGACCGTTGGTATCGGCGGGAGCCAGACAGGGATCTATCCGATCGTCTCGCCGGGTGGTTGGCAGCTGATCGGACGGACGGCACTCCGCCTCTTCGACGCACGGCGTACACCGGCCGCTCTCCTCGCGATCGGCGACGTGGTGCGCTTCCGCGCGCTCGCGGCTGACGAATCCCTCGACCTCGCACCGGCGTGATCTGCGACGTCCTGCACCCCGGCCAGCTCGCGACCGTGCAGGACGACGGGCGCGTCGGACATCAACAGGAAGGGATCCCTGTCGCCGGGCCGATGGACAGGATGGCGCTTCGCGTCGCCAACCTTCTCGTCGGCAACGACGAGGGCGCCGCGGTGCTCGAATGTACCCTCGTTGGGCCGACAGTGCGCTTCGATGAGCATACGCTCATCGCGCTCACGGGCGGCGACCTCGCCGTCACCGCCGGGACGGTGCCGCTGCCGCTCTGGCGACCGATCTGTGTGCCGGCCGGGACGATGGTGAGCGCCTTGGCCGCGGTGCGTGGCTGTCGGGGCTACCTCGGCGTCGCCGGCGGCATCGACGTGCCGCGGGTGCTCGGCAGCCGGAGCACGTACGTACGAGCGTCGTTAGGCGGGATTGACGGTCGGGCACTGCGACGCGGAGACCGGCTCCCGATCGGCAATCCGACTGAGCTGGGACGCCGGATCGCGAACGCCGTGGCCGGAGATCGCGGCCGGGACCGGGTGACGATCGCGCATTGGGGTACTTCGACATCGCTGCTGCCACGCTACGCATCGTCGCCCGTGATCCGGGTAGTCGAGGGGGAGCACACGACTCTCCTCACGCCGGAATCGGCGCAGCAGTTGTGGAGCTCCGAGTTTCGCGTCGGCGCGCAGTCCGATCGGATGGGCTATCGGCTCGAAGGAGCGACGCTCGCGCTCAAAGCGCCGTGCGAGATTCTCTCCGAGGCGGTGGCCTTTGGCACCGTGCAGCTTCCACCTGGCGGGAATCCGATCGTCCTCATGGCTGATCGTCAGACGACGGGCGGCTATCCACGCATCGCCGAGGTTGCGTCCGTGGATCTTCCAGTGGTTGCTCAGCTCAAGCCCGGAGATCGCCTTCGCTTTCGCGCGATCTCGCTGGCGGAGGCACAGCGGCTGTACCTTGCCCGCGAAGACAACCTCCGCCAGGTACGCGCGGCGATCGCGCTGCACCACCACTGAGGACGCGATGCGGGTCGACATCAATTGCGACATGGGGGAGAGCTTCGGCGCGTACGAGATCGGCGCCGACGAGGAGGTGCTGCCGCACGTGACATCGGCGAACATTGCCTGCGGCTTTCACGGCGGCGATCCAACGGTGATGCGGAAGACCGTCGCCGCCGCGGCGAAGCTCGGCGTCGCGGTGGGCGCGCACCCCGGCCTCCCGGACCTCGCTGGTTTCGGCCGGCGCGCGATGCAGGTGACGCCGGACGAGGTTTACGATCTACTCATCTATCAGGTTGGCGCCCTCCTTGGCTTCGCGAAGGCGCAGGGCGTGAAGCTGACGCACGTGAAGCCCCATGGTGCCCTGTACAACATGGCAGCGGCGCAACCGGCCCTGGCAGACGCCATCGCGCGCGCCGTGCGTGACGTCGACGCTGGCCTCGTCCTCTTCGGGCTGGCGGGGAGCCACCTGGTGAAGGCGGCGGAACGAGCGGGGCTCCCGTCCGCGAGCGAGGCCTTCGCCGACCGCAACTACCTGCACGACGGCGCGCTCGTCCCACGGTCGCGTCCTGATGCAATGGTGACGGACGTGGACGAAGCCGTTAGGCGCGCGGTTCGTATGGTGCGGGAGGGCGTCGTGCCGGATGTCGAGGGTGAAGAGATCGCGATCCGCGCCGACACGATCTGTGTCCACGGCGATGGCCCGGACGCGGTGCCGCTCGCGCGTGGCCTTCGGGCGGGGCTCGAGGCCGCTGGCATAAGGGTTGTCGCGCCTGGAGCGTGATCTCTCGATTCCATTACATTGTGCACCAGATGCGAATCGTCTCCCTTCTCCCGTCGGCGACCGAGCTCGCCTTCTCGCTCGGCCTTGGCGACGACGTCGTCGGCGTCTCACACGAGTGCGACTATCCGCCTGAAGCGCGAACGCGTGCGACCGTCGTTCATTGCGCAATTCCCCTCGACGATCTGACGCCGGCGGAGATCGACAGCGCCGTTAGCACGCAATTGCGCGTGGGCGGCTCCATCTACACGATCGATACCGAGCTGCTGCGGGCGCTCGAGCCTGATCTCGTCCTCGCGCAGGACCTCTGTGAGGTGTGCGCGCCGTCCGGCAACGAGACGGAGCGCGCGCTCGCCACATTGGACCGTGCGCCGCGGGTGCTCACATTGGCGCCGCGCACACTGCGCGAGGTCCAGGACAACATCAGGGAGCTCGGTGAGGCGACGGAGCGGATGCACGTTGCGCGAACGCTCATCGACTCGCACTGGGACCGGCTCGACCGTCTCGCCCGCGAGCTCAACGGCGCGCCGCGTCGTCGCGTGTTCTTTCTCGAGTGGATCGAGCCGATGTTCTGCGGCGGCCACTGGGTGGCCGAGATGATCGAGCTGGCCGGCGGTCACGACGCGCTCGCGCGGCGCGGTGGCGATTCGGTGCGCGTGAGCTGGGATCAGGTAGCTACCTGGGCGCCGGAAGTGCTGATCGTCTCACCCTGCGGTGCGCACCTCGAGGGCGCTGTTCTACAGGCGCGCGAGCTCCTCCAGCAGACGCGCTGGTCCGCAATTCCTGCGGTGCAGGCCGGGGAAGTCTATGCCGTCGACGCCAGCAGCTACTTCGCGCGACCGGGTCCGCGAGTATTCGACGGGATCGAGGTACTCGCGCACATCCTGCATCCGGATCGCGTTCCGGAGAGGGTGCCCGGCGCGATGGAGAGAATCTCGATCCGTTAGGCGTCGCAAAACCTGATCACGAATTACGCGAATGAACGCGAATTGCTCCGTGTGAGCGGAGAACCCCTCGCGCTACGAGCCGGGATTCTTTTGTGACGACCTCGGGATGTTCCTACCGCGAACTCGACCGGTGTGCCTTTGACAAAGATTTCGGGCGTGACGGGGGCCGCAGGAGTCTTCCGCGCTCTCGGAGAAATTCGTGTTCATTCGCGCAATTCGTGATTAGGTCTTTTCAACCTCGAACGGTCGAGACCCCACATCACGAACCTCGAAGCACGGTCATGGGATCCACCTTGGAAGCCCGACGTGCTGGGATGAAGCTGGCCACCAGCGCCACGATCGTGAGGAGAGCCATGACCGCCACGAACGAGATCGGATCCGTCGCGCTTACACCGTACAGAAGCCCTGCGATGAGCCTCGTTAGGCCGAGCGCGGCGGCGGCGCCAACGACGACACCAATGAACGCCAGCGTCGCCCCCTGTCGCAGCACGAGCCGGAGAACGTCCTCCGAGCGCGCGCCGAGCGCGACCCGCACGCCGATCTCCTGTCGGCGCTGGGCAACGAGGAACGAGATCACGCTGTACACGCCTAACGTCGCGAGCAGCAGCGCCGCCCCGCCGAAGACGCCGAGCAGGAGGAGGATGAAGCGACGGTCGGCGAGCGAATCCGCGAGGACGACGTCCATCGTTCGGAAGCGCGGTGGCAGGTCCGGACGGAGCTCGTGCGCGAGCCGCCGAGCGGCCGCGATCACGCTCGCAGACGGCGCCGAGGCGTCGAGGACGAAATAGAAGCTGCTGGCTCGGCGCGGGCGCTGCCGATAGTAGGCATAGAACGTCGGCGCCGCCTCCTCGGCGAGGCTGGCCTCGCGGATGTCGCCGACCACGCCCACGATCGTGAACGGCCGCAGGTCGCCGTCCATGTTCCCGAATTGGATGATCTTCCCGAGTGGGCTCTCGTTAGGCCACTGCTTCTTCGCGAGCGAGGCGCTGATCACCGCCGCTGGCATCGCCGTGGGGCTGTCGCGGTCATCGAAGAGCCGACCTGCGACGAGCGGAACGTGCAGCGCCTTGAAGAACCCAGGGCTCGCGATGCGGAACTCGGCCGAGCCCGAGCGGGTCTTGTCCTTGAGAAGATTCGGCAGCTGCGCGAAGTCGAGCTTCTCCGTCGGCGTGTTCATGATCAGGAAAGCGCCGTTGCCATTGCCGCCCCCGGCGAGAGGGAAGAAGTTCGCGCCACCGACCTCGCGAACACCCTGTATGCCGGCGAATCGCGTCATCAACTCGTCATAGAACTGGACCATCCGCTGGCTCGAGCTCGAGTCTGACGCGGGAACGTCTACGTCCATCACGACCGCGTTGTCGGCGCGGAACCCCGGATCGACCGAGAGCAGCCTGACGAAGCTCCGCGCCAGGAGACCGGCACCGACGAGCAGCACGAGTGTCAACGCGACCTGCGCGACAACGAGCCCACTGCGAATCCGATGGCTCGCGCCGGCGCCCGCTTGCGTGCGCTGCGACTGCGAGAGCGTCTCGCGGATGTCGCCGCGCGTCGCGCGCCAGGCGGTGAGCAGGCCGAGCCCGAATGCACATGCCACCGAGACGACGAGCGCGAAGAGGAACACCGGCCAGTGCACGCCAACTTCATTGATGCGCGGCAGTCGTCCCGGCTCGAGCGCGAGAAGCGACCGGACGCCGCCGATGCCGAGCGCGACGCCGAGAAGGCCGCCGCATAACGAGAGCACCAGCGCCTCGGTGAGATGCTGCCTGACGAGACGCGTCCGCCCGGCGCCGAGGGCGAGCCGGAGCGCGAGCTCGCCCTGGCGCTGCGCCATGCGCGCAACGAGCAGGTTGACGACGTTCGCGCAGCCGATGAGGAGGAGGAATCCCGATGCGGCGAGGAGCACCACGAGCGCCGGCCGTACATCGCCGACGAGCTGATCGCGCAGCGGAACGATGTGCGCGTCGTAGATCCACGTCTCGTCGCCGTAGCGCTGCTTGAGCGTCTTCGCGATCGCGCTCGTCTCCCGCCGCGCCTGCGCGAGCGTTACCCCCTCGCGCAATCGGCCGACGACGTTCCAGTTGTGCGCCGTTCGGCTTGTCGGCATCACCTCGAGCTCGCTCGGCGTCCAGAGCTCGGTCCCCGTTGGCATGTCGGCGGCGGCAGGCATGACGCCAACGACGCGATAGCTTCGGCCATCGAAGTGAACCGTCGTCTGGAGTGCCGACGGCGACCCGCCGAGGGTGCGTTGCCAGAAGCCGTAGCTGATGACCGCCGCGGGATCGGCGCCTATGTGCTGCTCCTCGGGGAGGAACGTTCTCCCGAGCACTGGCTGGAGACCGAGAATGCGAAAGAATTCCTTCGATGCAACGGCGTGCTTGGCCCGCACCGCGTCGCCGGTGCCGACGACGGCCGACACGGTGCCCCACTCGTGGAACTCGGCGAGCGCGGCGAAGGAGCGGCTCTCGTCGCGCACGTCGACATAGTTCGGATCGGAGAAGTTGAACTCGTGCCCCTTCTTGTCGACCTGCCACACGAGGACGACGCGATCGGGATTGGGATAGGGCAGGGGCCGGAGCAGGACGCCATTGACGACGCTGAAGATCGCCGTCGTCGCACCGATCCCGAGGCCTAACGTTGCAACGACGACGAGAAAGAATCCCGGCGCGCGGGTCAGTGTCCGCCACACGTAGCGGAGGTCACGAGCGAAGGTGTCCATTCGAGTGGCGGGTTGCGAGTGGCGGGTTGCGAGTGGCGAGTGGCGAGTGGTGGCCGATGATTGGATTGGCCAAACATGCACAAGGTTTGGATCGTCCGCGAATTGGCGGCCTTGGTAGGTGATCTGTCGATAGGCCATCGGGTTCGCTACGTTGCCCGGCGACACTCTCATTCGACACGGACCAATGCCTAACAAGGCCATCGCCACCGCCGTTCTTCTCTCGGCCTGCCTCGCCCTGCCGCTCGCGGCGCAGCGCGGGCCGGCGATCTTTACCGGCAACCTCACATCCAACCAGCAGCTCGCGCACGACATCTACAAGGAGTTGATCGAGATCAACTCCGGGATGAAGACTGGCAACGTTACCCTCGCCGCCAATGCGATGGCGAAGCGCTTTCGCGACGCGGGGATTCCCGAGTCGGACATCTTCGTCGGCGGACCGGTGCCGGAGAAGTACAATGTCGTCGCGCGGATTCATGGCCGCGGCGCGAGCGGTCGCAAGCCGCTCCTGCTGCTCGCCCACCTCGACGTCGTCGAAGCGCTCAAGAGCGACTGGTCCGCGGATCTCGATCCGTTCGTCTTCACCGAGCGTGACGGCTACTACTACGGACGTGGCACCGCGGACGACAAGGCGATGGCGTCGATCTTCGTCGCCAATGCGATCCGAATGGTCCGCGAGCACGTCGTTCCCGAGCGCGACATCATCATCGCGCTCACTGCGGACGAAGAGGGCGGCGGCAACAATGGCGTCGACTGGCTGCTGAAGAATCATCCGCAGCTCGTCGACGCGGCGTTCGTCATCAACGAAGGGGGTGGCGGCACGCTCCGCGGCGGCAAACCGCTCTTCAACGGCGTGCAGGCGACGGAGAAGGTGACGACGAACATCACGCTCCGGGCTACGAATCGTGGCGGCCACTCCTCGGTGCCGCGATCGGACAACGCCATCACCGCACTCGCGGACGCCCTGAGCAAAGTCGGCCGCTACCAGTTTCCAGTGCGGTTCAACGAGGTGACGCGTGGCTTCTTCGCGAAGACGGCCGAGATCGAGACGCCAGCGTTAGGCGCCGCAATGCGTGCCCTCGTCGCGAATCCGCGCGATGCGTCCGCGCTCGCGGTGGTTTCCGCCGACCCGCGCTACAACGCGATGCTGCGCACGACGTGCGTCGCGACAATGCTCAGCGGCGGACACGCCACGAACGCGCTGCCACAGCTCGCTGAGGCGACCGTGAACTGCCGGATGTTCCCGAGCGACACGCCGGAGGTCGTCCGCGCGGACATCGAGCGGCTGATCAACGATACGACCGTCAAGGTCATCGCGCGGGCCGGCGCCCGCCCGCCGGCTCCGTCGCCGCTTCTGCCCGAGCTCTTCGATGCGGTCACGAACGTCACGCGCGAGCTCTGGGGCGAGGTGCCGGTGATTCCCGTGATGTCCACCGGCGCGACCGACTCCCGTTTCTTCCGCGCGTTAGGCGTTCCGGCCTTCGGCGTATCGGGCCTGTTCAGCGATCCAACGGTCGACGCCCGCGCTCATGGACGGGACGAACGGATGCGCATCCAGTCGTATTACGAAGGTCAGGAGTTTCTCTGGAGGCTGACGCGGGCACTCACATCGCGCGGCGCTGTGCCCTGAGCTCGCGCGGCAAGCTTACACGCTGCACGTGCGAACGGCTTCGCGGAGCGATGTCAGTGGATCCTTCGTTGGCACGAACTCGTGCGCCATGTAGCCGCTGAACCCCGTGTCGGCGATCGCTCGCGCCACCGCGTGCCAGTTGAGCTCCTGTGAATCATCGAGCTCGTGCCGGCCGGGCACCCCGCCGGTGTGGAAGTGGCCGATGTGCTGGATGTGCGTACGGATTGTGCGGATCACGTCGCCTTCCATGATCTGCATGTGGTAGATGTCATAGAGCAGCTTCACCCGCGGGGAGCCGACGCGCTCCATCACCGCCGCGCCGAAGGCGGTGTGATCGCCCTGGTAGTCCGCGTGGTCGACCTTACTGTTGAGCAGCTCGACGCAGACCGTCACGTTCTGCTCTTCCGCCAGTGCCTTGATCTGACTCAGACCGGTCACGCAGGCTTCCAGCGCCTCGCCGTCGCTGCGTCCGTTCCGGTTGCCGAACATCGCGATCACGTTAGGCACGCCGGCCTTCGCGGCGAGCGGAATGGTCGTCTCCAGCTCCCGGAGCAGCATCGGATGGTTCGCGGGATCGTTGAAGCCGGTGGGAATGAAGTCGTTCCGCTTCGTCGGATAACCCATCGAGCAGACGAGCCCTGCGTCCCGCACCACCGGCCAGTCCTCCGGCTGCAGCAGATCGATCGCGGCGATGCCCATCCCCTTGCAGGCCCTGCAGAATTCGGGGAGCGGAATCTTCGAGTACGGCCATCGCGAGACTGATTGCTTCAGCCGCGCCGACCGTAGTGGCTTTTCTGTCGCGATGTGCATGCTGATGGTTGGCGCGAGCGTGGCTGCACCCAAGACTTGTAGCACCTGGCGACGATCCATGGGGCCTCTGAGTCTGACAAAACCTGATCACGAATTACGCGAATAACTGCACGAATTACACGAATCGCTCCATGGGAGTGAAAGCTCCTGGCACAACGAGCCGGGATTCTTTGTTACGACCTCGGGATGCTCCTATCGCCGACTTGACTGGTGTGCCGTTAACAAGGATTCTCGGACCGTACGGAGGCCAACGGCGTCTTGCGGCCTCGCGGAGCAATTCGCGTTCATTCGCGTAATTCGTGATCAGGTTTTTCCATGAATGTTCGAGATCCCGAACGGGTGAGATTGTCCCTGCCTCACAGTTCTCTCCGCTTGAGCTGCTCCACCGCATAGTTCACCGCGCGCGCAGTCAACGCCATATACGTGATCGAAGGGTTCTGATTCGCCGAGGATGCCATGCACGCGCCGTCGGTGACGAACAGATTCTTCACCGCGTGCGCCTGATTGTGCGCGTTGAGCACCGACGTCTTCGGGTCGCGACCCATCCGCGCCGTCCCCATCTCGTGAATGCAGAGGCCCGGCAGGATGGGCGACTGGTAGGTGTGGATGTCCCGCGCGCCCGCCGCGGCGAGGAGCTCCGCCGCCGTCACTTGCATGTCGCGCGTCATCGCCATCTCGTTCTCGCCTAACGAGCAGGCGATGTGCGCCGCCGGGATCCCCCACTTGTCCTTGACCTCGGCGTCGATCGTCACGCGGTTCTCGGGATTGGGAAGCATCTCCCCAAAGCCGCCCATCCAGAATCCCCATGGACCCTGCTCGGTGATCAGCGATCGCTTGAAGTCCGCGCCGAAGCCCGGTGTCCACTGGCCGCGATCCCAACCCGACCGGTCGGCACCGCCCTGGAATCCGTAGCCGCGCAGGAAATCGGGGTGCTTCGATTTCACGTTTCTGAATCGCGCCACGTAGATCCCATTCGGCCGGTTCCCGTACGTCGTCTTGTCGAGGCTCCCTGGCATCTCCGCGTTCGCACCCGCGAAGAAGACGTGATCCATCAGATTGCGCCCGACCTGATCGCTGTCGTTTGCGAGACCGTTCGGAAAGCGCTCCGACCGCGAGTTCAGGAGCAGCCGAGCCGATTCGATCGCCGACGCGCAGAGAAAGACGAGCTTTCCCTCGAACTCCAGTGCTTCATTGGTGTTCGCGTCGATCACGCGCACGCCGCGCGCACGACTTGTCTTCGTGTCGTAGAGAACGCTCTCGACGACGCTGAAGGGCCGCAGCGTCAGCTTCCCCGTCTTCTGCGCCGCGGGAAGCGTCGCGTTGACGCTGCTGAAGTAGGAGAGCGTGACGCAGCCGCGCTCGCAGTGGCCGCAGTAGTGGCACGCGGCGCGGCCATTGTGATTCTGCGTGAGAATGGCGACGCGACCGATGGTCATGACGCGCTCCCCGCCGAACGACTTTAGAATATTCTCACGGGCCTGCTGCTCCACGCAGTTCATCGCCATTGGTGGCAGGAACTGGCCGTCGGGCAGCTGCGGCAGATTCTCCTTCTGACCGCTGATGCCGATGAAGCGCTCGACGTGGTCGTACCACGGCGCGATGTCCGCGTACCGGATCGGCCAGTCAACGCCGACGCCTTCTTTCCCGTTGGCCTCGAAATCGAGATCGCTCCACCGATACACCTGCCGGCCCCACATGATCGAGCGACCACCGACCTGCCGGCCGCGAATCCAGCGGAATGGCTTGCCGTCCGGCGTCGTGTACGGATTCTCGCGATCGTTCACGAAGAACTTGCCGCTCCACTCGTCGCAGGCGTAGCAGTCCTTCTGCATCGGCTGGTCGCGCTCGAGCGCCTTGCGGTCGCCGAG
>JAJKIR010000204.1 GCA_021154325.1 Gemmatimonas sp.
GCGTTCGCGACTTGACGGTTTCCTTACGAACGCGGAAGCCGACGCGGTAGCAGGCGATCTCGATTCGCTTCATGGCGAAAACCTCTGTCGACTTCTCCCGGCGGTGCATTCGCTCACTTCGCAGCTTCGGGCGCAACTCAACCGGGCGCCACTCACCACGGACCGTCTGGTCCTCCGCCTCCCTCGGCCGGCAGATGCGGAGGCTATTTATCACGGTTATGCGACTGACGAAGTGGCCATCCGATGGATGGGGTTTCGTCCACATCCCAACCTTGCCGTCACGGAGACACTCGTAGCCGGATGGATCGCCGCTTGGGAGCGCGGCGAGGGAATGCTGGCTTTCATGATCGCTGATCGCGCGAGCGGAGAGTTCCTCGGCGTTGCAGACCTCACGATCGGCAGCCATGGCGCCGTCCTTGGTTACATACTGTGTCGGTTCGCATGGGGTCGGGGCGTCGCAACCGAAGCCGCTCGACGGCTCGTCGACCTGGCATTTGAGCACTTTGGCGTGTGGCGTGTTTGGGCGACGTGCGCACCGCAGAATTCCGCCTCGCGGCGTGTGTTAGAGAAGGCGGGCATGCGCGACGAAGGCGTGTTGCGCCGGTGGATAGTGAGCCCGCTCATTAGCCCAGAGCCACGCGATTCTGATTGTCTCGCGATTACGCGCGATGAGTGGCTCTCACATCGGACTGGCGACGCCTAGGCAGCCACGTGGGGCGCTGCCCGGTGTGAGCCAGGATCTCGACAGCGTGTGCGCGGACGGTCGCGGTGCTTGCGAAGGGCGGGTCAGGACGCATGTTGACACGAGATTGTGAGACGCCTCCCTTTGCCAGAGTCCGCGTATGAAGCATCTGCTCGAGTATCTCGCCGCCGCGGTCACACTCTCGGCCAGCGCTCTGCCGGCGCAGAAACTCGTTGGCGATTGGCAGGGTACTCTCGGGAGCCCGCCTAACGCGCTCCGCCTCGTGCTTCGCGTCGCGCGCGCCGGCAGCGCTGGCATGAGTGCCTCACTCGTGAGCGTCGACCAGGGAGGATGGGACAACACGATTCCGATCGACTCAATCGTCGTGAGAGATTCCAGGGTCTCATTCTTCGTCTCGTCAGTGGGCGGCACCTACAACGGCACCCTGACCGACGGGGGCTCCAGGATCAGAGGCAACTGGACGCAGGGCGGCAGCCCGGAGCCACTCGATTTCGTGCGCCCTTCACCTCGCACCGCGTGGCGTGATTCGTCACAGCACACACAGCGCTTCGTCAACGTCGAGAAGGACGTTCGGCTCGAGGTGCTCGATTGGGGCGGCACCGGACGGCCGATAGTATTCCTCGCCGGCGCCGGGAACTCCGCTCACATCTTTGACACACTCGCACCGAAGCTCACCGCCGAATACCACGTCTACGGCATCACGCGGCGGGGCTTCGGCAACTCCAGCCGCCCCACGTGGGGCTACCTGGCGGATAGTCTCGCCGATGACGTACTCGCGGTCCTCGACTCGGTCGGCATTCGCGGTCCAGTGCTGATCGGCCATTCCATCGCCGGCGAGGAGCTCAGCTCCATCGGCTCGCGTCATCCCGAGCGAGTCGCGGGGCTCGTCTATCTAGACGCCGGATATCCGTACGCCTACTACGATTCCGCGCTGGTCGATCCTCGCGTGAGCGTCGCTGACGTGCAGCACAAGCTCGCGCGCTTCGCGGACCCGAATGTCGCGATGAGCCCGCGGGACCGCGAAGCGCTGATTCGAGAACTTGTCGATGTGAGTCTCCCGCTCATGGAGCGGGATCTCCGCTCGATGTCGAAAGACCTTACCGTACTGCCTAACCAGGATGCGACACCCCCGACACCGCGCCCCAATCCCGTAATACGCGGGCTGTTTGGGGGAATGGAGAAGTACACCTCCGTGCGCGCCCCCGTACTCGCCATTTTCGCGGCACCGCACAAGCCGCCAGGAGCAATGGCGAAGGACTCGGCCACGCAGGCGAAAGCGGATTCCGAGGATCTTGCCCGCGTGATGCCCCAGGTCGCCGCCTTCCGGCGTGGTGTGCCGACCGCGCGCGTCCTGGTACTGCCTAACGCGGATCATTACGTCTTTCGGTCCAACGAAGCGGAAGTGTTGCGGGAGATCCGCGCCTTTATCGATGGGCTGTCGCGTACGACGCCGACCGGCCGAGAGTGAGCGAGCCTCGCCTTGACTTCCGAGGGCTAGCCCGCTGCGCGCTGATGAGGCGCGCTCCGGCGAGTCTGATCTTCGTCGGCGCTGCGGTCGTACTTGGGTGCGCCAGGCGGCCGACCTCCGTCGCGCGGCGCGTGGATTCGTTGGCACTGGCCGGCTGGACGCCGCGCGACATCCGGGCGGGCGACAACGGGGCACGTCAGGCGGCCCTCGACGCGATCATGCGGGGCGCTCGTCTGGCGATCGTGCTCCACACGCGCACGTACGAGGGTGACCCCGCCCCGCAGTACCTCTTGGCGGACGGTGGCCGAGTCCGATACCTGCTTGACACTCGGCGCGATAGGAACAGCGAACCACGGGATCGGGTGCTGTGGGAGACGCGGGTCGACAGCGTCACGCTGGGCTACGCGACCGAGCTGCCGGATGGCGGCCGCGAGTACGTCGCGCTCCCGCCAGAGGCGGCGCGGGTATCGATGCGTCACCTCGTCGTGCTAGGCTGGGCCGGCGGCCGGGTAATCGTTGCCCTCTGACCCGCTGCCTAACGTCCGTTGGAGTTGACAAGGGGCGCCATGGCAGCGGCGCCTGCATCGCTGCATTTTGTACAGTGTCCTTGCAGCTCAAGTCGAGTCTGACTCGCTCGTCACTACTCACCGTTAGGCAGGCAACCTGTCCTCATATGGATAGCTTCGAGTCGGCCGTCATCGAATTGCTCGTGCGAGGTGGGCGCCTCGAAGCCGAGATACTGCGCCAACTGCCCATGGCCATCGTCCTCAGCCGGACACACGATCGAGACCGTCGCGAGACGCGGTTTGGGCTGCCGGCGGAAGCTCCTATTGTTATCCCGCGTGACGTCGGTGTGGCGGGTGATGTCGACGTGGAAGGAGTCGGTTCAGTGTATGTGGATCTCGAGATTGAAGACGGGTGGTTGTACTCTCTTGTCGTTGATTGTCCAGCAGAGCAGTGGCCCGCCGATCCAAGAATCATCGGGCTGACACCGTATCCAGAGCCATAGTCGATTTGGAGCGTCGTCGCTTCTCCATGCGCAGCGAAACCATCGGGCAGTATCTCGCCTCCTTTGCATTCTTCGCCGCTCTCGTGACGCTCGTGTTTGTCCTTGCTGCGTCCAGGAGTTGGAAGGCACTGCTGCTATCCGCGCTTTTTCCTGACGGCTTTGGTTTCGTATTTCATTCGCATGCGTGTTGCCGGCCGGCCTGGCGTGCTGCGTTCTTCCGTCGTGGCGTTGGTTGCTCTTGCCGTTGGGGCACTTATCGCGTACTGGCGTCGAAACGCCCGTACGCCGATCGGACGATTCGCGAATGGAGTGCTCGCCTGGTTTGGAATTGTCTTCGCGTGGTTTGAGACCGCATATCTGTTGCGCTAGGCAAGCCGATGTCTGTCTCCGCCCCCCTCGACCAACGTGCATGGCATCAGGTGAGAGAGATGGCGATTTGGCGGACGCTGTGTGTCTTCATCGCCGGGTGTACTCTGTACATGTCGGCGTGTGGCTCGCCTCGGGAGGCCAACACCGATTCCGTCGCTGTGACACTCCTGTCGTCGGACACCGAGACCGTCTACAACGCCGGTGTCGATGCATATCGCGCAAAGCGATTCGCGTTGGCTCGCGCGCTCTGGCGTCGCGCCGCGGACCTGCGTGTCCACCGGGCCGAGTCCAATCTCGGCTTTCTCCTCTACTACGGATACGGTGGGCCAGCAGACTCTGGGCTCGCTGCGGAATACTGGCGACGCGCCATGACCGCGCATGACGCCGAGGCGCATCGACACGTCGCTGAGGCGATCCTGCAGGGAGATGCACGGCTTGGCTCCCTCGTCGATGCGTATGGCCATGCCATCGCAGCTCGTACACTTGCCAAACGCGCGGGTCAGGAGGGCGACGAGCAAGTCGCACGCGATGCGCAGCGACTACTCGATAGTCTTTCAACTTTGCTCCGGCCCTCTCAGGTCGCGGCGGCCGCGGAAGAAGGCGCCAGGTGGGCCGGCAGCGCAAGCCACCCATAGCTGCATGAATTGGCATTCCGAAATGACAAAACACGAAGTGCCGTGCCGCACAGCATCGATCACGATAACCGCGACCTGAGCGCGTGGGAGGAGTGGGCCCGCTGGCCCAACATACGCAGCGCTGCTTCCTCAGGAGCCGGCTTCGCGGCGCTGAGCATGGCCATAGGCGCGATCGTCGTCAGTCTTCAGCGCGTGCGTGCGCATGAATCCACACCAGCGCGCGTCGTCGTGGCAAGCTTGCTGATAGAAGCGGTGTCCATCGCATTCGGCGCGCTGATCGGCGGCGGCGTCGCGCTCTTCATTCGAGGAATTCGGCGGCCGTATCTGGCGCGCAAGCGCCGTGAGCTGACCGCCTGACGATAACGATGGAACACGAAGAGTTTGGAGAAGAAACGCTCTCCGATGTGGACTGGGCCGCCATTCGTGCCGCGGTTCCGTCATTCGCGGAGACGTGGGCCGCGATCACGCACGACTCCAGCTACGACGGCACGCTGCCCTTCGTGTCCATTCATGAACTGGCGAAGCACATCGTAGAGGAGGTCATTCGCCAGCGGCCGGACGAGGTGGATCAGCTCGCGGCGGTGATCGAGTACGAATTCACGATGGCGGCACTCGACGACCGCGAGCGCTATGCTGGACTGCTCGAGGTCGGCCTATTGGAGGGACTGATCGACGCTGCCGATTCGCTCGGTATGCCGCTCAGACAACTCCTACCCCTGTTGCGCGGCCCGCGCACGCGTGAGCATTGGCACGCCGCGGTAGCATATCGACGCCCCGGAAGAATCTGGGACGACGCACTCGGACCCGTGCCGACATTCAAACTGCCATCGCCAGTTGGTACGATCGAGATTCACCGCGGGCAACGTCTGGATGAACGACGCGTGCTCCTCGACGCGCGCTTGGTGAGTGGCGATCTCTCCAGAGCGCAATTCATTCGGCACGAGGTTGGGAAGGACTTCTGGATCGAATCGCGCATACTCAGAGTGTCACGACGATCGAGCGATCTCCACGACGAGCTCGAGTTCGTGGTGGAGAGTATCGTGCGTGACGGGGTCGATGAGTGGATGGAATTGCCCTCTCCTTACGAACCATTCTGGCAGCTGGCCGATGGCTCGTCATGGCCCGACCGCGGCCTACCTAACGATGAACGGTAGCTTGCATCTCGGACATCGAGGCCGCCTGCAACGCGCCGCGCCGTCTTTCGTCAAGAAGGTATGAGCTACCACAAACGCAGTCGCCGCATCGTTCTCGCGGCCATCCTGTCCGCAGTCGTCGCGCAAGCCGGGCACGCCCAACGCCCTGTCGAAGTCGCGCCGAATGCTCCCCAGGATCGCCCGGTAAGCGCAACCATGCGATGCCAGCTCGAGGCAATTCACCGAGCCATCGCGCCGCTATCGGCCGCGGCCCGCACGTCGTTCCCCGCGGCTCGGGAGCGGCTCCAGCGCGGACTCCCGAAGGGCCAAACGTTCTTCGTGTCGACTTGGCTGCGCGACAGCGTGGGCCATGAGGAGTTGGTGTTCGTCGCGGTCGACAGCGTCACCGGCGCAAAGGACGCGACGCAAATAGCGGGGCGGATCTGGAGTCCGGTCCAACTCGTTCGCGGCTACAAGTATCGCCAGCCGTATACCTTCGCGGTCGCGGGCCTCGTGGACTGGATGATCGCGAAGCCGGATGGATCGGAAGAAGGGAATGAGGTCGGCAAATTCATGGACACGTACGTGCCGCCTGCGACCTGCGCGGAATCCGGGAAGGGCAGTTGACAGACGCGACAAACCCTGCGTGATGGGAGACGCGAGTGAGGAACTCTTACCGGGAAGAAAGGAGTGAGAGATTCGTGCGGCGCCTGAGAGCGTGTCGCATCGACGGTCGCGGGATCGGCGCGCCATGACCGCGCTGTCGAGTATAGGGTTACCGCGCCTTCGCGTGTCCCACGCATATCTTCCAATTCGCTCACGCGCGAGGGAACGGCGATGCTTGATTCACTCCGACTCGAGTTGTCGTACGCGGCGCGCTCATTGCGCCGCGCATCGGCTTTCACCATCACCGCGATACTCATCCTCGCCCTCGGCATCGGTATGACGAGCGCGATGTTCAGCGTCTTCGAAAC
>JAJKIR010000205.1 GCA_021154325.1 Gemmatimonas sp.
CACCAGCCACCAGCCACCAGCCACCAGCTACGCCGCGACTTTGAACGTGCTGATCAGATCCTGCAGCACTTCCGCCTGCGCCGACATCTCGGCCGCGGTGGCCGCAAGCTGCTGGGCGGCGGCGGCATTGCGCTGTGTCGCCTGATCGACGCCGCGCATTGCGCCCGTGACCTCGCCGAGGCCGTTCGTCTGCTCGGCACTCGCGCTCGCGATCCGCTGCATGAGCGCGGCCGTCTGGGTGATCGCGGGGACGAGCGCCGACAGCAGCTCGCTCGAGCGCTGCGCGACGTTGTGGCTCGTCGCGACGAGTGCCTGGATCTCCTGCGCTGCGTGCTGACTCCCCTCGGCGAGCTGCCGCACCTCGGCGGCGACGACGGCGAAGCCGCGGCCGTGATCGCCCGCGCGCGCTGCCTCGATCGCCGCGTTGAGCGCCAGCAAGTTCGTCTGCGTCGCGATCTCGCCGACCGCGGAGATACGCTCGGTGATGCGGTGCATCGCCTTCAGCGTCTCCTGCGTCGCGTGGCCGCTCTGCTCGGCGTCGGTTGCGCCACGGCGCGCCAGCTCTTCCGTCTCCTGACTCGTCTCGGCGTTCCGCCTAACGAGTGAGTGGACGCGGTCGATCGCCGCCGTCGCCTGCTGCACGACGCCGGCTTCCTCGGCCGTGCTGAGCGACAGCTCCTGCGCCGACGACGCAACTTCCGACGCCGCGCCCGCGATCGCCTGTGCCGCGCCACGTAGCTCGGCTACCGCCGTGGATAGGGTACCGACCATTGACGCGAACGCGCGGCCGAACGTGTCCCGCGGCGACCGTGGCTCGATCTTGTGCGCGAGGTTTCCCGCGGAAACCTGATCGGCCACCTGCGCCATCGAGTGCAGATACTGCGTCATGTGCCGGAAGGCGACGCCGAACGCATCCTGCTCGGAGCGCGGCTCGGTCCGGACGGTGACGTCGCCGGCGGCGATCGCCTCGGCGGCTGTCGCCATCTCCTTGAGATAATGCACCATCTGCTCCATCGCGCGGAGCAGCCGTCCGACCTCGCCATCGACGCTCGCCGGGATCGTGACCGTCACGTCCCCGCGCGCCAGCCGATCGGCGACGTGCGCCGCCTCGCCTAACGGCTCGGTGATCGTCTTCGTCAGGAGGTCCTCGGTGAACACCGACACGATCCAGAGGAACGCGACCGCGCCTAACGCGACCATCCCAATCGCCGTCGCTGCCGCGAGCTCGAGCCGGGTCACATTGGTAAAGGCGTGGTCGATGCGCTGCTCGTCGGCGGCGGCGTTGGCCTCGAGGTCGCGACGCACGGCGGCGTATTGGCTCGTCACCGACTTCGTCGCCGCGAGGACGCTGTCGCCGGACGCGCCGGCGATCATCTGCTCACTCGTGCGCCGCGCGAGCGTATAGTAACCGCGAATCGCGCCACGCAATGCGTCGATTTGCCCCGGCTCGGCGACGGGATTCTTGCGCAGCACCTCGACCTCGTGCATCGCCGAGTCCAGCTGCGCGTCGGCGATGCGGAAGCTGGCGCTGTCCCTGGTCGACACCGCGTCCTGCAGCCGCCGCTGCATGACACCGAGTCGCTGCCGGAGCTCGGCGCTGGAGCGCGCGGATGGGTAGTAGCCGTCGCGGATGTGCGCCATGCTTCGCCGGCTCAGCATGCCGAAGCTGATCGACATGAGGAGGATGACGCACATCGCCGCCGCGGCAATTTTTGGTAGCAGGCGGATCTTGCGCTGGATGCTGAGCTCACGCGTCGCGCGATGGAGCGCGCCGAAGACCGTCTCGCGGAGCGGATTCCCCTCGGCGGGACGCGATTCGCTGTTCCGGCGCAGTGGCGGCATCATGCCTGAGAGACTGCTTCTCGGACCCCTCGTAACCGTGCTGAAGCAGCGTTGCGAGAGGGCCGTGGCACCCGGGCTAGATGTCCGGTTGGACCGTGTAAACTGCCCAGTTATGAGGGCCGCACGCCGGGCGCCGCCGCGACTTCTCGCTTGAAGACCAACACCTGCCAGTACAACACGGCTGCCGCAATCAGCTCGAGCAGCCCTGTTACCCACCGCATCTTGGTGAATGCGAGCACACTATGCGCGATGAGAATTCCTCCCATCACCGCCGCCGCTACAAGAGCATATCGCCGACTCATCGATGCCTCCGGCCCGGTCTGTTCGGGATTGCCGATCGGTTCCGTTGAGAGGTAGCACGACTTGCGACTTCGCGCACCTGCTCAGTTGCTACTTCCAACTTGCTGACCGCCTGAGGCGCCGAGGCACTCGTTGACATGTGCGCAACATGCAAACATGTTACTTACATGCCAAAGATGATTCAGATTCGCCATGTACCCGAAGCTCTCCACCGAGCGCTGCGTGCGCGGGCGGCTCGGGCCGGGATGACCCTCTCGGATTATCTGCGTGTCGAGCTGGCGCGCGCGGCTGAGCAGCTGACGCCTGAGGAGCTCCGGGAGCGGCTCGCCACGCTGGAGCCGGCGGCGGTCCGCGAGCCACCAGCTCGCGCGGTCCGGCGCGAGAGGGACCGCGAGTGATCGTAACCGACGCGTCGGTGGTTCTCGAGCTTCTGCTCCGGACCCCCGCGTCAGCGAGCGTCGAGGCCAGACTCCTGGACTCGGGCGAGACGCTTCATGCGCCACATCTGATCGACGTCGAAGTCGCTCAGGTGCTCCGGCGGTATGCTGCCCGGAATGAGATCTCGGCGGCGCGCGGTCGCCTCGCACTCGAGATCGTGGCGCGGCTTCCGGTGACGCGGTATCCGCATGAGCCGCTCTTGCCGCGCATTTGGGCGCTTCGGGCGAACATGACGGCTTATGATGCCGCGTACGTCGCTCTTGCCGAGGCATTGGGCGCAACGCTCGTCACGCGCGACGAACGGCTCTCGACAGCGGCAGGCTCGCGCGCGAAGATCGAGCTGGTCTGAACTCCTTGGATTCTGATGAGACCCTCAAAACTCGCGTCCCTCCTTGTCCTCGCGCTCGGCACGCGCGGCCACGCGCAGCGCGTGCATACGCTCATGCCGTCGCCATCGACCGTGGCCTTCGGCTACTACGACGCCGCGGCCGTACCTGTGCTGCACGTCCAGTCGGGCGACGAGGTCATCGTCGGCACGATGATCACCTCCAGCCCCACGCGGCTCGAGCAGGTCGGCGTCAAGCCTAACGACGTGCAGGCGTCGCTGCGCGCGATTTACGACTCGGTAAAGAATCGCGGGCCCGGTGGACACATTCTCACCGGTCCAATCTTCGTCGAGGGCGCGGACTCGGGCGATGTGCTCGAGGTGCGCATCGAATCCATCGACTTAGCGATTCCATACGCGTACAACGGCTTCGGACCGAAGCGCGGCTGGCTGCCCGAGGATTTCGACTACGGCCGCACGAAGATCATCCCGCTCGATAAGGCGAAGAACGTCGCGCACTTCGCGCCGAACATCGACATCCCGCTGCATCCGTTCTTTGGCAGCATCGGCGTCGCGCCACCCGCGGCGATGGGACGCATCAACAGCGGACCGCCGGGAATCCACGCGGGAAATCTCGACAACAAGGAGCTCGTCGCGGGAACGACGCTCTACATCCCCGTCTGGACGAAAGGCGCGCTCCTCGAGATCGGCGATGGCCACGCGGGGCAGGGCAACGGCGAGGTCGACATCACCGCGCTCGAGACGTCGCTCACGGGGAAGTTCAAGCTCACCGTCCGCAAGGACCTGCACCTAACGATGCCCCGCGCCGAGACGCCGACGCACTGGATCACGATGGGGATCGACAGCAACCTCGTCGCGGCGACGAAGCAGGCAGTGCGCCAGGCGATCGATTTCCTCGTGACGACCAAAGGCCTCACCCGCGACGACGCCTACATGCTCACCAGCGTCGCCTGCGACGTCGACATCACGGAGCTCGTGGACGGGACGTTAGGCGTTCACGTGATGATCCCCAAATCCATCTTTCTTCGATGATCGAACAGCGTCAGCGCGGACGAACGCAGACAGAAACGGACTAACGCAGCAGCTCCGTGACTGACGAGAGTTGCCGCGTTAGTCCGCCAGCGTCCGTGTTTGTCCGCGCTGATGCTGTTGTCGCTTCGCTAGTCCAGTGGCTTGCTAGGCGCGGCTCTCCGGATCGACGTCGTCGGCGCGGCGCAGCGGCTCGACGTCTTCGCCGGACTCCGGTGCGTCGACGAGGCGGCGCCTAACGACGACCTCCTCCACGACCGGCCGCCGCTCGACGACGACTTCCTCGTCACCGTGGGACGGGTACTTCACGCGACCCGCATCCGCCCATTTGCGCTCGCGCGCGGGCTGCTCACTCGACACCGCCGAGGAGCCCTCTGCTGCGGCGACGGCTTCCCGTTCTTCCGGCGTGAGGTCTGACGAGTCCATGCGCACGACGCGCTTCGTGCGATCGATCTCGACGATGCGAAGCGGGACCAGCGCATGCTGGTGACTGCCGCTCAGATCGACGTCGAGCATCACGACTTCGCCCGCGTCCGGATCGACGAGCAGCTCCTTGATCTTGCCGAGCTCGCGACCGCCCACGGTGCGCACTTCCCAGCCACGGATGTCGGGCTCGCCCTCGGCGACGTCCCACTTTCCAAGATCACTCAATCGAACGAGCTGCTCCGCGTCTCGCGCGTACGGCCCGATACCGGCCGCGTCGCGCTGCCGGTCGCGATGACTATCCGCCATGTGTGTGTCTCCCGCGGTTAAGGTGTCGTCGCGGGCGCGGATGTGGACGCACCGGCGGTCGCGCCGGTGCTGCTCGATGTCGCGCCGCGCTGCGTCGCGAAGTACCAGATCGCAATGGCGACGATGATGAGCAGGAGGATCAGCATCCAGATTTTCCCACGCCCTCCCCGCTGCGGCTCGACACGAATTTCGGCCATCCCTTGCACCCTCGGCTCAGAGTTCACGCCCGACGACGGGCGCCCCCTCTAGCTGCAAGGGTGGCGCCAGTCGGCACGAGAACGGCCCAACGGAGCTAGGTGCTCGCCTTCGAATGCACCGCGAAAACGCAGCCCTGCGGATCGACGCACACCGTGATGCGATCGCCACCGGGGACTTCCATCGGCCCGTTCTTGATCGAGCCGCCGAGCTGCTTCACGCGTTCCGTCGCCGCGTCCGCGCTGTCGACGTGGATGTACGGCAGCCAGTTCGGCGGTGCGCCCATTCCTTCACCGATTGTGTAGACACCGCCGGTCGGGACGTCGCTCGTGAGGCCGAACATCTGATAGACGCCGTGTTCACCCATGTCCATCGCGCTCGTCTTCTTCCAGCCGAAGAGCTCCTCGTAGAACGCGAACGCGTCGTTCTGCTGCGTCGTCATCAGCTCGTGCCAGGAGAACTCGCCGGGGCGATTCGGATCGCGCGCCGGTGGACTCGCGCTCGGCAGCGGCGTGAAGAGCGCGAACATCGCACCCTGCGGATCGGCCAACACCGCGAAGCGTCCAACCGTCGGAATGTCGGTCGGCGGGACGTAGGTGCTGGCACCGAGCTTCGTGGCGAGCGCGAACGTCTCGTCGACGTCCTGCGTCTCGATGTACGTCAACCAGTGCGACATCGCGCCCTGCTGGATCGCTTCGTCGGGGAGCTGCATGACACCGCCGACCATCGCGTCTCCGGCCAGGAACATCGTGTACGGTGGTGTGGTGCCGGGCCAATCCTGCGTGCCCCAACCCGCGACGGCCGTGTAGAACGCCTTCGCGGCGTCGGGATCGGTGGTCATCAGGTCATGCCAGGTGAAGCGACCCTGAACCGCATTCGCGTTGCGGACGGGAGCCTGCGCGGACGTCGCCATGTGTCCTCCATGGGGCGGGAGTTCTGGGAGGCCGAAAAGGGCTGTAAGACGGGCCCACAATCTGTCGCGACCAGGCCAGTCAGGCTGTCAAGAATTTGTAACTTCGAAATTGTGTCTCGCCGGGTCGGGTTGGACAGCAGTTGGACGCGAATCACGCGAATGCGAGCGAATCCAACCGAGGCCATTCAGGCTGCAATGGGGCAACCCAAATCCCTTGTCTTTGCCGAGGAAGAAGAGCTGTACAAACCTCGGTTGGATTCGCTTTTGATTCGCGCCATTCGCGTCCTGAAACCCTGGGGCCGGCCAGGCGCTACGACTGCGACCGCCCGAATTCAGGCTATCAGGAGCGCTTTCGAACGCTTGCGCGCGGTCGGCGCTTGGCGTTGGCGGGACGCGCGGGCGCGGTCTGGCGACGTGAGGCTTCAGGCGTCGTGCTTCCCCCGCTCCTTGCCAGGTCCTCTTCGCTGATCCAGCGCGTCGCCCATTTCCCGATCGCTTCGAGAGCCTCCTCGAGCGCGCGGCCCTTCGCCGTCAGCTCGTATTCGACGCGGACGGGCGACTCAGGGACGACCGTGCGCGTGACCACGCCCTCCGTCTCGAGCACGCGGAGGCGCTCGGACAGCATCCGATCGCTGATCTCCGGAATCGCGGCGCGCAGCTCGTTGTAGCGCGCACGGCCGGCGAGCAGGCGATTGATGATCGCGCCAGTCCAGCGCCCGCCGACGAGCTCGACGGCGACGTGGAAGCGGGGACAGAGGTTCACGGCATCGGACATGCGACAAATCTATGGCAATCTACTGACTTGACAAGAGTAACTTACAAAAGTATAGTCCCTACCCATACGTAAGCATTGCACGATGGTTTCGAAATAGACCAGCAACTGAGGAACGACCAATGACGACCGCCGCTACCCCGACCACGACCGGCATCACCACGTGGAACGTCGATCCGGCCCACTCGCTCGTCGAGTTCGCCGTGAAGCATCTGATGATCTCCACGGTCAAGGGCCGTTTCGGGGACGTGAAGGGCACGATCACTCACAACGAAGCGGAGCCCGCGCAGTCGAAGGTGCACATCGAGATCTCGACCGCGAGCATCGATACGCGCGCCGAGCAGCGCGACGCCCACCTCCGCTCGCCCGACTTCTTCGACGTCGAGCGCTTTCCGGCGATGAAGTTCGTGAGCAAGCGCGTCGATGGCGACATCAACGGTGAGTTCAAGCTGATCGGTGATCTGACGATCCGCGATCAGACGCACGAAGTCGCGCTCGCTGCCGAATTCCAGGGTCGCGGCAAGGACCCGTGGGGCGGTGAGCGGATGGGCTTCGAGGCCAACGGCAAGATCAACCGGAAGGAGTTCGGCCTCACCTGGAATCAGGCGCTCGAGACCGGCGGCTTCGTCGTCGGCGAGGACATCAAGCTCTCGATCCAAGTCGAGCTGGTGAAGGCGGCCTAACGAGGGATGAGGGACGCGGGACGAGGGACGCGCTAGAATCACTCGTGGCGCATCTGGAGTGGAGTTCATACCATCCGCCCCGCGCCCCGCGCCCCGCGTCAGGCGCCCCGCGTCAGGCGCCCCGCGTCAGGCGCCGCGCAGCACTTCCGCCGGATCCACACGCGACGCACGTCTTGCCGGGGCGTAGCTCGCGAGCGCGGCAATCAGCACCAGCACCAGCGTCGCACCAGTAAGGACGAGCGGGTCCGTCGGGCTCACACCGAAAAGGAGTGAGCCCAGCACGCGCGTCGTCACCAGCGCCATCGCCAGCCCGATTACGACGCCGACTCCCGCGAGAGCGAGCGACTGCCTGACGACGAGCCCGCGCACCTCGCCGGCACGCGCGCCGAGCGCCATCCGGATGCCGATCTCGCCGCGGCGTTGCGCCACGACGTATGAGATCACGCCGTAGATCCCCACCGCGCTCAGAAGAAGCGCGAGTCCTGCTGCCGTCGCCAGGAGCATCATCGTGAACGACCGCCTCGCGAGTGACTTCGCGAGCAGCTGCTCCATCGACTGGATCTCGGTAATCGGAACCTGCGGGTCCAGCTCGTTGACGAGTCTCGTGATCGCTGGAACCAGTGCGAGCTCGTGCCCTGGCGTCGTGCGAACGACGAGATGCATGTACAGCGGCATCCCCTCGATTCCCGGATGCGCGGCGAAGGGAATCATCGGGAAATAGACCACCTGCCCCGGCGCCCGATCGAGCCCGTGCGTCCGAACGGAGCCGGTGACACCCGTGATCCGATAGAACGGGCCATTCACGTTGCAGCAGCGTACGCCGCGTCCAATGGCTTCCGCGTTAGGCCAGAAGCGATTCCCGAACGCGCCGCTCACGACCGCGCCCGCGCCGCCAGCATCCGTCTCCGACCAGTCGGGTGCGTGCCCGCGCAGCGGAATTCGCAAAGCCTCGAAATATCCGGGCGACACCTGCATCATCTGCACGCAGTCGCCTCGCTCGCCCGACGGTCCCGGTACGTCGACGACCGCGCCAGTGCACAGCTCCGTGCTCTCGAGCGGCAGCTCGCCACCGAAGCCGGCGGCCGTGACCCCCGGAAGGGCGCGTGTCCGCGCTGCCAGCTGTTCATAGAACGCACTCGTCAGGCGGTAGTCGTGGTTGTACCGCCCGTTAGGCAGCGAGAGCGAGAGCGTGAGCACGCCGTTCGGATCGAAGCCGGGCTGCACGCTTCGCAGGTTTTGCAGACTGCGGATGAGGAGCCCGGCGGAGGCCAGCAGGAGCAGCGCGAGCGTCATCTGCGAAACCACGAGCACGTTGCGGACGGCCAGCCTTCGGCGTGAGCCGGTCGCTCCCCGTCCACCCTCGCGCAGCAGCGACAGATCGACACGTGTTCGAAGCAGCGGCACGACGCCCAGCACGACGCCCGCCCCAAGCGCGCATCCCGCGGCGAACAACACGCTCGGCCAACCGAGGTGAATCTCGTCGAGGCGCGGCAAGCTCGATGGAGCGGCAGCGAGGAGCGCCCGAAGCCCGACCCATGCCAGCGCGACGGCACCTAACGACGCACCAGCGGCGAGGACGAGGCTCTCGGACAGATAGTACCACGCGAGGTCCCCGGCGCTTGCGCCGAGGGCACCGCGAACCGTGACCTCGAGCCGCCGCGACTCGCCGCGCACGAGGAAGAGATTCACGACGTTCGCGGCCGCGATGAGCAGCACGAGCGCGACGGCGCCGAAGAGGATCCAGATCGCCTTGGTCACGAGATCGCCCACGACATCCTCGCGAAGCGAGACGACTCGCGTCGTGAATCCGACCTGCTGCATCATCCTGGCTGGATACACGCTCGGGAACACTTCCGGGAATCGCGCCGTGAGACGCGTCAGCTCGCGCTGCGCGTCGCTGACGCTCACGCCGGGCCGCAACCGGCCGATCGCATTGTACGTGTGATTGCTGATCGCCTCCATCTCCGGATACGTGTAGACGGGCATCCAGAGGTCGACCTTGTAGTTAGGCAGCTGCGCGTTTGGCGGAAGCACACCGACGACGGTCATCGGATAACCTTCGACGTCGATCTTCCTACCAACGATCGCCGTATCGCCACCGAAGCGACGCTCCCAGAAGCCGTGGCCAAGGAGTACGACGGACGGGTCCCGCTGGCGATTGTCGTCCGCGGTGAGCAAACGACCGCGCTCGGGCGTGATGCCGAGGATGCCGAAGAGATTGCCGGTGACGTTCGCCGACGCGACCTGCTCCGCTCGATAGGCGCTGCCGTCACCCATCACGGTCGCGGAAAAGCTGTTGTACAAGCCGAGATCTTCCATCGTGCGACTCTCGCGCTCGAAGTAGAACATCTCGTGTCGCGCCAGACCCCACACTGGCGCCGCCTTGATCCCAGGTACGGGCGACGAGAGCGCGACAAGTCGGTCGCCATGCGGGTAGGGCAACGGCCGCAGCACGACCGCGTCGAGAATCGCGAAGATCGCCGTCGCGGCGCCGAGCCCAACGGCGAGAGTTAGCACCGTCATCGCGGTGAAGGCCGGCGTACGCGCGAGCGCGCGAATTGCCTGCTTGAGCTCGCGTCTCAGGGCATCGCCAAAGTCCCGTCGTCTCCGCATGTTCAGCATCTCCTCATCGATGGTGCGCATCGCGCGCCGGTGTGTCTCCAGATCACCGAGTCGGCGCCGCGCCTCTGCGGCCGCTGCGTCGCGCGACATGCCGAGCGCGACGAGCTCCTCGATCCGCTCCTCGAGGTGGAAGCGCAGCTCGGCGTCGATCGTGTCCGCGACGCGGCGCCGCGTGAGCGGCAGCCAGAAGACCCGCTTCATTCGCCCCGGAGCGCGACGAGCGGATCGACGCGTGCCGCGCGCCGAGCGGGCACGTACGCCGCAATGAAAGCGACGCCCGCGAGCACCACGACGCCGAGCGCAATCGTCAGTGGGTCGCGCGGGCCGATGCCGTAGAGCACCGACGAGAGCACGCGTCCGACGCCGAGAAAGAGCACGCCGCCGGCGACCACGCCGAGGACTGCGAGGATCATCGCGTCGCGGAGCACCATGCGCGTGACGTCACGCGGGTTGGCGCCGAGCGCCATGCGGATGCCGATCTCCTGGGTGCGCTGCGCCGTGCTGTAGCTGATCACGCCGTAGATGCCGAGCACCGAGAGCGCGAGCGAGAGCGCTGCGAAGCCGAGGAGGACGTACATCGCGAGCCGACGGGGCGTGAGCGACGCGCTGATCCGCTCTGGCATCGACTTCATGTCGAAGACGGGAAGCTGCGGGTCGAGATCGCGCACCGCGCCGCGGGCCAGCGCCGCGACCTGCTCGTCAGGGAGGCTGCTCCGTACCACCGCGGTCGTGAAGCTGAGCCAGGGCGACTGGGGGTAGTAGTGGTAAATGGTGGGATGCGGTGCCTGGCCGAGATACTCCTGCGTCACCGACCGTACGACGCCGACGATGGTGCCGCGATTGTTGTGAATGATCGCCTTGCCGATCGGGTCCTCGTTTCCGAAGAACGACTTCGCGAGGTACTCATCGACGATCATTCCTTCGGCGCCGTCAGCGTCTGCCGCTGTGAAGTTGCGGCCGCGGAGGATGGGAATGCCCATTGCACGGAAGTAGTCGCCGGCGATGACTTCGGTGTTGGCGTGGCGTGGTGGCTCGTTAGGTGCCGCCGGCCGTCCCGGCAGCTCGAAGGGCGAGCTGTCGGTGCCGCCGGCGAATGGCAGATACGAGGCGAGCCCCACGCTCTCGAGGCCGGGGATCGCGCGCAGTCGGTCGATGAGCGTATTGTAAAACGCGATCCGCGCCGCATTGTTGGCGTATCGCGCTCGAGGCAGCGTCAGCTGCATCGTCGTCACGTGCGCGGCGTGAAAGCCGGGATCGAGATCGAGTACCCGCGCGAGACTGCGCACCGTGAGCGCGGACGCGAGAAGGAGCATCAACGTCAATGCCACCTGGACGACGACGCTTCCCTGGAGGAATCGATGGCGGGCGAACGACAGCGAGCTCCCGCGCGCGGAATCCTTGAGCGCGTCCTGGAGATCGACGCGGGCGGCGCGAATTGCCGGCACGACACCGAAGAGGAGCGCCGCGACGACGACGACGAGGGCGGTGAATGCGAAGACGCGCGCGTCGAGGTGGACGTTCGTCAGCAAACGATACTGCGCCGCGTTGAGCCGCGTGACGAGGCGGAGTATGACGACGCCGATGCCGATACCGAGCACCCCTCCCGCGATCGCGAGCACCAGGCTCTCCACGAGGAGCCAGCGCACGATCGTCGCGCGGCCCGCGCCTAACGCGGCGCGCACAGCTATCTCCTTCGCGCGGCGCGCCGCGAGCACGAGCTGCAGACTGCCGACGTTGGCGCACGCGATGAGCAGCACGAGCCCGACGGCGCCCATCAGGGCGAGCAGCACCGCGCGCAGATCGCCGGCGAGGTAGGCGACGAACGGCGTCGCGTGGAGCACGAACTGGCCGGCAGTGTCGTAGCCGGGATAGCGATCGTGCCATCGCACGACCTCCATCTTGAGCCCAGTCGCGACCTGCTCGGCAGAGAGCCCGTCGCGCGGCCGCGCGATCACGGTCATGTTGAGCGAGTTGCGCCGTTCGGGCGTGAGCCACGACGGATCGAGCAGGAACGGCGCGTACAGCTGCGCGCTTCGCGGGTACTGGAAATCGCGTGGCAGCACACCAATGACTTCGAACTTGATCCCGTCCAGCTCCACGGAGCGGCCGATGGCGCGCTGATCGCCGCCGAGCATCTGCTGCCAGAACCCGTAGCTCGCGACGACGACGCGCGTGCCGGGTGTCGTCGACGCGTCGGGACGATAGAATCGGCCGACGAAGGGCCTCACGGCGAAGAGACCGAAGTAGTCGCCGAAGGTTCGCACGACGGCGACGCGCTGCGGCTCACCCTGCCCGGTGAGATTCATGCTCCCGCCGCTCTGCGCGGCCGTCGCCGCGAAGAGGTCGCGGCGGGCGAACAGGTCGACAGTCTCGCCGGGCGAGAGTTGTGCGTCCAGCAGATTGAGGCCGAGGATGTCCTCACGGATGACGACGAGCCGGTCGAGCCCCGGCGTGGGGAGCGGATGGAGCAGCACCGCGTTGACGAGGCTGAAGATCGCGGTGTTCGCCCCGATGCCTAACGCCAGCGTGACGACGACGATCGCCGTGTAGAGCGGTCGGCGGCCCATGCCGCGCAGTGCATAACGAGCGTCGAAGGCGAGCGCGGATAGTTGCTCGCGGATGGAGCGGCGCCGCATCGACTGCCGATCCATGACTACCAGCTCGCGTTCGATGGCGCCGACGTCCCCGAATCGCTGGCGTGCCTCGCGCTCGGCGTCTCCTCTCGATAAGCCTTTGCTCATGAGCTCCTCGATGCGTCCTTCGATGTGAAAGCGCAGCTCGTCGTCGACGCCGGTGCGGAGTGCGCTCCGGGAGAACGGGATGCGGAAGACCCGTCGCGGCCGCGGCGCGCTGCTCATCGGGCGCCCTGGCGCGCGAGCACGAGCCCGACGGCCTCGGTGTAGCGCGACCACTTGGAGAGCTCGGCGGTGAGCTGCCGGCGGCCGTGGGTGGTGAGGCGGTAGAACTTCGCCTTGCGGTTTCGCTCCGTGTACCCCCACTCGGCGTCGAGCCAGCCGCGCTGCTCCATGCGGTGGAGGGCAGGGTAGAGCGCGCCCTCCTCGATCTGGAGGCGCTGTCCGGTAACGTCCTCGATCCACCGAAGCACGGCGAGCCCGTGCATCGGTCCCCAGCTCAGGGTCTTGAGGATGAGGAGATCGAGGGTGCCGCGGAGGAGGTCGAGGTCCGGAGCGGTCATGGTCGCTAACCTAAGGTTCTTAGGCTTAGATGTCACGACCCCCGAAAGGGTTTGCTCGGGTGGGAAGTTGAGACCGAGTCCTCAGATCTCAGGGCCGAGATCCGGCTTTTTCCGTGTGCCGGATCGGCACCTCACCCGGTACGGCGAGTCCAGCATCGAGACCTCGGCCGCGAGAACACAGACGTGAGATCGAGATACAGACTCTCACGTCTGAAGACTCGGAGCTGACGTCTCGAGGCTGGACTCGCTGTCGTGGGTGAGATGCTCGCGCGCCAGGCCAGGATAAGACCGATCTGAATGCTGAAACCTCACATCTCAGTCTCGAATCCCGTGCCCCGTGCAACCAGGCAAGCCTCAATCCGAACGAAGCGCGAGTAACGGATCCACCTGCGTCGCCCGCCGAGCCGGGATCAGCGATGCCAGCAGTCCCGCGATCGAGAGAACGCTCACCACCGCCCCGAAGATCACCGGATCCCGCGGCTGCACATCGAAGAGGACGATCTTCATCAGCTGCGCGACGCCTAACGCGAGAGTGAGGCCGGCGATCATTCCGATGCCGAGCTGCCACGCGCCCTGCCGCACCACCATCCCGACGACGTCGCCGGCTTTGGCGCCGAGGGCCATGCGGATACCGACCTCGCGCGTGCGGCGTCCCACCGAGAACGACATCACCGCGTACAAGCCGACGCTCGCGAGGAAGAGCGCGATCGCGCCGAAGATCATGAACATCGTGCCGAAGACGCGAATGAACCAGAGCGGGCGCGCCAATGCTTCCGTCATCGAGTACACCCAGTAGATCGGGATGTCGCGATTGAGCGCGGTCACCACCTCTCGCACCTGGGGAGTGATCGACATCGGCGCCGCGGCCGTGCGCGCCGCGAAGCTCACGAAGTTCGTGTGGTGCTGCGCGAGTGGGAGGTAGATGAACGGGGGACGCAAGTGCTCCGGGTCGCCGGAGAACGTGTTCGGCACCACGCCGACGATCGTCATCCACGGGGCCGTGCTCTTGGACGTCCCCATCCGGATCCGCCGGCCGACAGGATAGACGCCGGCGAAAAATTTCGCCGCGAACGCTTGATTCACGACGACTGTCGGCGGCGCATCGACGCGGTCGGCGGTGGTGAAGAGTCGCCCCTGCAGCGCCTTGACGCCAAAGGTCGGAAAGAACCCCGGCGAGACGGTGTTGGTCGGAGCCATCGGAAAGTCCGCCTCCTTCGCGTAGCTCTTTCCCTCGACGCCGAACGTGTTGTTGTTCGTGCCGAGGCCAGGAAGCTGCGCGGCAATCGCGGCGCTCTGCACGCCGGGAATGTTCGTCAGACGACCCTCGAGCTGCTCGAAGAACTGGCGCTGCGCAGTGGTATCGGTATACGTCCCGGGGAAGCCGACGCGCGCCGTGAAGATGTTCGCCGTGGTGAAGCCCGTGTCGATGTTACGAATCTTCGCAACACTCTTGATCATGAGGCCAGCGGCGACGAGGAGACCACAGGAGAGCGCGACCTCGAAGACGACGAGGGCACGGCTCAAGCGACCGATGCGGAAGCTCGACGCGCCGCGGGAGTCGTCCTTGAGGATCTCGCCGATATCGGTGCGCGACGCCTGGAGCGCGGGAAGGAGTCCCGACGCGAACGTCGCCAGCACGGCCGTCCCGATAGCGAAGAGGAGCACCGGCGGATAGAGCCGGATGTCAATCCAGGACGGCGGCTGGGTGTCGGCGATGGCGCGATTGAAGGCCTGCACGCCGAAGTACGCGGCGGTGACGCCGCCCGCGGTGCCCAGCGCGGCGAGGACGAGCGCTTCGGTGAGGAACTGCCTAACGACGGCGGCCCGCGATGCGCCGAGCGCCGTGCGGATGCCGACTTCTTTCGTGCGGTGGGCCGCGCGATCGAGGAGCAGATTCGCCACGTTTGCGCAGGCGATGAGCAGGACGAAGAAGACGGCGCCGAGCATCGTCATGAGCAGCTGCCGCGGCTCGGGGCCGATCTCACCGTCGACGAAGTTCATCACGGTCGCCGACACGCCGTCGTTCTGCTCCTTGTGCTCGACGGCAAGGCGTCGCGCAATCATGTTCATGTCGGCGTTCGCGGCGTCCATGCTCACGCCGGCCTTGCGTCTCCCGATGACGCCGAGGTGCTGTCCATCGCCCCGCTTGAACGCGAGCGGATCGAGCTGGAGCGGTAGCCAGAGCGCGCCGTCGCCAGGAAATTCATAACGATCCGGCATCACCCCGATGATCGTGTAGGGAACGCCATTCGCGCGGAGCGATTTCCCGACGATCGCGGGATCCCCGCCGAATCGGTTCTGCCACATCGAGTAACTGAGCACCGTCACGCGATCGCCACCGGGCGCGTCTTCACCGGCGCGGAAGGTACGGCCAAGAATCGGCTTCGTCGGCGCGAGATCGAAGACCGAGGCCGTGGCCCACGTGCCCATGTATCGCTCGGCCTTCTCCGTGCCGCTCACGTTCACCGTGCCGGAATAGAAGGCGCCGATGTCGGAGAAGCTGCGCTGTTGGAGGCGGATGTCGGTGTAGTCATGGATCGAGACGTCCATGCGCCGGAAGTTCCGCGCGAGGTTCTGCTCGAAGACATGCACGAGGCGATCGGCGCCCGGATACGGCAGGCCGCGCAGCAACGCACCGTAGACGATGCTGAACATCGTCGTCGTCAGCCCGATGCCAAGCGTGAGCGCGAATACGGCAACGACACTGAGTCCGAGGTGCTTGCGCAGCGATCGGCCGCCGAAGCGGATGTCGCGGGCGATAGACATGGTGGTTGGTGGCTGGTGGTTCGTGGTTGGTGCTTGTGATCGGCCCCGCGCCCGCGTCCACGGTACGCCCCACGTCCAGTCGGGGTTTCAGCACCGCGCTCCCTCGTCATATTTCGCACATGGCTAGCGAAGTACGATCGGACAACATTCCCGTCTGGGCAGCGCGCGATCCGGCGCTGCGTGGACCTCGTTTTCCGCGCCTCACGACGACGCTCGACGCGGACGTCTGCGTCGTTGGTCTCGGCGGGTCCGGCCTCGCCTGCATCGCCGAGCTGCTCGCGTCGGGCGTTGCACCCGCGCGCGTGGTCGGGATCGACGCGACTGTCGTCGGTGGAGGCGCGGCGGGCCGCAATGGCGGATTCCTCCTCGCCGGAACGGCCGACTTCTATCACGACGCCCTCGCGCAGTTCGGCCACGAGCGGGCCCGTCGGCTCTACGCGCTCACGGTTGATGAGATCGAGCGTATGGCGACGGAGACACCAGACGCGATTCGTCGCACCGGCTCGCTCCGGATCGCGTCGTCAGACGAGGAGCTTGCCGATTGCGAGCAGCATCTCGCAGCGCTGCGCGCCGATGAATTTCCGGGGGAGCACTACGACGGTCCGGAGGGACGCGGGCTACTCGTGCCCACGGATTGCGCCTTCGACCCACTCCGGCGATGCGCGACGCTCGCCTGCCAAGCCGCTGATGCGGGCGCTCGCCTCTTCGAGCAGTCGCCGGCGATTGCGATCGACGCCGGCGAGGTGCGCACGTCGGAGGGACGCGTGCGCTGCGCGCGCGTCGTGATCGCCGTCGACGGACGGCTCACCGACGTCGTTCCAGCGCTCGGCCCGCGGGTTCGCCCGGTGCGGCTCCAGATGCTTGCGACCGCGCCGACGCGGGAGATCCGGCTGCCACGGCCCGTCTACGCGCGCTGGGGCTATGACTACTGGCAGCAGCTCGAGGACGGCCGGCTGTTGTTAGGCGGCTTTCGTGACATGGCGGGAGACGAGGAGTGGACCGACGCGTCGACGCCTTCCGACACCGTCCAGGGAATGCTCGAGTCGTTTCTTCGCGAGCGGCTTCGCGTGCGCGCGCCGATCACCCATCGATGGGCAGCGACGGTCTCGTACTCCGAGAGTGGTCTGCCCATCTTCGAGGAGGTCGGCGAGGGCGTGATCGCCACGGGCGCGTACTCGGGCACCGGCAACGTGATGGGCGCGCTCTGCGGCCGCGGCGCCGCACGCTGGTCGTTAGGCATGCGTCCCGACATCGTCGACCTGCTCGCCGCTTGACATGCAGGCGGCCGAGCCGGCGTTCCGATAGAATTCACCAGGTGGGGAGATCACGATCATGGCATTCGGCACTCCAGCGAGCCGCAAGCTACTGTTGACGATGGTGGCTCTCGTCGTCGCGCTGGATGTCGTCGCGCTCGGGCTATACTACATGCTCGGCATCGCGCGTCGGCCGAACCAGCTGCAGACGGGGTTCGTCGTCGTGTGGACGTTGGCTACCTTGGGCATCGTCACCGTGTACATGAAACGCATCAGGCAGATTCGCGATGCCGCCATCGGGCGGCGTCGGCCGGCGCGCCCGTAAGGGTCGACGGACCGGCCGTTTTCCATATGGGTTGGCGCGCGCCATGCACCTCGCGATGCGCGCGAACTTTCGACTCAACGCGAGGAATACAAGTCAGGAGGCAATTGCAATGCGAAATCTGGGACGTGGGGTGATCGTGGGTGCGGCAACATTCCTGGCGGCGTGTGGAGGCGGCACGAAGAACGCGGATACGACTGCCGCCGCGCCCGCAGCCGGTCAACCCGCGGCGGGAGCGAGCGCGAGCGCACCGGCGGGCGGCGCGGCGACGGGCACGGGCGCGGCGCAGGCCGCCACCGGCAAGACCTGGGAAGTGAAGATGGTCGGCGACGCGAGCGGCTATAAGTTCGATCCCGCGAACCTCACCATCAAAGAGGGCGACGCGGTGAAGTGGACGGTCGTCTCGGGACCGCCGCACAACGTGTCGTTCTATGCCGATAGCATTCCATCCGGCGCGCAGGCTCAGCTGGCCGCGAACATGCCGAGCCCGATGTCGCCGCTCACCAGCCCGTTGTTCAACAACCCTGGCGAGTCGTACACCATATCGTTCAAGGGCGTACCGAAGGGCACGTACAAGTACTTCTGCACGCCGCACCAGGCGCTCGGCATGCACGCGCAGCTCACGGTTCAGTAGTCTCACAACTCGAACCTACGGAAAGCTCCGCTCGACCTGGTCGCAGCGGAGCTTTCTGCTTCTCTCATGAGTCTTCGTCTCCGCATCCTTGCACTCGCTGTCCCGGCGCTGCTGCTCGACACGAGTGCCGTCGCGGCGCAGAGCGCGTTCTACAACCTCGATTCCGGCCGGCCGACTCGCGTCGAGGACGCGCTGCCGACGCCGCGCGGTGAGCTGGAGATCCAGTTTCTGCCGCTCCGCGCCGAATGGCTCGGCGACGGCTCGCAGCGTCAACGGCTCGAGCCGAAGATCGCGTTCGGTGTTCTGTCGATGACGGAGATCGAGATGCGAATGCCGTTCGTGCACTCGCGCGCGCCCGACGGTACGGCTGTCACCGGTGCTGCGAGCGCCGCCATCGGCGCGCTGCACGCGTTCAACGTCGAGACGCGCGTGCCGGCGCTCGCGCTCGCGGGAGAGCTGGTGCTGCCGGTGTCCACACTCTCAGCGCCAACCGGATCGTATTCGCTCAAAGCGCTCGCAACGAAGACCTTCCGCTTTGGCCGCGTCGAGCTCAACGCTGGCGGCGGGACGTGGAGCATTCGTCTTCCCGCGCCGGGCCCCGTTGCGACACCCAACCAGTGTGGCGATCCGGGCCAGCCGCCCTGTCTGCCGCCAGACCTGCCGTGCAACATCGTGCCGGTATCGGGGAACGGCCCATCGTCGGCGTGTGCCCCGTCTTCGGCAACTTCGCTCGTGACGCAAGCAGTCGGCACGCGCCGCAGCACCGGTCCGCACTGGACGGCCTCGTTAGGCGTGGACCACACGCTCCCGCTTGTGTCGACTCTCTTCGCGGCGTCGGTGAGCATGGACCGTTTCGAGGGCCTCTTTCCGCTCACGGACTGGACGGCGGAGCTCGGCGTGCGCAGCCAGATCTCGCCGCAGATGGTCGCCGATCTCGGCGTCGGCCGCCGCTTCGCCGGCACCACCCAGTCGACGAGCGTCCTCTTCGGCGTGAGCTACGCAACCCCACTTCGCTGGCCGTAGCGCCCAATGGACTTGGAGAGCTGTTGGGACGCGAATGGCGCGAATTTAAAGCGAATCCAAACTTGCGCATCCACGCGTCAGCGCGCCGGTCACTCACTATTGAATGTGGTTGATCCGGCTGCTCGCGCCGTGTGAAGGCTCGTGCTTTGTCGCCCTTTTTATAAAAAACACAAAGCCCGTCCCGCTCAACGGACCTCGTACGCCACTAGGTTGGATTCGCTTTCAATTCGCGTCATTCGCGTCCCAAAACCCTGATCTCCGCCTGCCACGACGATCTATGGCGAACGCTTTTTCGTCCGCGCCGTCGGTGTCGCGGCGAGCGGGTTCTCGGGCCAGTCGTGCTTCGGATACCGACCTCGCATCTCACGCCGCACGTCGAAGTAGCTCGTGCGCCAGAACCCAGCGAGGTCACGGGTCACCTGCAGCGGCCGATGCGCTGGTGACAGGAGATGGAGCGTGAGCGCCACGCGGCCACCTGCGATGCGCGGCGTCTCCGCGCAGGCGAACATCTCCTGGAGCCTCACCGCAAGCACCGGCTGCGCCGGGTCGGTGTAATCGATCGGGATGCGCGACCCACTCGGCACTGTGATGTGCGTGGGCGCGAGCTCGTCGAGGGCGGCGCGCTGTTGCCAGGTGATGTGCTCGAGGAGCGCGGCGCCCAGGTCGAGGCGGGCGACGTCGGCGCGGCTGCGCATTCCAACGATCCGCGGCGCGAGCCACGCGTCGATCGACTGCGCGAGCGCCGCGTCGCTGACGTCAGGCCAGCTGTCGTCAACGTGATGCAAGAACGCTAAACGTTGGCGGAGTCGTCGCGCTCCCTCGTTCCATGGCAGCGCGTCGATCCCGCTCGCGGTGAGTGCGCGGGCAAGCGCGGCCGCTGCTTCAGCCGGGTCGACGTCGCGGAGCGGGTCGTCAGCGAGAAGGAGCGCCCCGAGCCGCGCGCGACGTCGCGCCGTGACCCGTTCGGCGCGATCGTCCCACTCGACGACGCGCTCCTCCACAATCTGGCCGGCGAAATGCTCCTCGATCTGCGCCTGCGAGAGCGGCGCGGCGAGGAAGACGCGACTCTCGGGCTGCCGCTCGTCGGCGGCGGCGATGGCGATGAACTCCGCGTCGCCTAACGAGTCGCTCGTCGCGAGCGCGGCACCGCGGCCGTTGCGCATCACGAATCGGCCGCGAATGGCACCGCGCCGTTGGGCAATGCGATCCGGATACGCGAAGGCGAGGAGGAGGCCGGCCGCGTCCTCGTCCGGCCGCGCGTCGCGCGCGAGGCGCATTGCCCGCGCAAGATGATCGGCTTCGGCTCTTATGCGATGGAGCGCGCCGGCGTCGGCACGGGAATCACCACGCGCCACGGCGTCGAGGCGGGCGCGCACGTCTGCATTAGAGTCGGCTGCGTCCCCGCGGAACGGATCGCGCTCACCCAGGAGCGCGGCCAGGCGGCATGCCGTGAGGCCGAGCCCCATCGCCGACGCGCGCAGCAGCATGTGCGAGAGTCGTGGGTGGAGCGCGAGCCGAGCCATCGCGCGCCCGTGATCGGTGACGTGAAAGCGGTCGTCGATCGCGTCGAGCTCGCGGAGGAGCTCTCGTGCCTGGGCCAGCGCGGGCGCGGGCGGTGGGTCCAGCCAGCGGAGCGCGAGCGGATCGGTGATGCCAGCTGCCGCGAGCTCGAGCGCGAGTGGCGCGAGGTCGGCCTCGAGAATCTCCGGCGCCGCACGCGGTACGAGCTGACTCTGCTCGATCTCGCTCCAGAGCCTATAGCACACCCCGGGTGCGACACGACCGGCGCGGCCGCGCCGCTGCTCGGCGGACGCGAGGCTGACGCGCACCGTCTCGAGCCGCGTGAGCCCCGTGCGTGGCGAGAACCGCGGCACACGCGCGAGCCCGCTGTCCACGACCACGCGCACGTCCTGAATCGTTAGGCTCGTCTCGGCGATCGACGTCGCGATCGCAACCTTGCGCATGCCGGCCGGCGCGTCCCCGATGGCGCGGTCCTGCGCGTCGGCGGGAAGGCTGCCGTGCAGTGGCGTGATGAGGACGCGGCGCGGATCGACGAGATCGGCAAGCTGATTCTCGACGCGGCGGATCTCGGCGGCACCGGGAAGAAACACCAGCACGCCACCCGCGTCGTCGCGCAGCGCCCGCTGCACCGTCGCGACCACTCGCGCCTCGACAGCCCGCGTGTCGCCGCGACGCACCGTTGCGCCGCCCTCGTAATGCGTTGTCACCGGAAACTCGCGACCCTCGCTGATGATTATCGGGGCGTCGCCAAGGAGGGCGGCGACGGGAGCAACGTCGAGCGTCGCCGACATGACGAGAATCCGCAGGTCGGGACGCACGAGCGCCTGCGCCTGGAGCGACAGCGCGAGGCCGAGATCGGCGTGCAGGCTGCGCTCGTGAAACTCGTCGAAGATGAGGAGGCCGACGCCCTCGAGCGTCGCATCTGTCTGCAGCATCCGCGTGAGGACGCCTTCGGTAACAACTTCGAGCCGCGTCGTCGGACCGACGCGCGTGTCGAGCCGGACGCGGTAGCCGACCGTCTCGCCGACGGGCTCGCCTAACGATTTAGCGAGCCGGCGCGCCGCCGCGCGCGCGGCGAGCCGGCGAGGCTCGAGCATGACGATCTTCGCG
>JAJKIR010000206.1 GCA_021154325.1 Gemmatimonas sp.
AGACGGCCGCGCAGGAAGTTCAGGATGCCGTACGCGCTCTGCAAAAGCAGAACGTCCGCGGGATTGTGCTCGACTTCCGCGGCAATCCCGGTGGTATCCTCGATCAGAGCCTCGCGATCAGCAATCTGTTCCTCAAGGATGGTCAGGAGATCGCCTCGATCCGCGCACGGAACGGTGAGACACAGCCGTATGTGGCGCGCGGCAATCCGTCCCTGCCGACTACGCCACTCGTCGTTCTCACGGACGAGTACACGGCCTCCGCGTCCGAGATCGTCGCGGGCGCGCTCCAGGATCACGACCGCGCCCTCATCCTTGGCCAGACGAGCTTCGGCAAAGGCCTCGTGCAGTCGGTCTTCAATCTCGACGGCGGCTACGCGCTGAAGCTGACCACCGCCAAGTGGTATACGCCGAGCGGCCGGTCCATTCAGAAGGAGCGGAAGTTCGAGAACGGCCACTTCGTGGAGACACCGCCCGATACCACCGCCGAGACGGAGAGCGTCAAGAAGAACCGTCCCGCCTACAAGTCCGACGTGGGTCGGGTCGTGTATGGCGGCGGCGGCATCACGCCCGACGTCATCGTGGCAGACGACACCCTAACGACTGCGGAGCAGCGGCTCGCCAAGGCCCTGGCCGCCAAGCAGCAGGACTTCTACACGACCTACTACGATTACTCCCTCGAGTTGTCCAAGAAGGCCGATAAGGACTTCAAGGTACCGGCCGACTGGCGCGATGAGCTCCTGCGCCGTCTCCAGGCGAAGGGTGTGACGGTCGACCGCAAGGACTGGGATGCATCGGCCAGGTACGTCGATCGTTTGCTCGAGCAGCGCGTTGCGCGGTTCGCCTTCGGCGATTCTGCGGCAAAGCGTCGCGACCTGCCTTACGATGCCCCGTTACGAAAAGCGATCGAGCTCCTCGACAAGGGCACGACGCAAAAGGAGCTCTTCGCTCTGGCCTCGACCGAGGCGGGACGGATGCCCACGGCCCAGGCCAAGCGGCAGTAGGCGCCGAGACATTCTAGATTCGGGGCATGCATCGTTTCTCGCCCCCTTTGATCGCCCGATCCACCACGGCCGTCGCTCTCTTCGGAGCGGCGGCCGTTCTCCTATTCGGCTGCGCGAGCAATCGGCGCGAGCTCTCGGTTAATGAGGTGGCCACCGAGGGCCTGCAGCCGCCGGGCATGCCCGAACGCCACCTGCGGAACATCCGCCAGCTCACCTTCGGCGGTCAGAACGCGGAATCGTATTTCAGCCACGACGGCAAGCGCCTGATTTTTCAATCGACGCGCGACGGTCGCGGCTGCGATCAGCAGTTCATCATGGACGTCGACGGATCCAACGTACATCGAATCTCGAACGGGGCCGGGAAGACGACCTGCGGCTACTTCTTTGGCGGCGACGACCGCGTGTTCTTCGCCTCCACTCAGGCCGCCGACACCGCGTGTCCGCCTCGACCCGATCCCTCGAAGGGCTACGTCTGGGGTCTCGATCCGTACGACATATACACGGCAAACCCTGACGGCTCCGAGCTCCGCCGCCTAACGAGCTACGGCGTTTACACCGCCGAGGGAACGCTGTCGCCCGACGGGACGACGATCGTGTTCACCTCTCTCAAGGACGGAGACCTCGACATCTATACGATGCGAGTGGATGGCTCGAACGTCCGCCGCCTCACCAACACCCCGGGCTACGACGGAGGTCCCTTCTTCTCACCCGACGGGAAGCAGATCGTCTATCGCGCGTGGCACCCGACGGACACCGCCCTTACCAATTATCGCGCTCTCCTCGACCAACGGCTGGTCCGCCCGAATCGCATGGAGATCTGGGTCATGAATGCCGACGGCTCCGATCAACACCAGATCACCAACCTCGGCGGGGCCAATTTCGCGCCGTATTTCACTCCCGACGGAAAGCGCATCATCTTCTCGTCGAATTACAAGAATCCTCACAGCCGCAACTTCGATCTGTTCCTCGTGAATGCCGACGGCACGGGACTCGAGCAGGTGACGAGGGATCCGGAATTCGACGGCTTCCCGATGTTCAGCCCGAATGGGAAACAGCTCGTCTGGGCGGCCAATCGCGTGGGAAAGTCGATCGAGCAGCTCGACATCTACATCGCTGACTGGCTGCCGTGATGGTGGTCGATGCTGGTGAATGGTGAATGGTGATTGGTGGCTGGTTGGTGAGGCCACCAGCCACCAATCACCAACTACCAATCACCGCCCACCGACCACCAGCCGGCGCGTCTCGCCGTGCTGGAGCAGCCAGAGCCTGTCGCTGTTGTACCCCGCCTCGCTCCAGAGCCGCGACGTCCACTCAGGCGGTTCCTGCATCGCTTCGTCCGTGAGTCTGAAGGTGCCCCAGTGAATCGGCAGCATCGCGAGCTCACCCGCGCGACTGCCCGTCAACTCGGCGTAGGCGCGCAACGCTTCGGGAGGATTCATGTGCACTGTCTTCATGAACCAGCGAGGCTCGTATGCGCCAACTGGCAGCATCGAGAGATCGAAGGGGCCGTACCGCTTCCCGATCGCTGCGAATTCCGGGTGATAGGCAGTATCGCCGGCGAAGAAGGCGCGACGACCTTCAGCGGCTATCGCCCATGAGCACCAGAGCGTGCGGCCGCGGTCCCATAAGCCGCGCGCGCTGAAATGCTGCGCGGGCGTACTCGCAACTGTCACCACGCCCCCCGCCGTGGGAAGCTCCACCGTCTCCCACCAGTCGACCTCTCGTACTCGATCGACGCCCCAGCTCCGGAGAAGACCCAACAACCCCAAGGGCACCACCCAGTCGATTTTCGGCATCCGCCGCGCCAATGTGCGCACCGAAGCACGATCGAGATGATCGTAGTGATTGTGGGAGATCAGCACGACGTCGAGCACCGGCAGTGCATCGAATGAGACGGCGGGGGGGACGAAGCGCCGAGGGCCCGCGAATGACACCGGTGACGCGCGATCACTCCACATCGGGTCCGTGAGAACGTTGATCGCGCCGAGTTGCAGGAGTACGGTCGAATGACCGACCCACGTCGCGCTCAATTCCCCGCTGGGCGCGCGCCCTCGAAACGTCGGCTGTGCGATCGGAAAGCTTCCTGGTGCAGGATCTGGCGGGAGCGCTTGTCGTCGGCGCTCCAACGACCACTTGATCACGTCGCGTAGTCCACGCGGCTCGGCGTCCGGCCAGGGATTGCGGTAGCCGTGATCGGTGTGATGAGCCGCCGTCAAGGTCGGGCTGATCTCTCCGCCGGTTCCGCGCTCTCGAGATTCTCCGTCAGATGCGGAATGCTTCTCATCCCCACGAGGGCAGTCGTGATGCCGGGAAGCGACCGGACAAACGAAAGTGCGCGTTGCGCGTCGGTGCGCTGCGACGGAAAGAGCTCGCGCATCGATGAGGGAAGATCATGGGTGAGCTGCGCCTGCATCAACGACGCGCTGGCCACCACTGACAGCCCCAGTGCGACCGCGGCATCGAGCGCTGGGACGAGCGTGTCGGTCTTGCCCACTCGTTGCGTTTCGAGACGAATGGCCTCTGGCATCCCGAGATTGATCGGCATCTGCACCGCGCGAAGGTGATGTCTTTCGCCGGCGATCTCCCGCGCGAGCGTCACGAGCTCCTGAAGTGACAGATGACCCTTGCTCGTCGGCGGCACGCGAAGCCCGGTCCACGTCGCGCATCCGTATCCTCGAATGTCACCGCGCGACACGGCGTCCTCGAGTACCATGAATGCAGCCCGCAGCCGCTCGCGCACGGAGGCGTGCGTCATCGCCGCCAGCTGCTGCTCCGGGTTGTGCAAGTAATAAAGATCGATCGTATCGAGGCCGAGATTCTTTCGGCTGCGCGCGATTGAATAACGAAGAAATGACGGTGCCAGGGAGTGGCCGCCACTCACCACGTCGTCCGGAGTGAGGATGCCGGTGTCGAAGAACTCCCGCTTGAGATAGACCCGGTATTCCTCGCGCGACTCCGGTGGATGATCGCTGAGCGGCAGGTATCCGCCCTTTGTGCAGACGAGGATCGCGTCACGCGGCGTTCCGTTCGTGATGCTTCGCTGAACGGCACGGCCAACGGCGCGCTCGGATCGCTGGCAGCGATAGTTGATCGCCGTGTCGATAAGATTGACGCCTTCATCGATGGCCGCGGCGATCGCGTCCTCGTACGCCGCGTCGTCCGCCTCCGTGCATTCACCGAGATACGTTCCCGTACCGATCGACGCCACCGTAGAGCCACCGAGTGCGCTGCGGTAGAAATCAGCCGCATACCGTTGCGCGAATCTCGCCGCATACGCCGCGGATGCGCTCCCTTCGATTGCCGCCGGAATTTCACCCTGACCGGACCCGCGTTGTGGTGGCATCGGGCGGGCCGGCGGTCGCTTAGGCATAGAGGCCCACCTTACCGGCGTCGGAGGTAGCCAGCAAGGCCTAGACGCACGCGGCCTTTCGGCCAGGGTTTACGGAAAAGGCCACGACTCGTCCCTGACCATGGTGGAAGGAAGCTCGGTGCATCGGTAGTGTGACCGGCCCCACAGGTTTAGATTTAAGGTTCGCCCTGGACTGTCAGGCGATCGGACCGTCGGTCAGATCGATGTGTCTGGGCCTTTAGTTTCTTCGCGCGACTTTGCAGGGCAGTGATCGCGCGATCTCGAGTTTACCCGTACGTCGGAGTTTGGGATGCCAGGGTTCGGAGATTTGGCGAGTAGATGGTGGATGCCGGTTCTTTTCATCATTATCGCCGGCCACATCACCAATGTCTGCGTGACGCTCTTTCTCCATCGGGCGCAGACACATCGCGGGGTACGGCTTCATTATCTCGCGGCGCTTCCGATGCGCCTCTGGCTCTGGCTCACGACAGCAATCGTTACGAAGGAATGGGTCGCTTGCCATCGCAAGCACCACGCGTTCGCTGATCGTGAGGGAGACCCGCATAGCCCCCTCCTCGAGGGCCTCCGCAACATCCTCCTCAAGGGCGCGTTCTATTACCGCAAGGCGGTCCGGCAGCCTGGGATGCTCGAGAAGTACGGCAAGGGAACACCGAACGATTGGCTCGAGCGGCATCTTCTCTCGCGACTCAACTGGCTGGGCATTCTCGTAATGCTCGCGATCGACATCTACCTCTTCGGCTTCTTCGTTGGCCCACTCGTGTGGGGCATTCAGATGCTCTGGATCCCCTTCTGGGCTGCTGGCGTCGTGAACGGAATCGGTCACGCCCTCGGCTACCGAAACTTCCAGGTCAAGGACGAGAGCCGGAACATCACGCCGATCGCGATCTGGCTCGGTGGTGAGGAGCTTCACAACAATCACCACGCAGATCCAAAGTCGGCGCGCTTCGCTGCCAGGTGGTTCGAGTTCGACATCGGCTGGATCTACATCCGGCTGCTCCAGTTCTTCCGACTGGCCAAGGTCGAGTACGCGCGGGGCAGTGCCCGGCGCCAGGACGCCGAGGCGCAGCTCGAGCCCGTGAGCTAACACTGGTCTCCAGCTTCAATTCGCCGGCCGCAGTCGCGGCCGGCTCTTTTTTTGGGCTCGAGGGGCGTCATGCGCGGCGAGTTAGTTTTCCCCTGGAGCCAGCACGAGTGCTTTATGCCAGACGTGACATGCAGTCGGTGTGGTCAAACGAGAGCCGGATTCGAGCGCCCGCCATTTCCCGGGGCGATCGGTGCGCGTGTGCAGACTGAGATCTGTCAGGACTGTTGGAGCCAGTGGACTCGCCAACAGATGATGCTCATCAATCACTACGGTCTGAACCTGATGGACCCCCAAGCGCGGAGCTTCCTGACGAAGAACATGGAGGCGTTTCTCTTCAAGACCGGTGGCGAAGAGGACGTCGACACCACCAAGAAGGGAACGATCACATGGTGAGAGCGGCCGGCCCGGAACTTCGCGCGAAACGCAGTCCCTCTCCATCTTCCCGCGCTGGGAATACGCGCGGCAACATATGCCTGGCGCTCGCGATGATGGCTTGCGCCGCGCCGAAGAGCACCCAGGCGCCAGCGCCTCCTCCGTCGCCGATCATTGCGGCCCCGGCTCCCCAACCGCGCTTCGCTTCCTGGACCGACTCAGTACTCGCTTCTCTTTCACCACGAGATCGAGCGGCGCAACTCGTGTGGCCGATGGTCTTCGGCGACTTTGCTCCGGCCACGAGCGCAGGATGGGCTCGCGCGCGGGGTTATGTGTCGACGGACCACGTCGGCGGTCTCATCATGTCCGTCGGCGGCCCGATCGAGATTGGCGAGAAGCTCAACGCAATGCAGCGCCTCTCGGCCGTACCACTCATCGTCGGCGCTGACGTCGAGTTCGGCACCGGCTATCGTGCACGCGGTGGCTATTTCCTGCCTAACGCGATCGATCTCGGCGGTGCCACGGTTTTTCCACCGGAAATGGGAATCGGCGCAAGTCGGGACACGGCGCTCGCGTACGAGCAGGGGCGAATAACGGCCATCGAAGGACGGGCGATCGGCATTCACATCGCGTTCGCGCCCGTGCTCGATGTCAACAACAATCCCGCCAATCCCGTCATTGGCGTCCGCTCCTACAGCGAGGATCAACGCCTCGCCGCCGCGCTCGGATCGTCCTTCGTGCGCGGGCTCCAGGAGCATGGGATGATCGCCACCGGAAAGCACTTCCCCGGCCACGGTGACACCGACCAGAACTCGCATCTCACGCTCCCCACGATCACCGTCTCACGCGCTCGCCTCGATTCCGTAGAGCTGGTGCCGTTCCGCGCCGCGATCGCCGCCGGACTCGACGCGATCATGACGGCGCATATCGCGCTCCCCGCCATTCTTGGCGACAGCAGCACGCCGGCGACCCTCTCCTCGCGCGTGATGACCGACCTGCTGCGACACGATCTCGGATTTCGAGGCCTGCTGATTACCGACGCGATGGACATGAACGGCGTGCTGGCGAACGCGCGCCCTGGTCGGGCCGGGCAGGTTCTCGTGGGTCAGTATGGCACCATCAACAGCATTGGGCTCACGGAGGCCTGCAAGCGCGCAATCGAAGCTGGTGCTGACGTGTTGCTCATGCCGACGGATGTGCCCGCGGCAATCGACGCCGTGCTCGCCGGAATTCAGGAAGGCCGCTTCACGGCCGCGCGCGTTGACTCGTCTGTTCGACGCATCCTCGCGCTCAAGGAGCGCATCGGTCTTCAGCGCGATCGCGAGGTGGCGTTGGATTCGATCCGCGAGGTCGTTGGTGATTCAAACAATCTCAACATCGCGCGCCGTGCCGCGGAGCAGTCGATCACGCTCGCGAAGGATTCGCTGCGCCTCGTTCCACTCGCCCGTGGCAGCAACGGCGCGCGTATACTCTCCATCACGATGGCGTCTCGCAGCAATCTCGGCGCTGGCGTCGCGTTCCTTGCCGAGTTGCGCCGCGGCGTCGGCGGTGGCGTACGCATTCGCGACGAGTACGTGAACCCCGACGATCCGGGTGCGAATTACGCCCGGCTGCTCGCCGCAGCGGATTCGTCGGATCTCGTGCTCGTTTCGTCCTATCTCGCGCCGAGTTACAGTGCTTCCGCCTCGAGTGCGGCGGCACCTGTGATCGACTTCCTCCGCAACCTCGCTCGACGGCGGCCACGCACGGTTCTCATCAACTTCGGGAACCCCTATCTCTTTCAGCAGGTACCCGAAATCGGTACGTACCTCATTGCGTGGGGCGGATTCCCAATGTCGCAGCGCGCGGCCGCGGAGGCGCTGGTCGGCATCAACGCCATATCGGGACGGCTCCCGATTAGCATTCCTCCATCGCTGTCATTCGGTCGCGGGGAGATGCGCACGCCCGTGCAGCCGGCGACGACGACTAGTCGTCCGTAGTCTTTCGCTGGCGACGTCCCTGCCACTCGATGAGCGCCCGCGCAAGCGCGGCGTTATCGGCGGCCATTCGATACAGTTCGCCGACTTCGGGCGCACGATCATCGCCAGTGAATTCGGCGACGATCGGCGGATGATGGCCGCTCCGCCGATTCTCGTCCGCCCGCCGCTCGACACTCACTCGAATTCGGCCGCGCTCGGTTGCCGGCGCCGATTCAGAATCATCGAGTGGCTGCGTGACGTCGATTGCCACATATCCGGCGCCGGGCAGCTCGCGCCGATACAACTGCTTCGCACGGGGAACGATTTCGCTCGAGGTTTCCATCGACAACTCCTCAGCCCTCAATATCCTCCAATACTCGATCGATGGTTCGCTTCGGGTTGCGACGCTTCAGCGCCTCACCCCAAAGATCTCCGACGGCATCGATCCGGCGCCGCATCGTCGCGATCGTAAAGTCTTTTATCTGCAAATTGCGTTCGAGCTCGTTCCACTGCAGTGGCGCAGAGACGGGCGCACCCTCGCGCTCCCGTACGGAGTACGCCGAGGCCACACTCTTCCCGCGCGCATTTTGTTTAGCGTCTACGTAAATCGTACCCTTGGGACGCCGCTGGAGACCGCGCTCCAACGTCGCGAGACGAGGGTACCTGACGGTGACCGTGGCGGCGATCTTCTCGGCGACCGCAGCCGAACGCGCGTAGGTTGTGCGTGCCGGCAGCGGCACGACGATATGCAACCCGCGTGATCCCGAAGTCTTCAACGCCGCTGTCAACTCCAGCGACTCGAGCTCGTCTCGAATACGCTTGGCGAGCTCGATGACATTCTCGAAGGGGACGCCTTTGCCCGGATCGAGGTCGATCGTACTGTAGTCAGGATATTCGATCGTTGGCAAGCGCGACTGCCACGGATGAACCGCGATCGTTCCGAGCTGAACGGTATGGAGCAGCGTCAGCAGGTCGCCTCCGATGAGTCTCGTTGCGCTCGTTCCATCCTCCGTCACGACCTCTGCGACACGCACTCCGTCCGGAGTGGTCCCCGCATTCTGCTGAAAGAATGACGAGCCGCTGATCCCGTTTGGGTAACGCTTCAGTATCAGCGGCCGGCCGTCGAGCAATGGAAGGAGCATGGGGGCGACGTGCGCGTAATAGCGCATCACTTCGCCCTTCGTCGTTCCCGAGTCCTCGAAGAAGATCTTGTCGAGGCTGGAGACGTGTAGCGATTTGCCGCGCGCGAACGTTAGCGTGCCATCCTGCCGTTCGCGCTCGAGCTGCGCCAACTGGCTTTCGACATCGCGCGATCCAGCGGACTTTCCTGTCGAGGCGCGTTTCTTGGCTCCGCGTTTGGCGCCCGCCTTCACGCTTCGCGACGGGCGCCTCACGGCACCGCGCTTTACGCCGCGCTTGCGCGGCGACGGCACTGGTTCGTTCGCGTACCGCTGAATGCTTTCCTTCTCGAGATGCACGTCCATCGCGTCCTTGTCGTCTCTCGTGCCGAGGAAGATGGGCTGCCGCAAGCGTCCATCGGACGTCCACTCCGCGAACTTCACCTCCACCACCACGCGTGGCTTCACCCAGTGCGCGCGCTCGTTCGTGCGCGGCGTGTTTGCGAACGGTGATTCTCGTTGCTCGATGCGATGCAGCTGCTCGTACATGTCGCTCAGGCTCTCGCGGTTGAAGCCACCACCAGTATGTCCGACATAGCGGAGCTGGCCGTCGCCGTCGAAGTATCCGAGCAGGATCGCGCCGAGATAGGGCCGGGTGCGCCGCGGCTCCGTATAACCGCCAATCACGAATTCGGCGCGATGCTGCAGCTTGAGCTTGAGCCAGTCGCGCGAGCGGGCCCCGGGCACGTATCGCGCGCCGCTTCGCTTCGCGATCACGCCCTCCCAGCCTCCTTTGCGCGCTCGTTCCAGCATGCGCGCGCCGTTAGGCGACGTCTCACTGAGGCGAACACCCTCGGGCACGCGCTCCAGAAGCTGCTCGAGACGCGCGCGACGCTCCGACCACGGCGCGTTCATCAGATTCTCATCTCCATCCGCGAGCAGATCGAAGATGACCAGAGCGGCGGGGGACTCACGCATCGCGGCCTCGATGTCCGCTCCGCTCTTCAGGTGGAAGCGGCCCTGCAGCGCCTGGAAGTGCCCGGGGCGGTTGCGATCCAACGCCACGACCTCGCCGTCGAAGACACACCGCCGTCCGAGGCGGCGACCCAGAGCGCCTAACGCGGTGACGACTTCGGGAAATTGCTTCGCTTTATCCTTGCCGTTGCGCGTCATCAGGCGGACGCGCGCCGAAGTAACGAATGCGAGCGCGCGCATGCCGTCGTACTTCGGCTCGAAGCTCCAGCCTGAACCCGTAGGCGCCTCGGTGCCGATTGTCGCGTACATCGGCTCCAGCGTCGTCGCGGACGGTAGACGTGCGGACATCGATTCGAAAGTTGAGCCAAGCGGGCGCGTGGCAGCTAACGCAATCTCATTGAACTGGCCGCCAAAACGAAGAACGCCCCGACGAAGCGGGGCGTTCATCGTTCTCGACCGTCGTGCAGAAACAGAATACCGAGTTACGCCTTCGTGACGTCGGCGGCCTGCGGACCCTTCTGCCCTTGGACAATCTCGAATTCGACGCGATCGCCTTCGGCGAGCGACTTGAAGCCGCTGCCCTGGATGGCGCTGAAGTGGACGAAGACATCCGGCCCCCCCTCTCGGGAGATGAAGCCGTAGCCCTTGGCGTCATTGAACCACTTCACGGTACCCTGGAGACGTGCCATGAACCGTACCTCTTGGAACTGTGTTCCCGATCCTCTTACTCGCGACTTCCGCGTCCGCTCACGCTGAGTGCCGCATCCGCGCCCACCGGGACCGGCTCGACGGCGGGACCAAATGCGCCGGGGGGCAAGTTTTGTGCAACACGCCGACGACGACAGGCGCCTGTCGCATCACAGGCGCCTGTCGTGGCGATTTGCCGATCTCTTCTTCCGGACTGATGGGTGACGCACCATCACGACATCGCCGAGCTAATCAGCACGACGAATCACAGGGCGCGCGTCAAAACCTAACGGCGGGTGGAGTGCGTCTCGCGACGATCACGCTGCGCCGGCGATGTACCTCGCCAATCGACCACATGCGCGACAGCGCAGCGTCACTTGGCAACGCGGAGGAGGTGGGAAGTCGTTTGGCGTGCGTTCGATCTGGCCCGAGCAGGACGGACAGCTGAGCGGCGACCCTGTTCGGTCGCTCGCAATCAGGTGAAGCGCCTGCGCCGGATTGAACGTCGCTGGTCTCGGCTTGCGCATATGCTACTACCTCGCGACTGCAACTGATCCCGGAAACCACGGCGCCGGTCCGCCTCGTGACTACTAACCCTCTAATTCCCTAATTCCAAGTGCAGTATAAGGATAACACTTTGAGGCGGGTTTTGGTCACATCAGTGCTGGGTTGGCTGACTGCCTGCGGGCCCCGAGCCCATATTCCCCCACGGCCGGCCTCGGTTTCCGGAGCGCTCGCTCCGACCGACTCCGGCGCGAGGCTCGCCCGTGCACTCGCGCCACTCTTGTACTTGCAGCGAGACGAATGGTTCCCATTGCAACGGGTCGTGGCCGTGCTGCACCCCACCAGGCCAGTCATCGCATATCATCTCCTCTGGCAGGACGACGTCAACGGATCGTGGATCCCGTTCACCGTCCCAACCGACGAGGAGGTCGTCTGGGTTGGCTTCGATTCATCCCGAGCTCCAACCGATATCTGGACCTACTGGCACGGGACGCTGCTCCATACCGACTGGCATCAGCGCGGACAGGTGGCAATCGATGTCCAATGGGGGAAGCACGGCTCGCTTCCACATGGCCTCATCGAGTCAGACCTTCCGTCGATCAAAAAGTTGAACGACTTCTACGCGCTCACCTGGCTGAGCCTCCCCGATATCTGGCTCGGTAATCTCACGCGCCGCGGACCGTGGTGCTTCTGCCATGGCTACGCCCGATACCGTGACTTCTCACGGCAGCTGCCCCTCGCCGAACGACTGGACCTCGTCGTGAGGGCCGAGGATGCACGAGAGGCGCTCGGGATGGTTTTCGGTAGGCCGTACTCCAGGAAGACACCCTGGCCCGAAACGCCGCCGACGCCGCGCTAGCGGCTACCTGCCGCGTTGGTCAGCCTACGTAGACGATGTCGCCGTCGGCGGCGATGCCCAGCTCCTGATGGGTACCACATACACCGCAGACCTTCACGGCCTGCCAGAGCACCTTGAGCGATTCCTGCTGCGCCTTGCTCGCAGGGCTGATCGCCACGCGCTTGTAGCTGTATTCGCCGCATTGCTCACATGCATGCGCTTTGGCGATGCGTTCAGCGCGCTCGCGAGTTATCCTGGCCAAGCCGTACACTCCGAAGATCTGGACTGTTCGCTACCGGTCGTTCGGGTGATCGGGAGACGACGGCAACTGTTGATCGCCCCCGCGAACGGCGACGGTCGGACGTGTGGCTGGGTACGCGGCCGTCGTCGCCGGAACCGATCCTGTGCGCCGTGTGCTCGCGCTGTCCACCGCGACGTTCGAGCCCCTCGATAGCAGCTCTCGTAAAGCGCCGACCGCACCCATCACCCCGGTCGCCTCGGCCGGCAGAAAAACCGTCGAACCCTTTCCTTCGCTCATCCGAGGCAAAGCCTCGAAATATTTCAGCCCGAGCAAGTATAGGGCGGCCTGACCGTCGGGCAGCGACTCCGAGACGCGGCGGATCGCCTCTGCTTCCGCATTCGCGAGCTGAAGTCTCGCCTCGGCCATTCCCTGAGCCCTGAGAATGGCAGCCTCCCTCTCGCCCTCCGCCTTTCGCACCTGCGCCTCGCGCTGGCCCTCCGCCTCCAGAATGGCCGCGCGTTTTCCCGCTTCCGCATTCGTCACCGCCGCGCGTCGCTCGCGCTCCGCCCGCATCTGGAGCTCCATCGACTGCTGAATGTCGCGCGGAGGCTCGATTGCCTGAAGCTCCACGCGAGTGACGTCCACACCCCAGCTGACCGCCGCCTCCTCGATGACGTCGCGCATTCGCTTGTTGATCATGTCGCGGCTCGCCAGCGTCTGATCGAGCTCGATGTCGCCGACGATGTTCCGGAGCGTCGTCCTGGTCAGTGTTTCGAGAGCATACGGGAGATTCTGGATGGAATACGTGGCTTTCTGTGGATCGGCCACCCGGTAATAGAGCACCGCGTCGATGTCGATCGTGACGTTGTCCTTCGTGATCACCGGCTGACTGGGAAAGTTGAGTACTTGTTCGCGCAGATCGATGCGCGAGGTCGTTCTCGAGGCGATCCGCTTCTGGCCTCCGACGTCCGCCTCGAGAAACCGAACGTCGATGGACTTGGGTCGCTCGATGAACGGGATGAGAATGTTGAAGCCGGATCGCGCCAGCCGGTGAAATCGCCCGAGGCGCTCGATCACCATGACTTCAGCCTGGCCGACGATCTTGAATGAGCTGGTAAAGGCGAACAGCGCACAGAGCGCGGCGAGTACGAGAAAGACGATGCCGAACATGACAACTCCCGAGGGGTCTGCGATGATTGTACGGCTCGGCGAGGAACGTGGCAACGAGAATCAGCGGCGCAGTCGCGGTTAGCTGTTCGCATTCTGCAACGCGCGGTTGTCGTTACGGCGCTCTTACGGATGTGCCTGATTCTTGCTATCGTCGGGGTGGTTATTCCGTCAACGACTCCGAGGAGAAGCGTCTATGGCGACCAAGGCCAAGAAGTCGCGTGGGAAGTCGCGTGCGAGTAGTTCGTCGCGCAGTGGGAGCAAGAAGAGAACGAAGAGTACGAAGTCCCGCGGTCGGTCCGCAGCTGCATCGGGAACGTCGACCGCACGAAGCGCGTCGTCTGGTCGCTCGGCGTCGCGTTCCTCGGCGTCCTCACGGGGCGGAACATCGTCGTCGTCGAAGCGCGGATCGAGCTCGACCAGCTCGACTCGTAAGGCAGCGACGTCCAAGTCGAGCTCCGGCTCGCGCGCCGCTGCTGGCAAGTCCAGTGGCAGCCGAAAGAGCTCGTCGCGCGTGCCCGCGCCCATCGCCCGCGTCGGCCGCGTCGCGCAGGAAGTAGCGAAGGAAGCTGGATCGGCCGTGGTTGCGGGTGTGGAAGCGATCCGCGATCTCGGAAGCAGCGTCGTTGATCGGGTAACGAGCTAGGACGCTGCGGCTCATGAGGCGGGGACGCTCGGACAGAGAGCGTCTCCGCTTTTTATTTAGTATATCCGCAACTAGGCGGGGCGCTCGATCGGCACCGCGTGCCGATGTCGATCGAAGAAATCGCCGACGATCTGGAAAATGCGGTCGCGGCCGTAGTCGACGGTGATGACATGCCCCGCGCCCGTTACCCAGACGAGCTGCTTTTCCAATGCTCCGATGCGGTCGAAGGCGCGTTGGGCGACCTCGACGGGCACTCGATTGTCTTCTCGCGACTGGATCATCAGCGTGGGACAGGTCACGTTAGGCAGCGCGGCAATCGCGCGAGCGACCGTAGCGCGCAGTGCCCGCAGCGCCGCCGGCGTGAAGACGCCATAGCCGAGACTGCGTGCCGCCTCCTCCCGATCGTGGATCGAGCGCGCGGAGCCGGGATCGACCGCGCTCACGTAAGGCACCGCCACACCCCACAGCAGCGACAGCCGCGCCGCGGCGGAAACCCGGCTCGGGATGGCGACATATGGAGCGAGCAGCACGAGGGCCGGCAGCGACTTTGCTTCGGCGGCGAGACGTGCGGCAAGCGCGCCGCCCATCGACAGCCCGCCGACGCCAACCCAGCGATGCGCTTGCGTCAATTCCCCATAGGCCCTGCGAGCCGTCTCGATCCATTCGTCGGCCGCGACCCGAGAGAAGTCCTGCAGCGTCCGCCCGTGGCCCGGGAGCAGCGGCACGCGGACATTGTACCCGCGCGAGTAGAGATATTCGGCGAGGTAGCGGAGCGTTTGCGGCGTGTCACCGCCGCCATGCAGCAGGAGAATCGCCGGCGCTTCGGGGCCGCGGGTGAGCTCGAACGCTTCGGCGCCGGGAATGATCCCGTCAATCCCGACCGGAAGGCGCCGGAGCGTCTCGTCGCGCAGGCGCGCGGCCGCGCGTCGCCCGCGCGCGACCGCGGCGGCACACGCTGCGATGATCACTGTTGCGGCTGCGATCCACATCCGAGCGGGAGCCTGAAGTCGGAACGTGCGCTGCGCCGCGCACTCACGAAAACACCGCTGCGAATCTAAGGCAGTGAAATGAAACGGGGCGAGGGAAACCCTCGCCCCGCGTTACTGCGATTGTGTAGCCTACTGAAAAGTCTGCTCGGTGCGCTCGGAAAAGGTCGCGATGAGCAACTCGTTATCGGCGGCAGAATCGAGTCGTTCGGCCAGTTGGGTCGGCGGCGCGATGATGAGCGTGCTCCCCTTCCGCTCGACGAGTCCTTCTCCCGTGAGTCGGCCGAGCACCAGGGATACCGACTCTCGCGTTGCTCCTACGAGCTCGCAGAGGAGGCGATAGCGCGCCGTGCAGAGCACGATCTTGCCGTCTTCGCGCGTGAACGTCGCGTTGTTGGCCATCCGAAGGAGCGTCGACACCATGCGCTGCTCGACGCTCAGCGTCGTGAGCTCCCGCAGCTTGTCGAGGAGCGCGGCACGTTCCGCCATCAGCTGCGACACGAGCACCAGCGCGTGTTGCGGCTGCTCGCGCACGAACGCCCGGAATCGCATGGTGCTCAGGAAGAGCGTCTCGCTCTCCTCGTCGGCACGCGCGTCCGTCGCGTACTTCGCGTTGGTCGCCAGCCCCTCGGAGCCGAACGACTCGCCCGGCGTCGCGATCCAGGGCACGAATCCGCGTCCCGCGCGCACCCGGCTTCGCAGTACGACGCGACCGCGCGTCACGACGAATACACCATCGGCGGCAGTGCCACGCTGATAAATGGCGAAGCCCGCCGGCCATGATGCCCGAGCTGCGTAGGCGGCAAGCGCCTCGCGTTCGTGTGGGGACAACCGTGCTGGTCCCCCAGTCAACGTCTCATCCACAACCACCCCTCGCGTCCGGCCAACGGTATTGCAGGTTGCAATGTCTGGGCCGCTCTTGACAGGTCGCTGTTTCTATCCTGTTTTGCAGCATTCTCGAGACCCCGCGCATGAGGCCGCACCGACATCGACGAATGGTCGATGTACGTTGATGCGTATGCGCGCCGGAAGGATGCCCGAGGCTCCATGACGTTCGCTGCGCCCGACAGCGCACCAACGAATTCAATGCGCATACCATCGATTGTCGTTCTCGGTGCGGATGCGCTCTTGGCCGCGTTGCCCGCGACGCCGATCCAGTTGGCGCACGCGTGCGCGCTCGCCGGATATCACCAGGTCGTTCCCGCGAGTTGGGGAGACGAGCTCATCGCGCTCGCATCGCTGCGCGCGCTGCGTGATCACGCGCACATGCCCGCAATTCAGTGCAGTTGCCCGTACGTCGCCCATCGTTTGCTCGCCGTCGGCACCGATCTGCGGCCATTCCTCGTGTCACTCGTTGCGCCGCCGGTCGTGCTCGCACGATATCTTCGCGCGGCGTACGCTCCGCGGAAGCTGCGCATTACCTATGTCGGACGTTGCCCCGGTGCCGGCGACGAGTCGATCGACGCGCGACTCACGCCCGACGAGTTGCTCGCCATCTTCCGCGATCATCACATCGTCGTCGAGGACCAGCCGGAGGTCTTCGATTCGGTGCTGCCACCGGATCGTCGCCGCTATCGCTCGCAGCCAGGTGGGCTGCCGACGCCGGAGATGCTCTGGTCTGCCGAAGGTGCAAGCGGCATCGCGCGCTCGGTCGTGGAGCTGTACGGCGACGAGCTGCCAGTGGAGTTGGCGCAGCATCTCCTCGCTGGCAAACCGGTGCTGATCGACGTCGCGCCGAAGCTGGGATGTGTGTGCAGCGGCGCAACCGCCGATGCCAATCCGCTCGACGCCCGCGCACGCGTCACGGCTCTGGAGCCGCCGCGGGCGTCGAGTCCGGTGATCGACGAAAGGATCGCCACCGAGGCGACGCTCCCGCTGCCGGCAAGTCCGCGTAGCGTCATCGATGTCGTGTCACCGCCCGCGTCACCAGCGTCTTCTCAGGCCGGCCGTCCGCCTTCGCCTAACGAGCCAGCTCGCTCCGATGCTGAGGACGTGGTACTCGGCGGTCGGCCGACCACGTCGGAGTCACCTTCGGGCGCTCAAGCCTTCCCGCCGCGCCGTCACTCGCCGGCGCGTGGTATCGCCCGGCCGGTGAGCGGCGCGCTTCCAACCGCGCGCGACGTCGATGGGCGTCAGCTGCCTCGCACGTATGTCGCACGGCGTCGCGTCCCCATTCGCGGCACGCGGAGCACGCCCGCCGAGTCGCAGCCCGCGATTCCAGCTACACCTGGCACGTCCGCGTCGGTCATTGGCAACGACGCGTCGCCTAACGAGCGACCACGAGACGACGAGTCCTCGATGCCACCCTCCGCCGGCGAGCCGGAACCGAGGCGGGAGGCGGCCGCGCCGTCGACGATGCCCGCGGGAGCGTTCGTTTCGATCGCTGGTCCAACGTTCACGGAGGCAGGCCCTGAGTCGAGCGACCCAGGAATCCATCCGCGTGGACCCATCGCGCGCGGCACGAGTCACGACGGCGACCTGGAGACGCGATTCGCCGAGCGAGCGGTGGCGTTGCCCGTGACCCGATTATCCGATCGGCGGCCCCGCGAGGAGACGGCGCCCCTCCCCGTGGGCGACCGTCCCGTTATGCAGATTCTGACGGTCGGACTCCTGATCGCTGTGATCGTGCTCGTCAGCGCTGCCGTGGGCGTTCTTGTTGGCCGTTGGATGTCGCAGCGCTGATCGCGCGCCGCGCATCGGCGATGGCACGGGTCGCCTCATCGAAGCGGCTCGCAAGGTCCGCGATCTCGCGCGTAGCGAGCGCCGCGTCGCCGCTTCGAATCGCCTCGTTGACCGACGGCAGCACCATGTTCGCGTAGCCGTTGTTCTCGTCCGCCACGTAGATCAGGTTGCGAAACCAGGAACGGCTCCGGAGCCCTTCGCCCCGCGTCAGCGCGCGCTCGACGCGCAGCAGCGCTCGATTGGTCTCGGCGAGGGCGTCGCGCCCAACGGAAGTGGCGAGCGCGGCATCGCGAGTACTCGCGAACCCCGCGGCGGTCTCCTCCATCCGGCCGATGGCGGCTCCGAGCGCCGCCGTCGGCGGCGTCGCTGTCCACCGCCGTTCCGAGAACGCACGATCGATCGCGGGCAGATAGCGGCGCATCGTGCGCGCGAACTCGGCGTAATCGTACGGCAGAACGTCAGCGTTTGCTAAGCGCAGGACCATCCCCGCGGTGATCCGCGCGGCCGCGGCGTGATACACGAAGCCCGGGTCGCCGAACTTCGACATCCACGCGTAGTCGTCGTACTGGGAGTGATACACGCCGCCGGAACCACCAAAGCCCCACTCGGCAATCGGGATTCCGAGGTGATTGTAGAACGGCGCGAAGTCGGAGCCGCCGCCGGGATCTCCCATGACCGGCTCAGCCGAATCCGGCACCGCCGCTGCGCGCCGCCATTCCGAGTAGACGCTGCCATGGCCGTTCGGGTCCGGGACCACGCGGGCCACGTCGCGCAGGGTGGCGCGCAGTGAGGGCGACCCGCCGCCGTTGAACCGTGGCCCCTGTGCCGCGACGTCCTGATTGAAGTAGGCGACTGCGTTGCGCGTTAGGCGCAGCGAATCGTCTTCGACATACTCCACCGAGCCGATGAGACCCCATTCCTCGGCGTCCCACGTTGCAAAGACGATGGTGCGTTTGGGGCGCATGCCCTGCTTGACCTGCTCCGCCACGGCCCGCGCGGCCTCGAGGATACTGACCGTTCCGCTGACATTGTCCGCGGTTCCCGGACCCCACCCGTCGCGATGTCCGCCGACGATCACCATCTCGTCTGGGAGCTCGCTGCCGCGGATGATGCCGAACGTGTCGTAGATCGGCTTGAGCGCGTGGGTCGCCCGATCGTCGCGGACAAGAACTCGCGCCTTGACGGGGCCCGGCCCCACGTGGTACCGAAACGCTAATCCTCCCTGCCAGTTCTGCGGAATGGAGCCACCCCGCAAGCCACCCAGCAGCTCGGCCGCATTGCCATAGCCTATCGGAACGACCGGGATGTGCGGGATCTCCATCCTGCTTTCCCCTGCCCGCGGCACTCCCGGGGTGCTCGGGTACGAAGGCGTTGAGGGATCACCGTCGCTGTTCAGAACGCTGCCGCGCTGCACGCCTGCAGGCGGTCGCATCGGCCCGTCGGGATAGACGTCGCCGCGCACGAAGCCATCATCCTGGGGATCGCTGTAGATGATGAGGGCGAGCGCGCCGTGCCGCTCCGCCTCACGTGCCTTGATACCGCGGAACGACTTTCCGTAGCGTGCCACCGCGATCTTCCCACGCACCGAGATCCCCATGGAGTCGAGCTGCGCGTAATCCTCGATGAGTCCGTAGTTGACATAGATGACGTCGCCTGTGACGTCACCTTGACCACTATAGCCGTTGACGGTGAGATACTGCGGCAGCGCGGACGTTGGGTCGTTAGGCACCGCCGGCTCCGCCAACGCGAGCTTGACCGGAGTGGGGGACACCCGCCAGATGCCCACCTCTGTCGGATGGGGCATCCAGATGTCGTAGGCGCGCACCTCGGTCTCGATACCCCACGACTTCATCTGTGCGATGACGTAATCGCGCGTGCGCGCCTGGGCGGGCGTTCCCGCGACATGCACCTCGCGCGAGAGTGCCTGCGACAGCGCCGCGGCAGACGTAGGGCTCGGGCGGCGAATGGCGTCCGCCTCGACGTCTCGCTCGCGAGCCGCGGACGCCGCCGTGTAGCCGACAAGGCCTTGCTGTGCATCCGCGGCCAATGGAAGGACGACTGCCGCAGCTAGGGACACGGCGAGAGTTATCAGCTTATGCATGTGCGAAGTGGTGAGTCGTTGGCAGCGAGCGCACCCCAACACTGAGGTGAACAGGAGGGGACCGCTCACATTCTCGCGGCGCTGATGTTCAATCGCCAGTAGTCGAGGGTAAATGGCGGGTCATCGCCCGCCGCGCCCATGATGATCGCGTCGAGAAATCTTTGACGAAGTGTGGAATTCGGCAGGCACGCGAGATAGGGGCGCATCACAACGGACTCGATAAACGCGCCGAATCGCTCGCCATCCGGAAAACGCGTCGGCGCGTGCTCCAGCCAGCACTCAATTGCCGTGAAGCCGGCGCGCTCCAGTCGCCTCGACGTCTCGTCGGGCGCGGCGAACAGCCAGGGCTCCTCCCATTTCGCGAAATGGGCGCGAAAGGGCTCCGTCCCCCTCAGTGCCTCGGCGCGTGCGTGAATCGCGGCGAGGTTCGGACCGCCCCCACATTGCGCCTCGAGTTGTCCGCCCGAGCGCAGCGCGGCCAGGAGCTCCGCGAAAAGCCGGTTGTGATCGCGAATCCAGTGAAAGGTCGCGGTGCTGAAGATCAGATCGAAGGTGCCACGAAACGGCAGCATCGACAGATCGGCGCAGACAACGGCGGTCTGCGGGCCGTTGCCTAACGATTTGGCGGCCCGCCGTGTCATGTTCATCGATAGGTCGCAGCCGACGACGAGGCCATGTTCGACGCGCGACGCGAGCGCGGCCGTCACCCGCCCGGTTCCGCATCCGGCGTCGAGAACGCGTTCGCCGCCCGTGAGCCGCACGCGCTCGAGCACGCGTAATCCCCACGCGAGCTGCGGCTCCGAGACGCCGTGATACGCCGAGGCGTTCCACTCCTTGGGAAGACCGCTCGCCGATCCGCCCTCAGTCATATTCCTCGAGGGCACGGCGGACGGCCGCACGGAGGAGCTTTTCCCGATCTCTTGGCTCCGCGGACGCGAGCGTCGCAGAGAGCGCGCTGAACTGCCGCACCATCTCACCTTCGACGAAGCGATCGCGATCGCCACGCACCCCCAGCTGCTCGAGCGAACGCTCTGCCAGCTGCCTGAGGAGCTGTCGCGTTTCGCGGTCCAGCGCATCGAGCGACGGAGGATCGGGCGGCGGCGGCTCGGCGACGCTCTGCTTCGGCGCCCGCACCGTCCAGAGATCCTTCACTGGCGCGAGCGTGATGACAAACGAACCTGCGGTATGCTCCTCGTGTCGCAGAACGACGCCGCGCTGTTTCAGACGGTGGATCAATCCCTCAATCGCACTGCGGACGACGGAGACGCCCCCCTCGCTGTTGTTGCCGCGACCCGTTATGACGAGGACCTCCGCGGGCGCATCGGTCCCCGACTGCTGAACCTGCTGGTGACGGAGCCAGGCTTCGGCACGAGCCACCGCTTCGGCGGCGGTTGGCAGTGACTCACGCAGATTCAGTGTTCGCGACCTGCCGAAGCGTGCCTCGTCGAATGCCTCACGAAGTTTCGAGAGCGGTCGTCCACCATCTCGCCGAGGCATTCGCCGATCTCACGTCGCCGCCGGCGGCGTCATCGCAGAGCGCGCATAAGGACGCGACCGTCGAGACGTTCGAGCGGTGGAACGCCGAGCGTATGGGCGATCGTCGGCGCGATGTCCACCACGCGCGCGAACTCGCCGTAACGGCCGGCACGGATGCCGGCACCCCAGAACACCACCGGCACATGCGCGTCTTCGTCGTTAGGCGTGCCGTGTGTGGCGTTGATGGTTCCCGCCCAGTAGGCGTACGGCTCCAAGCTCACGACGAGCTCCACCGGCAGCTCGGGGGAGAGCATGTGCAGCCAGCGACGCGCGACGGCATCGTGGACCGTATCAGCCTGCGCGAGCGCACGAACGAAATCGACGCGGCCAACGCCGGGAACCTTGCGCACAGCATCGGCGAAACGGCGGAGCGTCGAGTCGACGTCGACATGGGCACGGGCAAACGCCGAACGGTCCACGAAGATCATTCCTTCGGCAAAGTGGAGGGCAGACGTGTCGACTCCGCGCGCGGCGACTCCCGCGAGCAGGTCCGCATACGCCGGATCGAGGTCCACATAACGAGCCACGGCACCTCGGACGCGCGCCGCGTGAAGCGCGGGAAACGGCTGTATGCCATGATCCGCGGTGAGCGCGATAATCACGCGCGTCGAATCGCGCAGCTTGAAGAGCGAATCGAGGAAAGCGCCGAGGTAGCGGTCCAGTCGCAGGACCTGATCGTGAATCTCGCGCGAGTCCGGGCCGAATGCGTGGCCGACGGCGTCCGTGGTGGAGAGCGAGACCGCGAGGAGGTCGGTCTGTGGTCCTCTGCCGAGCTGCAGCGCTTCGACGCCGGCGAGCGCGGCCTGCAGCGTGACCTCGTCCATCATCGGGTAGGCGATCAGCGACCGCGCGGCCGACGACGAATCACTGGGGAATTGATGAGGAAATGTGAAATTACGGCCGCCGTTCTCCAGGTTAACGCTGTCTGGCTCCGTATATTCGCGTTCTGGAAGCAGGAGCGTCCACTGCGTGGCCGCGTAGCGCTGCGGCAGATGACGTGCGTTGAACCGCGTCATCCAGGTTGGAATCGTGTCGTGATAGTACGTGCTCGTGGTGAACCGATCCGGTGCGAACCAGTAGACCTCCTCGTGCGCTCGTCCAAGTGGGAGAATCGCGCCGCGATCCTTTCTCGACACCGAGAGGGCGTGCGATCGCGGATCGGCGACGCGCATCCAGTCGATGAGAGTCGTGCCACGAAAGCGGAATGGCGATGCCCCGGGGCTCGCGCCCGACAGGAGCGGTGCGCGATCGTCCTGCACCCCCAGGCTGTTCGTCGTGATGCCAGTGCCTCTCGGAAAACGACCGGACAGCGTCGCCGCATGACCGGGCGCTGTTTCGGTGATCGCATGATCCTGAAATGCATTCTCGAAGAACGCCCCCGCATGGTAGAGGCGTGCGAGGCCGCCGGTGAGCTGCTTGTCGAATCGCGAGAAGTAGTCGGGTCGCATCTGATCGACGGTGAAGAGCAGCACCAGCGTCGGTCGTGAAGCCGGCGCCTGCGATCCGGCTCCGTGCGCCGCGACGACGAAGGGCGCGCCCGCGGTCGAAAGAAGACGCAGGCCGTGGCGCGCTTTACGTCTCATCCAGCGGGCGACGGGGACGCTCGGATTCATCAGCTGCATCCGTGCTCGATCTCCTTTTGAGGCTGCACAAAGAGAACGCGACAGGCGCGCCTCGCCAAGAGTCTGAAGGCGACGCCCTCGGTTGAATATGTCGTGGTGTGCGGCTCCGCGTCTCTCGACTCTCCAGCGGAGCGGAGGCGAGGCTATGCGGCGAGTGCTGCGTCTACTCGAAGCACCTTGGCAAAACAGATCTCGTTACAGGCGAACCGCCGAGCACAACTCAGGCAGTCCCGTCGGATCTTCTCCGGATAGCGCGCTCGGTCGACGCGCTGATACCCGATTGCCTCGAAGAAGGCGGGTTGCAGCGTCAACGCGAAGACGTGCATCACGCCGCGTTTGATCGCCAGCGCCTCCACGGCGGCGACGACCTCCCGCCCGAGACCATTCCCCTGTGCCTCTGGCGCGACGGCAATCGCCGCGACCTCGGCCACGGACGGCGAATACTCCTTGAGGGCGCCGCACGCGCGGATCCGCCCTCGTTCGTCGACGGCAACGAGAAAGTCGTCGATGGCGAGGGCCACCTGCTCCGGCGTGCGGCGGAGCATCAGGTGCTCGACCGCGAAGAGGTTGTTGAGCCGAGCGATCTCAGTCGCCTCGCACTCGTGCGCGGGGCGAATGAGCAAATGCTCATGACCAACAGTCGTCACAGGACCTGCTCCAGTACGTCGATTCCCACAGCAAGCTCCTCGCGGGTCGTCACGAGCGGCGGCAGAAGTCGCACGGTGCACTCGCCGGCCGTGCAGGTGAGCAGCCCGAGCTCGCGCGCCGCCTCGACCACATGGGACGCGCTGCCCATGATGTCGATCCCCCACATGTAACCGACGCCGCGGATCGCGCGAACCCGGCCCGTGCGTCGCGCGACTTCCTCGAGCTGTCGCCCAAGCCAGGCGCCGTTCTCACGCACTGTTGCGAGCAGTGCCGGATCAGAAAGGCGATCGAGCACGTGGAGCGCCACCGAGGAAACGAACGGACCGCCGCCGAACGTCGTGCCGTGATCTCCCGCCTTGATCGTCTGCGCGATCTCGTCCGTGACGAGAATCGCTCCCATCGGAAGGCCGCCCGCCAACGGCTTGGCAAGTGTGAGAATGTCCGGCTCGACACCGAAGCGCTCGTACGCGAACAGCGTCCCCGTTCGTCCGAGGCCGCACTGGATCTCGTCGAAGATGAGCGCGATGCGACGCTCCTTCGTCATCGCACGGAGCTCGCGAATGAATCCGCCGTCGAGCACCCGAACGCCGCCCTCGCCCTGCACAGGCTCGACGATCAACGCCGCGACCGTCTCGGCATCGAGCGTCGCCGCGAGATCTTCGAGATTCCGCTCCGAGATCGAGATCCCCGGCGCGAGCGGCCGGAAGGGAAGGCGGTACGCCGGGCGATCGGTCGCCGCCAGCGTCGCGAACAAGCGGCCGTGAAATGCGCCGCGGAGGGCGACGATCTCGTGCTTCACTTCGCCGATGGTGCGCGCCCACCGTCGCGCGAACTTGAACGCGCCTTCGTTCGCCTCTGCTCCGGAGTTGCAGAAGAACACCTTGTCCGCGAAGGAGCGCTCGACGAGCGCGGCGGCAAGCTTCGCGGCTGGTGCCGTCTCGTACAGATTTGAGACGTGCACGAGGCCCTCCGCCGCGGCGTGAAGCGTGGCCACGAGGCCCGGGTCGCCGTAACCGAGTGCGTTCACGGCAATGCCACTGACGAAATCGAGATATCGCTTCCCGTCGGAATCGACGAGATAGACGCCCTCGCCCCGAACGATCTCGCCGGGAGCGCGCTTGTACGTCGCAAGTACGGCATCGGGCGACTGCCGCGTGCTCGTCACGGCGACATCCGCCACCAACGGCTGACCCGCCGCGCGCTGGATTGGCGCCGGTGCGGGTGTCAGCGGCGTCGGTTCCGTGTTCGTGTCGAGCATGAGTTCAGGTGCCTGTGCCATGTCAGTCTCCGAGAGTTCGTCTAGGCATGCCGACCAATTCGACGTCGGTACGCACGAGCAGCGTACCGCGCGCCGGGTCGTCGATCGCCGTGACGTCGCCGATGCGTACGCGATCGACGCCCCCATTCAGGGCGGACAGCGCGGCCTCGAGCTTGGCGCGCATCCCGCCAGTCGCGGTACCGCTCCCGATGAGGTCGCGCGCGACCACGGTACTCAGACGCGGAATCACCGCGCCGTCGGACATCACACCGGGAACGTCGGCGACCAGCAGGAGCTCGCCAGCCGCGAGCGCGACAGCCGTTGCCGCGGCCGCATCGTCGCCGTTCACGTTCAGCGCCGCCGCTTCGCCTAACGAGGCTGGGCCCGTGGCGCCGAAGCACGCGTTCCGGCTCACCGGCGACACAACGGGCACGTAGCCGCCGTCCAGGAGATGCCAGAGCAGCTCGACATTCACGCGATGCGGCGCGCCGACATAGCCGAGATGCTCCGGATCGACGGGCGTGGCGGTGAAGAGAGCGGCGTCCTCGCCCGAGATGCCTAACGCACGAACGCCCGAGCCGACGAGCGCCGCCACGAGCCGCTTGTTCGCGCTGCCCGAGAGCGCCATCCGCACGATCTCGACGTCCTGCGCGCTCGTGACGCGTCGGCCGCCGGCAAAGCGGGCCTCGGCGCCGAGCGCGGTCTGGAGTGTCGTCACCTCGTCGCCACCACCGTGCACGATCACGAGCGGGCATGCCGCGTCTGACCAGAGCCGCGCGATCCGCGACGCCAGCATCGGATCGCTCTGCGGCCGCCCGCCGATCTTGAGCACACGCGTCGCGGACGTCATGAGGGCAGACCCGCGGCTTCCTCGAGCCCGAGCATCAGATTCGCGTTCTGCAGCGCCTGACCCGCCGCGCCTTTGACGAGATTGTCGATGGCCGACAACACGAGCAGCGTGGGGCGACGCGTGCCGGCGAGTGGCATGGCGGCGATTCGCACCACGTTTCGATGGACGACGTCGCGCAGCGTCGGCGGCTCGTCGACGAGCTCGATGAACCGCTCGCCGGCATACGTGGCACGCCAGGGCGTGAGCGTCTCACCCTGAATCGGCGCGCGCAGCGTCACCGTCATTGTCGCGAGGATTCCCCGCGCTACCGGCAGAAGGTGGGGAGTGAAGACGAGATCCGCGGCACAGCCTAACGATTCCGCCACGGCGCGCATCTCCCGCAGGTGACGATGCACGTTGCCCGTGCCATCGGAGAATCCGTACGCGCGATAATCATCCGCCACTTCGGCGAACAGCAACTCGCGTTTGGGCGAATTCCCGGCCCCGGTGACGCCGCTCGCGGCATCGATGACTATCGGGCAATCATCGGCGACGAGATCCCGCGCGAAGAGCGGGGCAAGCGCCGTGAGAATGCTGGTTGGATAGCAGCCCGGATTGCTGACGAGCGGCGCGTTGCGCACCTGCTCACGACTCAGCTCCGTCAGGCCATAGGGTATCCCCTCGCAGCCGTTGCCCGGCCGGAGATCAGCGGAGAGATCCACGGCCCGGGCGCCCGCGTCCCGCGCCCGAGCGATCCATTCCTTGGACGTGCCGTGAGGAAGGGCGCTGAAGACAAGAGCCGCGTCACCCAGCCGAGCGCTCTCGGTGGCGCTGAACTCAATGGTATGGCGCCCGATCCGCGCGCGCGCGCCCCGCTGCTCGTTCGCCGTTGCGAACGCCAGCACCAGCTCGGGATGATCGAGAATGAGTGCACAGAGCTCGCGGCCGGCGTAGCCGCTGGCGCCGAGCACTCCGACGGGGATTCTATTCACCTGGAATGCATAATAATGCGCTCAGCCTCAGTCAATCCCTGATGCTACCGCGCTATCGGCGGATGCCGGTCAGTGCTATCCTACGCGCCGTGCAATCGCCATCGGGGAAGCGGAAGCCAGAGCGGCACGAAGCCATCTTGGGGCTCATCGGTAGCCATGCGATTGGCAGCCAGGAGGAACTTCGGCGCCTGCTGCAGGAGCGTGGATGGCAGGTCACCCAGGCCACGCTTTCGCGCGATCTGCGAGAGCTTGGCCTTGTCCGTGCCCAGACCGACGACGGCGCACGCTACGTACGTCCGGAATCGCTCGGGACGGATGAGGACAAACCCTCGCTGGAGATACTCTTACCCCAGCTGTTCGACTCGGTCGACGGCGTCAGCGAGCTCCTCGTCCTCCATACGCTGCCCAGCGGCGCTCAGCCGATCGCGGAAGGCATCGACGCTACCGGCTGGCCGGAGATCATCGGCACCATCGCGGGCGAGAATACCATCCTCATCGTCTGTCGCTCGTCCCAGGCTCGCGTGGAGCTCGCCGAGCGGCTCCGAACCATGGCTGGTCAGCGTGGCCTGATCCGGGGCTGACCCCCTAGCGACCATTCGCACCGGAAGTGTATTGACTGAGCCGGTGCGTCACGCTTAATTATGCAGGTCGATTGCATAACCGGCGTTTACGGAGCGAACATGCCACGCACCATTGTGCTCGCCTATTCGGGCGGCCTCGATACATCCATCATTGTACCCTGGCTGCGCGAGCACTACGACGCGCGCGTCATCTGCGTCGCCGCTGATATTGGCCAAGGCGTGGGCGAGCTCGCCGGTGTCCGAGCGAAGGCGCTCGCTTCCGGCGCGGAGGAGTGCTTCGTTGAGGATCTCCGCGACGAGTTCGTCCGGGACTTCATCTTTCCGACACTCCGTGCCGGCGCCATCTACAATCGGAAGTACCTCCTCGGAACATCGATGGCGCGACCGCTCATCGCCCGCCGTCAGGTCGAGGTCGCGCGGCGTGTCGGTGCCGACGCGCTCGCCCACGGCTGCACGGGAAAGGGGAACGATCAGGTCCGCTTCGAGCTCACGTATGCGGCCTTCGCGCCCGACCTTCCCGTCATCGCACCCTGGCGCGAATGGAGCATTCGGAGCCGTGAGGACGCCATCGCTTACGCGGCCGAGCGCGGGATTCCGGTCGCCGCGACGAAGGAGAAGATCTATTCGCGCGATGCCAACATCTGGCATCTCTCCCATGAAGGCGGAGTTCTCGAGAATCCGAATGCCGCTCCCCCCGACGATCTGTTGCAGCTGACCGCGGCGCCATTCGACGCCCCCGACCTTCCGGAGACCGTTGTCATTGGCTTCGAGTGTGGCACGCCGGTGTCGGTGAACGGCGAGCGCCTCGGACCCGTCGCGCTCGTCGAGCGGCTGAATGAGATCGGCGGCCGGCACGGTGTTGGTGTCGTCGATCTGGTCGAGGATCGTCTCGTCGGTATGAAGTCCCGCGGCGTCTACGAGACGCCTGGCGGATCGCTGCTCTACAGCGCGCACTCCGAGCTCGAGCAGCTCGTGCTCGACCGCCGCACACTCGCCGCCAAGGATCTCATCGGGCCTCGTTATGCAGACCTCGTCTACGAAGGTCGCTGGTGGACGACTGAACGAGAAGCCTACGATGCATTCGTCTCAGTCACTCAGGAGCGCGTTTCCGGCACGGTCTCTTTGCGGCTCTACAAGGGCGCGGCTGCGGTCGTTGGCCGTGAGAGCGCGCACGCGCTCTACGACGAGCGCTTCGTGACCTTCGGCGAGGACGATGTCTATCAGCAGAGCGACGCCGCCGGGTTCATTCGATTGTTCGCGCTCCCGATGCGCGTTCGCGCGTTGAAGGACCAGGAGATTGCGCGCGCCGGCCTCGACGCGGACCAGGCCGCCCCCGAGCTCGCCGATCTGTCGTCGATTGCGGACGAGGAGCAGAGCGAGTCGAAGACGCAGTCGTCGCCGGAGCTCGCGGTCGCATGACGACCGCGGCCTTCGCCGAGGCGGCCGCCAAGGCGCACAAGCTCTGGGGTGGCCGCTTCAAGGGCGGCGGAACCGCGCCGCAGTTCGATGCGCTGAACAACTCGATCGGTGTCGACATCCGGCTCTGGCCGTTCGACGTCGAGCTCTCGAAGGCGTGGGCCATGGCGCTGTACGGCGCCGGCGTGCTGACCATCGCCGAGTGCAACGACATCGAGCGAGGTTTGAACGCCGTGGGGCAACGCCTCGCCGCCGGCGTCCAGCCGACCGCCTCCGACGAGGACGTGCACACGCTGATCGACCGGCTCTTGCACGAGGAGGTCGGAGAGGTTGCGTCCAAGCTTCACACGGGCCGCAGTCGCAACGATCAAGTCGCCACAGCGACGCGCATGTGGTCAATGGATGCCGCTGGGCAGCTCGACGCTGCCGTGCGGCAGCTGCAGCAGGTGATGGTCGATCAGGCACACGGCCTCGAGACCTCGCTGATGCCGTCGTACACGCACCTGCAGCGCGCCATTCCCGTATCGGCGGCTCACTGGCTCCTCGCGCATTTTTGGCCGCTGGAGCGCGATCGCGCTCGCTTGCGGGCCGCCGCGAAATCCGCCGCCGTGCTGCCTCTCGGATCCGGTGCGGCCGCCGGGTGCGCATACCCGATCTCACGCACCCTGCTCCAAGGCACTCTCGGCTTCGACGCGGTCACCTCCAATTCGATCGACGCGGTGAGCGATCGCGACTTCGTCGCCGAGTTGCTCTTTGCCGCCGCGCTGATCGGCGGCCATCTCTCTCGGCTGGCCGAGGATCTGATCATCTACGGCTCGAGCGAGTTCGGCTTCGTGCAATTCGGCGACCGCTTCACCTCCGGCTCGAGCATGATGCCGCAGAAGCGCAATCCGGACGCGCTGGAGCTCGCTCGTGGATCGGCCGCTCGCATGCTCGGTGACCTGACGACGTTGCTTGCGACGGTGAAGGGACTGCCGTCGAGCTACAACAAGGACCTGCAGGACGACAAGCGCATCGTCTTCGATGCGGTCGATACGTTGCTCCTCGTCCTGCCCGCAGTCGCCGGTGCCCTCGCCGAGTGCACCTTCCGCGGCGACCGCATGCGCGCGGCGCTGTCCTCCACCATGATGGCGACCGACCTCGCCGACTACCTCGTCCGCAAAGGCGCGACCTTCCGCGAGGCCCATGGGGCCGTTGGACAGCTGGTGAGATTGTGCGAGGAGCGCGGCACGGAGCTCCACGCGCTGCCTTTTGCGGAGTTCGCCCAGGTGCATCACGCGTTCGACGACGACGTCTTCGACGCGCTCTCCGCGTTTCGCTCGGTCGAGCACCGGGAAGTGGAGGGTGGCACCGGCCCGTCCGCCGTGCGTGCGCAGCTCGAGGCAGCGCAACGCGCCCTCGACTCCACGATCCGCTGACGGCCGTTACTCGTTAGCCGGCGCGCGGGCGCCGGCCGTCGCGTCAGAAGAGAATGCCAAAGGTGATCGGCAGAATGCGGATTCCGCGTTCGCCGCTCACCTTGTGGTATCGCGCCTCCACGAAGGTCGTGACGTCGTGACGCTCGAAGCGGAGACCGCCGCCCACATTGAAGCCGGGATCCGTACTCGAGTTGTTCGCGAGGAAGAGCGTGCGGTGGCTATTGTAGATCCCGAATCCTCCGATCGCGTACGGCACGACGACTCTTCCGGTCGGAACTTTCAGCTCCGCGCTCGCGTTCACCAGCCAGATGTCTTCCTTGGTCTGATTGCCCGAGTAGCCGATTTCGTTGAACGCGCCGTCGATCCGAAAGCCGAGGATGGATGCGGGGATCCGCACGTCGACGAGCAGTCCGAGATGGTACCCCAGGTTCTTGTCGCTTCCGTAGCCACTCACGGGTGCGGTGACGCCGGCGGCGAGGCCGAATCGGGCCGGCGACTGCGCCGCGCTGCGCGCGCTCGCGAATGCGGCTAGACCGAGAGTGATCGCGAGCGACCACGTGTGCCGCGCTGTGTTCACGGGATGTCTCCCACAGTTCGATGCGTAGAGTGAAGGCCTGCCGTCGTCCGTGTCCCGAACGAAAAAGAGCCGAGCGACGTTGCGTCGCTCGGCTCTGAGATATCGCGCGACGCCGGCGTCAGCGCGAGGCCTTTGTCACGTTCTCCGCGGCCGGACCCTTCTGGCCCTGCACGAGATCGAATTCCACGGCCTCTCCTTCAGCGAGACTCTTGAAGCCATTGCCCTGGATCGCGCTGTAGTGCACGAAGCAATCCTTGTCTCCAGTATCGGGCGTGATGAAACCAAATCCCTTCGCGTCGTTGAACCACTTCACTTTGCCGGTCGTACGCATACCTGCTCCTCGATGTGCGGTCGCCACTACGAAGCGTGCTTCGCGTGACGATCTACCAATTCACGACCACACCATGCGGCCGTGGTTCTGAAACGCCGAAGCCGGACCCGAGAACCGGCGGGCCCGGCTTCAGACGCGGCGAAGCTAAGACCACTCCGGAAGGCGGTCAATAGCCTTTGTGCGCGGAATCACTGTCCGAGGACCTGGATACCGGTCACGAAGTACGGAGTCTCGCCGAAACAGCTCGTCGGCACACCAGCATGCTGGTCGTAGGTGAGGGAGACGCGCTGCCCCATCGAGGTCGTGATGATATGTGCGACACTGTCATCTCGGACGCTGAACTCCCAACGCTCCTGTAGCGCACCAGGAACGTTCACCATCGCCAGCTCGCCCTCCCAGGTTTTGCAAACCCATCCCTTACGTGAGAATTTCTGAACGTACCCGGCGCGATTGCCGCGCGAGTATGAGTAATTCAGCGCGATGGCCGTCCAGAGAACGATGACGGCGATCGGCGACATGATGACCGCCGCGACGATCCACGGCCAGCGGCGGTGCCGGCGAGCCGGACGCGCTGGCACGTCTTCCGTCGCTCCCAGCTCGGGGGATTCGTCAGGGGGACGCTCCGATTCATTCGCCATCGCGATCATTCCTCGGCGGGTTTCTTATAGGTTGCCCGTGGCAATAGTACCGTAGGCGGTAGGAATATTCCAACCAGTTACGCCCCATAGCTCAGCCGCGCGCCCGCGAATCAGAGCGCCAGGGTCGTCGCCGCGATTTATCTTTGGACGTGCGCGCACTGGGGCGCTTCCGCATGCTTGGCGCGCGTCCCGTTCTTTACACCTCTTCATTGTGACGATTCGCACTCGCAGGCAGACGCCGACGGCGTGGGTTGGCGACATTCCCGTCGGCAGCGCGCACCCCATTGTCGTCCAGTCGATGACGAACACGGACACCGCCGACGCCGCGACGACGGCGGCGCAGGTCGTCGCGCTTGCTGGTGCCGGCTCGCAGCTCGTGCGTGTCACGGTGAACAACGAGGAGGCCGCGGCGGCTGTCCCGGAGATCGTACGGCGCGCTGCTGACCAGGGATGCGAGGTCCCGATCATCGGCGACTTCCATTACAACGGGCACCTCCTGCTCGCAAAGTATCCCGACTGCGCCCGCGCGCTCAGCAAGTATCGGATCAATCCCGGGAACGTTGGTGGCAAGCGCCGCGATGAGAATTTCAGAACCATCGTGCAGATTGCGATCGACAACACGAAGCCCGTGCGCATCGGCGTCAACTGGGGATCGCTCGATCAGGATCTGCTCACTCAGATGATGGACGCGAACGCGCGGACGCCAGAGCCGCGTGACGCGCACGACGTCTACATTGACGCGATGCTCGGCAGCGCCCTTCGCTCTGCCGAGCTCGCCGAGGAGGTCGGTCTCGGCCACGACCGGATCATCATCTCGGCGAAGGTCTCCGGTGTTGCCGACCTCGTCGAGGTGTACCGGCGCCTCGCCGCGCGCTGTGACTATCCGCTGCACCTCGGCCTCACCGAGGCAGGTCTCGGCATGAAGGGCATCGTTGCGAGCACGGCCGGGCTGTCGATCCTGCTCGCCGAGGGCATTGGTGACACGATTCGCGTCTCCCTCACACCCCGGCCGAACGGCGACCGCACCGAAGAGGTGCTGGTCGCACAACAAATCCTTCAGTCGTTAGGCATTCGCAGCTTCGCGCCGCAGGTCACCGCCTGCCCTGGATGCGGCCGCACGACGTCGACTTTCTTCCAGCACATGGCGGAGGACATACAGTCGTACATCCGTGAGCAGATGCCGATCTGGCGAGACGAACATCCTGGCGTCGAAGAGCTTCGCGTCGCGGTGATGGGGTGCGTGGTCAATGGACCTGGCGAGTCGAAGCACGCGAACCTTGGCATCTCATTGCCGGGCACCTTCGAGGAGCCGAAAGCGCCGGTGTATGTCGACGGCAAGCTCCTCACCACGCTGCGCGGCGACCGGATCGTAGCCGAATTTCTGACGATCCTCGAGGAGTACGTCCGGAGCCACTACCCGCGGGTCCAGCGCGTGCTGGAGCCGCGGTGACCCCGCTCGCCTAACGACGAAGCGAGGGAGCGGCGGCGTGGCCCGCTGGCTCGCTGACGTCGAACGCCTCGAGCGATTCGACGACCCGCCGCAACTCGTCCATGATGGGCGCCGTGAAGCCGAGCGCGCCGAGTCGCTCGTACACCCCGCGATACCATCGAACCGTGCCGCCACGACCAGCGTTGAAACGGCTCCAGACCGTGCCCGGATCGATCGTTCGCTTGAGGTCCGCGACGATCGTTCCCGCGTTGTGCAGCTTGTCCGCAGCACAGACCCAGCGCGCTGACTCGCTCGCGCCACTCAGCCGCTCGAGATAATCGTCCTTGCGCTCGTCGCTCGAGAGGTCGTTTCCTTCGTCGTCGACGTTGCGTTGCGTCACCGCGAGGACTGTATCGAGAACGGTCGCGCCGAACTTGTCGCCGATCCGCTGCTCGAGCATCTCTCGCGTGTAGTTCTCGCGGATGCAGTCCGCGATCACGTCGTGGAGGATGCCCGCGATCACCGTGTCCTCGTCGCGTCCGTATCGCGTGAGGATGATCGCGACATTCGCCGGATGCGTGAGATACGGCAGGCGCGTTCCTTTGCGCACCTGGCGGTCGTGATGCTTCGCCGCGAAGGCGAGCGCGTGATTGATCCGATCGGAGTACCCGTTGATCGTCATCTCGCCAGTAAGTTAGCGCGTGGCGTCACGCCCGACAGCAGCATATCGCTCTGCTGCGGAGCGTGCGCTGGCGCCATGGCCTTTCGAACTACCGGGCCCGGCCTCCCACCAATGCTTCCATCTCCGCCGTCCGATGGGTCGGAGTGCCCGGGGTTAGCTCGTCGGGCGCAATCTCCGCCGGCTCGGCGTCGTCCCAGAGGACGATGCCAAGTGGATTTCCGCCCGCGAGCCGGATGCTCTGTATTGCCTTCCTGAGATCCTCGTGACGCGTGACTCCGAGTCGCGCGCAGTAGAGGACATCATGCATCGGTAACGCGCCTGGGAGACCGCTGAAGGTTGCTTCGCTCGAAGCGGCGATGAGAATGGTGTCGTAGTGCCGCGCCATCCGAGCCGCGTCGCGACGCAGAAGGTCCGAGATGCGGCCCATATCGGTGACCGAGGAGCCCGCCCCGCTCGGCACCACGTCAATCACCCGGTCTCGGCCGATCGTCGCGTGCTGCGTCGCTTCGGGCCAAGCCACCCGTCCCTCGATGATTTCGCGCAGCCCCGGCTCGCGACGTAAGCGTAGCGCCGATGACACCGGAGAAGAGGCGCTGTCCGTGTCGATGACAATCACGTTGCGCGCCTCTTCCGCGGCAAGCGCCCCGAGATTGGCCGCTATGATCGCGGCGATCAATGAGCTGTCACCGCAAATGGTCAGCATCAGAAGCGACGACCCTGGCGGCGCTACGAAGAGCCACACCAGCTGGTTCGCATCGTTCGCCGGATCGATGTGCGGCGGCGCCGCCCGATCCGCCATTCGCCGGCCCCGCTCCGGAGACGGCGGCCGCGGTCGGATCACAGAGACGACTCGGACACCACCAACGCGCTCGGCCTCCCGCTCATCGGCAATTCGTGGTCGTCGGAGCTCTTGCGCGAGGGCCGCTCCGAACCCGAGCACCATGCCGAAGACAATTGCCGAGGCGAGCAGGGCGTAGGGCGGTGCATTGAGCGGATTCGCAATCACGCGCGCCCGTTCCGCGCGGCGATCGAGCTCCTCCACGCGCCGGCGCGCCGCCTCCAGCTGCGCCGTGGCGGTGGCCAGCACCGTCGTCGCCGCCTCATGCGCGGCGATTCGCTTCATCGTGTCCGCCTGAGCGAGCTCGCTCGCCGAAGGCTTCGTGGGGGAATTCAGGGCGGCGATCGCTTCGCGCAGCGTATCGCGACGCGCCACACCGATCGCCTGCAGAGCACGACCGATCTCGGTGGCGCGAGCGGTGAGCGCGACGAACACCGGGTCGGCACCACCAGAAGTAGCCGAAGCGTCTCGCTCGCGCTCGATTTCCGAGAGCGAATCGAGCAACGTTCTCGCCGCTGAAGATCGAGCGAGCTCCGGCGAATCGCCCAGTGCGCGGTACGATGCCGCGAGCGGCGCCGTCTCCGTTCGCGCCAGAAGCGCATCGAGCTGGCTGAGTCGACGATCGAGGGAGTCGCGCTGAGCGGCGAGTACAGGATCGAGCGTGTCGGCCGCCGCTTGGGCCAGCATCGCCGCCTTCACCCGCGCCGCCGTCAGTGCCGAATATGCCGATGCAACGCGCGCATTCGCCGCTGCTACTGTTTGGGCGAGGACAATCGTGTCGGGTCGCTCTCCTGGCTTCGGTGCAATCGCGCGTGCCGCTCGCTGGGCTTGCTGTGGAACGACAACGAGCGCCACGAGCGCCGTGACGAAGGTTCCAACGCTCACCGCTCCGATGAAGATCGGGCGGTGCATGGCATTGCGAGCGCGTGCCGCAAGGTACGTGGCGCGCGGAAGAATGAGCCGATACTCGGACGTGAGCGTCATGACGCGGACTCTACTCGCATGAAGCGTACACGTCGCCGTCGCGCGTCGGTCGCTGAACGAAAAAGCGGGAGCGCTCGGCTCCCGCTCCCCGAACGATCGCGAACTGATCGATCATTGGACAGTAATCGTGGCCTTCATCCCCATCGCCAGATGCGGGGTGCAGTGATACTCGTACTTTCCGGCCGGCATCTTCCCGAAGGAGATCGTATACGTCTCGTTCGGATTCATCATCATTGGGCTCGAGAGCTCGGACACCTGCTGCGGCATGTTCGCCGAGAGCTGCGACTTCGCGTCCGCCGGTATCTGCGCGGGGTCAAAAGCGACGTTGTGTGGCCCGCCCGACACCATGATGAACTTCACTCCGTCGCCGGACTTGATGTTCACCTCCGCAGGATCGAACCGGTAGTTGCCCTTGTCATCCTGCAGCATTTTCACCTCGACCGTCTGGCCCGAGATGGGAGCCGCTGGCTCACCCGGATTTGGTGCCGGTTGCGACGCGGTGGCGTTCGCTGGCGTGGGCGTCGTCGCCGTCTGGGCGGAATCGGTCGTGCTTTTCTTGTCGCCACCGCATGCGGCCATGATCATGGCCGCGGAAAAGCTCGTCAACGTACGAAGTCGCATATTCGACAATCTCTGTTGGGTCATCTGATAGGGTTTGTGCTGCGCTCCCGCCGGACGGCGGCCTCGAGAATCTCCCGGCAAACTTTGCCCGAGCATTGCCGCACACGCGGAAGGCGGCGTATATGCAATCTGTGCCGTACCGTCGCCGCTTTCCAGCCGAATCATTCGTGTGCCCGCCCGCCGAGCGTCACCTCGCGTGATTGCCATCCCGGCCATCGAGATCGGCACGGCCACGAGCCCGTTCAGAGATGGACGGGCACGATCTGCTTCACCCGCTCATATGGCGCGCGATCTTCTCGATCTCGGCTTCACCTACTTGCACGTGCAGAGCGGCGCCAGTGGAGCGCCGAGCGCGGGCATCCCTGAATTGGAGGAGGTCGTGCGCGACAGCAATGCCCGTATTCAGGTCGGGCGCGTGACGAGCACGAGTGACGTCGAGCAGCTCCTCCGCGCCGGTGCCGACGCCGTGGTTGTCGGCGATCGCGCGCTGGAGGAACCGGAGTGGCTCGCTCACGTCGCCGACCTTTACCCGGAGACGATCGGCGTCGCGACGGATGTCCGCGACCGGCGCGTCGTGAGGCGAGGTTGGGTGCGGACCCTCCCAGTCGACATTCTCGACCTTGTCGACGAGCTCAACGCGCTGGCCTTGCGCGAGCTGATGGTGAGCATCCGTCCACTCGACGGGGCGATACGCTTCGGAGATCTCTCGTTACTCGAGGACGTCGCGGAGCACTCGCGGTGTCCGGTATTCGCTGCGGGCGGGATCACCTCGATGAGCGATCTCCGCGCGCTGGAGCATCGCGGTCTCGCCGGCGCGGTGATCGAGGCCGAGAAGCTGTTGGGTGGTGGTATCGATGGGCGCGACGTCGCGCGCGAGTTCGGCGCCTAACGATTCGAGGCGGAACGTGCCCGGTACGGACAAGCGCAGCGATCTCTCGCTGCTCCTCGAGGCGACGCAGGAGCTCGCTCGCCGAGCCGGTGGCGTCGCGCTACGGCACTTTCGCTCCACGCTCACCGTTGAAGCCAAGACCGACGGCTCGCCAGTGACGATCGCGGACCGGAGCGCCGAAGAGACCGCGCGCGAGTGGATCACACGCCGATTTCCGGCCGACGGCATCCTTGGAGAGGAGTTCGGCGCCCATCTCCCCGCTGCGAAGCGTCGCTGGCTCATCGATCCAGTCGACGGCACGAAAACTTTCGTCCGCGGTGTGCCACTCTGGGGAACGCTCATCGCCGTCTGCGAGGACGAGAACGTGCTCGCCGGTGCTGCCTTCTTCCCTGCCGTCGACGAGATCGTTGGCGCCGCGCCCGGGCTTGGCTGTTGGTGGAATGGCTCTCGAGCACAGGTCTCGAACGTTGGCCAGGTCGAGGCCGCCATGGTGTTGACCACCGACGCACAATTCAGGCGCAGCCCCGAATGTCGCGAAGGTTGGCAGCGACTCGCTGAGCGCGCCGCGATCAGCCGGACGTGGGGCGATTGCTACGGCTACCTGCTCGTGGCGACGGGTCGCGCGGAGGTGATGGTAGATGGCGTCGCAGCGCCCTGGGACGCGGCGGCACTCCTCCCCGTGATCACCGAGGCGGGCGGCGTCTTCACGGACTGGAACGGCAGGACCACCGCCTTCAGCGGCAGTATCGTCGCAACCAACGCCGCCCTCGCCGGGCGCGCACGTGAGCTCCTCGGCGCCACGTCCGGTGAGCGTTAGGCAACCGATCGGTCAGAAGTGGCTGAGGTAGTCCTTCGGGAGCTTGGCAGGGTCGCCGATGTACACGAATCGGAAGTTGTGCATGTACTCACGCGCGACGCGTCGAACGTCCTCGGGGCGAACGCGCCGCAGGTCGTCGACGAAACGATTCGCCGCCCTGTAGTCGCCTTCGTAGAGCGCGGCGCGTGCCAGGAACGCGGCCTGGTCCGCGTTCGTTTCGTTCTTGAGGAAGTAGTCGGTGATGAACTGCAGCACAAGCCGCCGTAATCCCGCTGGATCGACGAGCTCGTTCTGCAGCTCTTCGATCTCCTCATGCATCAGCGTCAGCGCTTGATCCGGCGCGACGGTCGTTACGTACACACCGCCGGTTGCGACCGCCCGTTCCACGAACGGCGCGTCCACGGCATAGCTCAGATTGCGCTTGGAGCGGATCTCCGTGAAGAAGCGGCCCGACAAAACGGCTGTCGCGATTCGCAGCGCGTTGTAATCCGCGCTCGACGCCGCCGGGCCGGCGTAGTAGCCTATGATGTAGTTCGTCGGCAGCTGCTGCGACTCGACGACGAGGGCGCGTCGATCGCCCCGGACGGGCGGCGGCGGCGTCCACCGATAGCTGCCCGCTGGCAGCTTCGAGATCGTCGCGGCAACCAGCTGCTCGAGGCGCGACCGCTCCACATTGCCGACCACGACGAGCAGCATCCGGGACTTCACGAATTGCGTCGTGAGGTAGTTCCGGAGTGTCGCGCGCGAAATCGAGGCAATCGACCGTTCCGTCCCTTCGGTGGAGAGCGAGTAAGGATGCCCGGCGAACATCAGGCTGTCGGCAACGATGCGCAGCTCGGCATCGGGATGCAGCCGTTGCTGGCTCGCCGCCGCCAGCAGCTGTGCCCTCACAAGCTCCACGTCGGCACTGTCGAGCGTCGGATTCATCAGCCGGTCAGCGAAGATCGCCCAGCTCGAATCGAACGTGGCGCGCGTCGCGTGCAGGCCGAAGACGGTCCAGTCATCCTCCGGTTCGATGCTGATGACGCTTCCCGTTTTGTTGGTCGCGATGCGAAGCGCATCCTTGGGATATCGCCTCGTTCCACGCTCCGATGCGGCAAGTAGGAACGTTTCGATGCCCTGTGTTTCAGGTGTCAGCTGCTGCACGCCGCCGAGGAGAAAGAGATTCGCGGCGATCACGTCCGTTGCGGTGTTCCGGCGAAGAATCACTCGCACCCCGCCGACGGTGAGTTCGCTCGTCGAGGTGTCTGCCGTACCCACGATGCTCGGCACCATGAGCGTCGGGCCGGCGCGGAGAGCTGCCTGCGCGCCTAACGAGGGAGCAAGGATAGCGGCGCCCAGAGCCACCACCGTGAGGCACTTCGCCGTTCCCATCGGGAGCGATTCGAAGACTGGCGCCCTCACGGCTGCCCTCGCGGCGTCGCCAGCTCGGTGGTGCCCAGACCCAGACGCTGCCGCATCTCCGGCGAGAGGAGTACGCCCACGATGTGCGGTTTGCCGATGATGTATGTCTTGGCGTACCGTCGAAGATCCTCCGGCGTCTGCTTCGCCATCATATCGGTGTAGCCGTAGAAGTACTCGAGGCCCGTGACGGCCCACCAGAAGCCGAGCTGATGCGAGAACCCGGACGCGCGCTCGAGTTGAAACATCGCGTCCACGATGCGATGCTGCTTGGTGAACTCGAGCTCCTCCGTGCTGAAGTAGTTCGGTTCCACGACCTTCGTGATCTCTTCGTCCAGCGCCGCGAGCGCCTCCCGAAGTCGCTCCGGCGTTGTCTCACCCACGATCGTGATCGGTCCGACATTGTTGAGCGTATAGTAATTGACGCCGATCGACTGAAAGAGCCCGCTGTCGACAAGCCGCTTCTGAAAGCGTGAGCCCGGCTGATTGAGGACGTCCGAAAAAACGTCGGCCGCGTACGTGGCCGCGGCGTCCCGCACCGCGCTCGGTCCCTGCCATTTGAGCATCACCACCACCGAGCCGACGGGCTGCTCCGTAATCACGCCCTGGCTGTGTGTCAGCGGCGGCACGGCCGGAATGGGGTCCGTCACGAACGGATCCGGCCCTCGCTTCCAATCACCGAAGACCGTGCGCGCGATTGCAAAGACGCGCTCCGGCGCCACGTCGCCGGTTACGACGATCGCCGAATTGTTCGGGATGTAGTAGCGCTGCTGGATGAAGCGCATCTGCTGCGGCGTGGTCCGCAGAATAACATCCCGCTCGCCCAGCGGATTCTTCCGGCTCCAGGCGGTGGTCCACAACGCCTTGTCGACCGCCGTGGTGAAGTGATAGAAGGGATTCGACTCGTTCCGATCGTATTCACCGATCACGACCGACCGCTCACGCTCGAGCTCATCCTGCCTAAAGAGTGGTCCTTTGAGTGGCGCCGCCAGGAACCGCATGCCGCCTTCAAGGCTGTCCGCTGGCAGCGTGACGTAGTAGTTCACGATCTCCTCGCGCGTCTGACCATTGAACACCGCACCCAGCTCCGACGCGCGCGCGACGAACTGATCGGGCTCGGGGTATTCGGCGTTGGCCTTGAAGAACATGTGCTCGTACAGGTGCGACAGCCCCTCGAACTGTGGGCCTTGCGTGAACGATCCGTTTCGCACGTCGACTTCGATCGTCACGAGCGGAACGCCGCGGTTCTCAACCGCGATCACCTCGAGACCGTTCGGCAGCACCTGTCGCTGAATGCGTCGCTCGAGCTCCGCGCGCTGGCCATATAGCGGCAACGCACCGAGAAGCGCGGCGAGTGCGAGCACGGCGCTTCGCCGTAGCGTCAGGCGTAGCTCTCTAGTTTCTTTCCTCGACATGTCTGCCTCTTCCAGCACCGTTGACACCGCTCAGAACCGTGAGGAGCTGCGTAGTCGCCTCGATCGAGCCGCGCGCAGGCTTGCCACGGCATCAGGTCAATCGCTGACACCGGATGCCACATCGCGAGTGCGCCGTGACGAAGTTCTCGCGCCATATACCACGTTTCGCATCGGCGGCCCGGCGGATCTGTACTTCGAAGCTAGCACGGCGGACGAGCTCGCGGATGCCGTCCTGATCGCACGCGAGCTCGACGTTCCGTACTTCGTGCTCGGCCTCGGCGCGAACATTCTGATCGGTGATAAGGGATTTCGCGGGCTCGTGATCCGCAACGTCGCTCGACGATACGACTTTCGCGACCGCGGCGACCACTGCACGCTGTGGACCGAGAGCGGTGCGGTAGTCAAGGATCTCATTCTCGAGTCCGTGCATCGCGGCTGGTCGGGACTCGAGCATTACGTGGGCATTCCGAGCACTGTTGGCGGTGCCGTTTGGCAGAACCTGCACTTCCTGTCACCGGCACCGGCGCGAGAACGAACCATGTTCATCGCCGAAGTATTCGAATCGTGCGAGATCCTCAGCGAAGAAAACGAGCGGAGAACGGTTGCCGCCGACTATGTCAACTTCGGCTATGACGACACGGTCTTCCATCACCGGCGAGATGTCGTCCTCGCAGTCACCTTTCGCCTCACGAAGGGCGATCCGGCGGTCCTCCATCGCATCATGCAGGAAAATCTGAGCTGGCGTGGCGGAAAACATCCATGGCTGGATTGGCATCCGAGCGCCGGCAGCGTCTTCAAGAAGATTGAAGGCGTGGGGGCAGGTCGGCTCATCGATCAGTGCGGTCTAAAGGGACATCGCGTCGGCGACGCACAGATCTCCCACATCCACGCGAACATCCTCGTCAACCTCGGCCGCGCGACCGCGAAGGACGTGCGCGAGCTCATCAGCCTCGCTCAACGCGAAGTGGAAAAGAAACACGGAGTGCATCTCGAGCCCGAGATTGGCTTCATCGGAGAGTTCTAGCCTCACTAGAACTCCTGGCCGAAGCGAAACGCGAGACGCCATCGTGCCGCACGATCGATTGGCCGCGCGACGCCGATGCCGACCAGTCCCCCAAAAAAGGTGAGCCGTGCGTCGACGGTCGCGCGAATTCCGTGCGTCGCGACTGACTCCGGCTCCGGGCATTCGTTCGGCGAAACACAAGCGATCGATGCGTTGGCGTTCAGCACCCGAACGGCGTCGTGCGCTCCCTCGGAGGAGATCTCCGTCCAGCCACCTTGCGCGCCGACTGCTACCCCGGGACTGAGCCCTGGAATGACCAGAGATCGAACGATTCGCCAAGGACGGCGGAGCAGAGGGAAGCCATAGCCGGCGAGCACTCCGGCGGCCGCTGCGCGATCGCCCGCGAAGGCCTTGTAGTCATAGCCGGGTAACGCGTTCTCCCCGCCCAGTTCGAAGAGCTGCTGCGCAGGCAGCGGCTGACCGGTAACGATGCCGCCATTCGCGCGTGCGGCAATTACGAAGTCACTCAAGTTCTTTCGTGCCGTCGCCGTCAGCTCACCACGCTGCCAGCGCAGTCCACCACCCGCGACCTCGTACGATGCCACCATCCCGATGCCGGGTTCGAGATAGACACCCGTCACGTCGGGATGGAGCTCGATCGTGACCGCGCCACGCGCATAATGGCCGGGCAGGCTCCCGCGGTTGACACGGAAGTGTCCGCCGACCACGGGTGAGCGATCGAGCCGCGCCACCTCGGCCCGATCCTCGCCGATGCCGCCCTCCACCATGACGAGACCTCGGTGCGGCGAGTCGAGCATCCTCGTTAGGCCCAGCGTCGCCACGCGCCGATCGACGTAGTCTTGGTCGTCGATGCCGCCGAAGAGCGCACCGAAGCCCTCACCGCCGTTCTCGAGCGGCGGCGTGAAGTCGTTCGTGCGCGCCAGTGCGCGGTCGGCACGGCCCACCGCTGTCCATGATCCCGCCCCGTACGCGACCGAGACGCCGCCCCGCACGGTGCCCTCGGTCCACGCCCAACCGCCGTATGCGTGTGCCGTGAGCCCAGGAACGGCGTCGCGAAAATGCTCCCCCGCGGCGATTCCAGTGTACGCCCCTTCGACGCGGTTGAAGCGAAACACCTCTTCGAGCTTCGTCGGAGCGACATCGAAGCGCGGCGCGCCCGTGACACGCCACGCGTCGGGAGCGAGATCATCGAAGTCGGACGCACTCACTTTGCCGGTGGCCGTTCCCAGCGGTTCGGCCCATTGCCCATAGCCGCTGACACTGTCGGACGGCGCGAACGACAGCCGCCGCCGAAAGTTCAACGAGCTGCGTCTGCCCCCTGCGACTCGCGCCGAGTCGGCGGGCTCGGAATCGGTGGAGGCGAATCCCGCCGTGGCATTTATATCCCGAAAGCGCGACACGAGTCGGAAGATTGAACGCTCCGCGCCTAACGGCGCGAATGTCGCCTGGAACTCGGATCGCTGGAACGAAGGCAGCCAGTACTGGCCATCGACCTCCGCGTTCACGAATTCCACGTACGCCACGGCGACAACACCCGGAAGGCGCCCGAACGAAAAACGGCGGCCCCGAGTCCCCGCGCTCGCGACGAACTGTCCGCGCATGCGTACGATCTCGTGCCGCTCCGCGTCGAAGTCGATCTCGCCGTCGAACGCGCCGATTCGCTCGCCAGCGGGGACGGAATCCAGGTATGGCGCGACGCGGACTCTCAGGATTGGGATCGCGCGCGCTCGCGAATGCAGCACCACGACGGTGTCGCCACCCGAGTACCGGTAGTAGCGAGCCCGGTCCGTCGCCAACGGATGGACCGCGTGCAGGGTGTCGGCGCCGGATTCTCGACTGGAATCAGCGCCCCCCGTCCGTTGCTTCGCCGACGATCCGATTTGTCCCACGTCTACGCCTAACGTTAGACGATCCCCGTACAGGTAGGGGACAGTCCAGCTCCGGGCAATCGAGAGCGCCGAATACGGTACGCCCACCGTCTGCGATCGATAGCCGACCACCCGAAGATCGTACTCCGCGGCGCGACGCCACGCCGCGTCCATCGCTACTTGCTCCACCTGCGCGACCCGCTCTCTGCCTAACGTGTCTCGGACCAGCAGCGACAGCTCCGATTCGACGCGCGCACCGTATCCCACCAATTCGGGCGGCGGCGCGCGGTTCGCCACCACGGCCGCGGCGATGAACGCCTCCAGCGCTGGCGAACTGTAGGTCGCTAGCCGTGGCGTCGCCGCGGCGAGCTGAAGCAGCAGGAGGGTACCGAGCATCTCATTCTCGCCAGGCCAAGGATCCCTCCGTGCTCAGCTCCCACTCGACGCGAGCTCTCGATTCAGCGCCTCGACCTCGTCGGTGGCCGCGGTCCAGCGCTCTAATGTCGCGTCCAATTCTCGTTTGGCTGCTTCGAGCTCCCGACCAAGTGTCCGCGCTTCGCTCGGTCCGGTCGCGCGTGTGTAGAGCTGCGGATCTTCGAGTGCGGCCGAAATGCTGGTAATCTGCCCCTCCAGTGTCCCGATCCGCTCTTCCGTTTCCTCAACCGCACGCTGTGCTCGGCGCAAATCGCGCGTGAGATCGCGTGGCGACCGTGTGTTCTTCGCCGCTTCCTGGCGGCGCGTTCGTTCCAGCCGCTGTCGTTCGTGCACGCGGCGAAGCGCAGCGTCTTCACTCGCTCGCACCGCCGCGGCCCGCGCACGCTCCGCGCTCACCGCCTCCCACTCCGCGAATCCACCGTCGTATTCCGTGATGTGCCGCTCATGCAGCAGCCACAGCCTGTAGGTGAGCGCGCGCAGCAGCTCTCGGTCATGGCTCACGAGGATCACTGTGCCCTCGTATCGCTCGAGCGCATCCTCGAGCGCTTCGATCGATTCCACGTCGAGGTGATTCGTCGGCTCGTCGAGGATTAGCAAGTTCGAACGGGAGAGCATCAGCATCGCGAGCGCCACACGTGCCCGCTCCCCACCGGACAGGCTCTCGGGGCGTCGCTGCACTTCATCGCCGGAAAAACCGAATCGACCGAGATGACCCTGAACCATGCGGCGCTCCCACGTCGGCCGCAAATCAGCGATGATCTCGTAGACTGTCTTCTGCAGGGGCACCTGCGAGAGATCCTGCCGGTAGTAGCCAACGTCGATGCCGCTTCCCAGACGGATCTCGCCCGCGCTCGTGTCGTGCCCGCCGACAAGTGCTTTGAGCAACGTCGATTTCCCAGCGCCGTTCGGGCCCACGAGCCCCAGCACGTCACCTCGGCGTACCGAACCCGTGAAGGATTCGACGAGAATCCGCCTCGCACCAGAGCCCCCATCCGTCACGCTTATCGTCGCGTGATCGGCAATCGCCACGCGATCTCCACCCCGCTGCGCGACGTCGAACCGGATCGACATCGCCTCGTCGTCCGTGATCGGAGCGCTCAGCCGCGGAAGACGCGTGAGCCTCTTCCGTCGGCCTTTTGCCTGACGGCTGTTCTGGCCCGCGATGTTGCGCGCGATGTAGTCCTGCTCGTGCGCGATCGTACGCGCCTGCTTGTCGAAGGCTCGCTGTTGGCTGAGCCGCCGCTCCTCCCGCTGCACCACGAAGTTCGCGTACCCGCCGACGTAGGGCGTCGCCGAATCACCCTCGAAGTGGAGGATGTGATCGGCAACCGCTTGCAGGAACGCGCGATCGTGGCTGATCAGCAGGACAGTAGTCGTGGCGTCGCGCAGGTACTGCTCGAGCCAGCGCGTCGTCTCCAGATCGAGGTGGTTCGTGGGCTCGTCGAGCAGAAGCACGTCCCCACCGCGAACCAGCTCCCTCGCCAGTCCGAGTCGCCCTCGCTCGCCGCCGCTCAGCTGCGCCACTGGCGTCGTGCGCGCTTGCTGCGGATCGAACCCGAGTCCGCTCAGCACCGAGTCAATGCGGGCGGTTGCCTCGTACCCGCCCTCGCGCTCGAAGCGTTCGAGATCGTGGCCGTATCGCGCCAGAGCCTCTTCTGAGGCATCGGTGCCGAGAGCATGCGCCTGCTCGAGCAGCGATTGCTCGAGCGTGAGCAGTTCACTCAGACCGCCCGCAGCTGCCTCCCACACCGTCTCCGCACTGCCGAAATCCCGATGTTGCTCCAGTAGCGAAACGCGGAGCCCTGATTGGCGCACGACGGTGCCGCGCGTCGGCTGCATTTCTCCAGTGATGAGGCGGAAGAGCGTCGTCTTGCCGGTGCCGTTCCGACCTACGATCCCCCACCGTTCACCGGCGGCGACGGTGAACGTCACACCCTGAAAGACCTGCGTCGCGCCGAACTCCACCGCGACGTTCGATATCTGAAGCTGCGTCATCGAGGATCGTTTACCACGTTCTGATCGGCCGACTGTGCGCTCACGATGTGGCCCATTGCCGCCACTCGTCCTCGGCGACACCAATCGTCAACCCCTTGGCACCCGGTCCGATCTGTCGGACGAGCGGCATCCGGAGCAACAACGGCTCCTCGGACAGCTTGTCGAGCCATCGTTCCTCCGACAGACTGGCCGAGCGGAGGCCCAGCTCGCCATAGACGCGCGACGTACGATCGATGAGCGCGTCGACACCGAAGCGCTGCGCGAATCGCCGCAGTTCTTGCGCGGAAGCGGCTCGGTCCATGAAATCGACGAAGTGCGTTCTGATCCGGCGTTCTGAGAAGAAGCGCAGTGCCTTTCTGGTCTCAGCGCTCTTCTTCACTCCGAAAACCTGAACTTCCATCGATTAGGTTGCCTTCGTGCGCCGGCTCAGGCGACAGATAGAAGAATCCGTGTCACGCACCCCTCGCGAAGTTACGTATCGGCCTGCGTGGTGGGTACCCGGCCCGCACGCGCAGACGCTCTGGGGCAAGTTCGCTCGGCGCGCGGCGCCACTCCCCACCCGCGTCGAGCGTTGGTCGACGCCCGACGGTGATTTCATCGACATCCTCCGGCTCGATTCGCCAAGTCCCGGCGCGCCGCGTCTCTTCCTGCTGCACGGGTTGGAGGGCACCATCCGGTCTCACTACGTCGGCGGGCTGCTGCACGTAGCGCAAAATCGCGGCTGGGGAGCGGACATGCTCATTTTCCGGGGTTGTGGCGACGAACCGAATCAGGCCCGACGCTTCTACCACTCCGGTGAAACAACCGATCTCGCATTTGCCGTGGACAAGATTCTGTCCGAAGATCCCGACGTCGATCTCGTGATGTGCGGAGTGTCCCTGGGCGGAAACGTCCTGTTGAAGTGGTTGGGCGAGCGGCCGGAGATTATCCCAGCCCGCGTCAGGGCAGCGGTGGCAATCTCCGTCCCGTTCGATCTGGAGCGTGGCTCGCGCCACATCTCGCGCGGCTTCTCGCGGGTGTACGAGCGTCATTTCCTGCGCACACTGAGACGCAAAGCCGAGGCGAAGCTCACCCGATACCCTGATCTCTTCGATCGAGCTGCTCTCAGTCGGGCGCGCACGCTGTACGACTTCGACGACGTAGTCACGGGGCCAGTTCACGGATTCCGAGACGCTCACGACTACTACAAGCGTTCGAGCTCGCTGCGGTTCCTGCGTCACATCCAACGGCCAACGCTTTTGCTGAGCTCACGGGATGACCCGTTCCTACCTCGCGCAGTGCTCGATGAAGTTGCCGAAATCGCGCGGGAGAATTCTTGTTTGACGGTCGAGTTCACCCGGGGCGGTGGACACGTCGGCTTCGTTCATGGGGTGCCCTGGCGCCCGCTCTACTATGCCGAGCAGCGAGTCGATGAATTCCTTTCCTCGAATCTCGCGCTGGCTCGGCGGCACGGCGAACCCGGGCCCTCGGCGCTCGGTCGCTGAGTTCCGAGAACCGTCCTTCCTGCACTTTCCTTTGATCTTGCCGAGGACCACATTCCCGACTCGGAGTGGTCGCTCGACTCGCGCCTCGATTCGTCAAATCATTCTGTTGGAGCGTCCGCTACTGGCTGGCGATCTCACTCGGAGAAAACCACGTCTCGATGATCGTTCTCTATATCGCCTCGTTCATTGTTGGCCTGTTGATTGGCGTTGCCGTGATGCTCTTCGGAATCGAGCGGCGGCCGCGCGCGGACGCAGCAGGGGCCGGCGTCTCCTTGCGCGGATGGATCCCTCTCGCGGCCGCTTTCGCCATGGGTTTCGGCGTGGCTGGCTATTCAATTTCGCGGGCTTTATCCAGCGCGGGCGCGCTCGTTGCCTCATTGGCGGCTGGCGTGGTGGCTGCCGGCCTCGTGCGCTGGTTGGTGGCAAAATCGGCTTCGATGCCGGTGGAGCACGATGTCGACGATGAGCGCTACGTGCTGCAGGGACACGTGGCTCGCGTCGTCTCGTCCATCGCCGCCGGACACGAGGGTCGTATCAGCTTCGACTACGGCAGCGAGCAACGAACGCTGCGTGCTCGGAGTTTGGACGACGTTGCGGTTGCTGAAGGTACCGAAGTGGTGATCGAGCGAATCGAAGGCGATCTGGCGTACGTTGAGCCTTGGCTTCAGGTCGAACAGCGGCTCTAGCCGAGAGGAGAAGTCCTGATGTCGGACGCGGTCATCTTTGCCGTCATCTTCGTCGGCTTCTTCGTGCTGCGTCTGATCGCGGCGACCGTCGTCTTCTTCTTCATTCTGCCCGAGGGTGACCGCTGCCCCAACTGTGATGCGGTCACGCTGCGGGTCAAATCGCGCGGTTGGAATCTCGTTATGCCCTGGTTTCGAACCAGTTGGTGCTACGAGTGCGGCTGGCACGGGCTCCTGCGCCATGGTCACCTCACGCCGACTGCCCCCGTGACCGTGGCGTCGAAGCAGGGCACGAGAAAGTCATGATTGTCGTGGCGGCCCGCTGTCGGTCGCGGCGCAAAAAATTCTGAGCCACTCCGGCCAATTGCCACTCAGCTCGAAGAAGTCTTCGAAGTAAGCGAGGCCACTCGACTCGAGCTCACTGATGAGGTCTGTGAGCGTGTTCTCGCCGGCGATTGGTCCTATCGCTATGAGAGTGCCTTCGACCCTGAACTCCTCTGGAGTTAGGCTGAGACGCGCATCGATCGATGCCCGATCGAGACCGCTCTTCTCGTAGGCCGAGCGGCGGATGAACAGCGTTGGCGCACCGCTTGGGACGGCTAGTGGCATGGCGTTTTGGCTCTCGGTGTGGACCTGAGTATAGCTTTCCTCGATGCCTTCCTCGACCTCGCCTTCCCCGACCGCGCGCTTCGAAGCGGAGTTGGACGTGATCGTCGTTGGAGCCGGCCATGCCGGAACCGAGGCCGCGGTGGCCGCAGCGCGAGCTGGCGCGCGCGTCGCCATCGTGACGAGCGCGCTCGAAACGATCGGTCAGATGTCCTGCAATCCGGCGATCGGGGGCGTGGCGAAAGGCACCGTCGTTCGCGAAGTCGATGCGCTCGGCGGAATAATGGCGCGTGCAACCGACCTTGCGATGCTTCAGTTTCGGATGCTGAATCGCAGCAAGGGACCAGCAGTGTGGGCGCCGCGGGCGCAGTGCGACAGGGGCCTGTACCGCCGAGCCGTCCGACAGTTGCTCGAGGAGCACGCACGCATAACGACGGTGCAGGGAACGGTCGCCCGTCTCCTTCTCGATTCGGATTCACGCTCCGTCGCCGGAGTCGAGACTCTCGAGGGACGGCGCTTCGCCGCGCGCTGTGTCGTTATCACTACGGGGACCTTCCTGCGCGGCCGCATTCACATCGGCACCGAGACGAAGTTTTCCGGTGGTCGCGCCGGGGAGACGGCCGCAACGCACCTTGCCGAACAGCTCGAGGCGGTTGGCCTAACAGTGGCGCGATTCAAGACCGGCACGCCACCGCGAATTGACGGCCGCACAGTCGACTTCTCTCGATTGGAGCGCCAGGAGAGTGAGATCGATCTGTTTGACTATTCGTGGTCGCACTTCTGGCCAGAGCCGCGTCAGCGAGGTGAGATCACGAGGCACCCGCGACAGCTCCCGTGCTGGATCACTTTTCTCGGGGGGCCGGGCAAGCAGCTGATCGCGGAGAACATCGGCAGATCTGCCATGTATGGAGGCGCGATTGCTTCGCGAGGACCGCGTTACTGTCCCTCCGTCGAAGATAAGATCGTCAAGTTTCCCGCAGCCGAGCGACACCAGATTTTCCTGGAGCCCGAGGGGCACGATACCTCGGAGCTATACGTGAATGGCCTGTCGACATCGCTCCCGGCCGACGTGCAGCTTCAGATCCTCGGGACGATCCCCGGCCTCGAGAACGTGCGCATGACGCGGGCGGGATACGCAATCGAGTACGACTATTACCCCCCGACGCAGCTCGACGCGACGCTTCAGGTGCGGACGCTGCGCGGGTTGTATTTCGCAGGTCAGATCAACGGCACAACGGGGTACGAAGAGGCCGCGGGACAGGGCACGATCGCCGGTCTGAATGCGGGGCTCACGGCACTTCATCGTGCGCCCGTCATCCTCGGCCGCGAGTCCTCGTACATCGGCGTGCTCGTCGATGATCTGGTCTCGCGGGGGGTCGACGAGCCATATCGGCTGTTCACGTCACGGTCGGAGTTTCGCCTAACGGTTCGCCAGGACAACGCCCTTCGCCGACTGTCGCCGCTTGCGCGCGAGCTCGGATTGTATGATCAGCGCGAGCAGGATGTCATCGCCCGAAGGCTGGCCTCGGAGGACGCCGCGCGACGGACCGCCGACGATACGAGTATCTCACCCGCCGCCGCGCAGGCGGTACTGACTCGTGCGGGCAGCACGGCGCTCTCGCATGCTGTCAGGATCTCGGAGGTCGTGAAGCGGCAGGGCGTGTCGCTCAGCGATCTCTTCCAGGCCTCCGGCGTCGGCGAGACACTCGACCGCGACGCTGTTCTCACGGCGGAGTTGGAGATCAAGTATTCAGGGTACTTCGAGCGCGAGCGCGAGCAGGCGGAGAAGATGCGTCGTATGGGCCAGTTCCGATTGGATGTCGGGCTGCCTTACGAGGAGATGCTGTCGCTCTCCTTCGAGGCGCGGCAAAAGCTCTCGACCGCGCGCCCACAAACGCTGGCGCAGGCGTCGCGCATCCCGGGCGTGAGCCCCACCGATCTGCAGAATCTGCTGATCGAGATCGAGAAGCGTCGCCGTCAGTCCGCGGCCATTTAGCTTCCACACTTGCTCACCGGCCGGCCCGTGCTCTCTGTTTGGGGGGCGGCGGATCCGGGATCTCAGGTGCGAGCACGGGGTAGGTGGTCTCGAGTCCACGCCGGAGGTACCATGAGAGGCGCGTCTTACATCGCAATATTTAGCGTATGCACAATTCTCGCGAGCACCGCATCCGTCGCCGCGGCGCAGGCAGCGCGACCGGACAGCGGTCGCGCTGACATCGTCACTGCCGCTACAGGCGAGGCGCAGTTCGTCCCCGATCGGGCGGCGGTGTACGTCGGCGTCGAGACGCGTGCGGCAACGGCGGCAGCCGCTGCGCGTGACAACGCGCAACGACAACGGGCCGTAATCGATGCCGTTGTCGCAGCGGGCGTCTCCCGCGAGCAGATATCCACGGAGAACTACAGCGTCACCCCGAACACGCGTTACGACCAAGCCACGCAGCGGAGCACTGTGATCGGTTACATCGTGAGCAACGTGGTGCGCGTCGAGGTGCGACGAATCGATCAGGTGGCCGGCGTGCTCGATGCTGCGCTGGCAAAAGGAGCGAATCAGATCAACTCTTTGGATTTCTTCGCGTCGAACAGCGATTCCGTGCGGCATGCGGCGATCACCCAGGGAGTGGCGCGTGCTCGCGCCGACGCGGAGACGCTCGCGCGCGCCGCTGGAGGCTCGCTCGGTGCACTGATCGAATTGAGCACGGCCGACGCTGGCCCTCGGCCGATGTACCGACTGGACGTTCGCAGCACGATGGCCACGGCGGCTCCGACGCCAATCGAGCCAGGCCAGCAGCGGGTGCAAGTTACGGTCAACGCTCGCTGGCGATTCACTCCAGGGCGTTGAGCACCGGTACTAGCGCCACTTAGGCGCCAGTATACCATGATCCACGTGGCAGCGCCTGCAAGTTATTGACGCGCGGCTGGTCGCGATCTAGAGGTTCCACGTGAAACCTCCCAGATCCGGGTTTGGTGAGGATCGTTTCACGTGGAACACAGATCGTGGCTGCGCGAAACCCGGCCGTGCGTATATTCCGGCGTCTCCGACACGCTTGAGTTCTGTGGCGCGAATCATCGCTGTTGCGAATCAAAAGGGTGGCGTGGGAAAGACCACGACCGCCGTCAACCTCGCCGCGAGCCTGGCTGCGGCTGAGCAACGAACGCTGCTCGTCGACGGTGACCCTCAGGGGAACGCGACGAGCGGACTGGGAATCGATCGCGAGTCAATCACCGCGACCGTCTACGACGTCCTGATCGGAAGCACGTCGGCCACGAACGCGATAATGCGCGAGGTGCAGTTCCGGCACCTCGATCTTCTGCCCGCCACGCCGGAGCTTGCCGGGGCCGAGGTGGAGCTCGTCGACCATCCAAAGCGAGACAGCGCCATGCGATCCGCCCTCGCGGAGATCTCATCGGCTTACGATTACATACTGATCGACTGTCCGCCGTCCTTGAGCCTCATCACAGTCAACATGCTCGCAGCCGCCGATGCCTTACTGATTCCGGTGCAGTGCGAGTACTACGCGCTCGAGGGTTTGTCGCAGTTGCTCAATACAGTGCACCTCGTACAGCGCAGCGTGAACGAGGCCTTGGCGATCGATGGTGTGCTGTTGACGATGTACGACGCGCGACTGAACCTCTCCCGCCAAGTCGCTGCGGAGGCGCGTGAATATTTCGGCGCGAAGGTCTTTGAGACTGTTATTCCCCGCAATGTTCGACTCGCCGAGGCGCCGAGCTTTGGCAAGCCGATCATTCTTTACGACGTCGCATCGGTCGGTGCTCAGGCTTACATGGGCGTTGCCCGAGAGCTGCTTGAGCGCGCGTCTGCGTGGCGCGATCAGTCCTCGCAGACATTCGTTGGGGGTGTCGCTCTGCCTGACAATCACTCGGAGCGTACCGCATGAGTGCCGAAAAACAGCGTCGCCTTGGCCGCGGGCTCGAAGCACTTATTGGCTCAGCGCAGCCGCCTTCGAGCGGCACGAGCGAGTTACAGCGGATCCCGACTGCGCGTATTCGACCAAATCCGTACCAACCAAGAAGAGAGTTCGATCCAGCGGCCCTGGCCGAACTCGAGGCGTCCATAAAGGCCAATGGCCTGCTGCAGCCCATCACAGTCCGCCGCAAGGGCGACAGCTATGAGTTGATCGCTGGGGAGAGAAGGCTACGCGCAATTCGCAGCCTGGAATGGAAGGATGTGCCCGCTGTTGTTCGTGATTTCGACGACCAGACTATGCTGGTACTGGCGTTGGTGGAGAATCTTCAGCGCGCTGACCTCAATCCCATTGAGGAGGCACGCGGGTACCAGCGGCTCCTCGGGGAATTTTCGCTGACGCACCAAGAGGTCGCCGACGCAGTTGGCAAAGATCGCAGTACCATTACGAACCTGCTTCGCGTCCTGACTTTGCCCGACCATGTGCAGCAACTCGTGGAGTCAGGGAAGCTTTCCGCCGGGCACGCTCGGACCCTCGCAGGCTTGGACCATTCGGACGTACTCGCGCTTGCCGAGCAGATCGTGACTGGCAGTCTCAGCGTTCGCCAAACGGAAGAGCTCGTGCGCAAGAACCGCAATGGGCCGACTCCAGCACGGAAACGCTCGGAGGCCGTTGCGGTTAAGCGCCCTGCCATCGTACGGCAACTCGAAGACGAGCTGAGACATTACTTGCAAACCGATGTGCAAATCGAGTTGAGTGGGGAGGAAAAAGGTGTTGTCCGCGTCTCCTTCTACTCGCCTGATGATCTAGAGCGAATCATGGGGCTGATGATTCGAAACCGCCCCCCGGATATCGAGACATAATGTAGCCCGTATAGCAGTATCATAGCGACAGTGCTGAGGCTAGAGGTGTGAATCGTGCTTCCTGGCACATCGGTTGGCGCCGAGAATTCCACAGACATGCAACTGCCTCTTCCATCGCAACTTAGGGTGAAGTGTCGAATTCGGACTACAGTGTTTTCCACCCTCTTCCACATCGCCGTCTTCACATACGCGGCCGCCCTGGGAGGTTGTTCGAGTCGGGGACAGCGGTCCACAACTGATTCGTCGAGCCAAGCCACCAGCTTTAAGGTGGCTCTTCTCACCCCCGGCGCCATTTCAGACCAGTCGTGGAACGGCGGCGCCTACCAAGGCCTGCTTCGGATTCGCGACTCCCTCGGCGCCCAGATCAGCCACATTCAAACCAAAACGCCAGCCGAGTTCGAGGAAAATTTCCGCCAGTACGGAAACCAGCACTTCGATCTCGTCTTCGGGCACGGTTTCGAGTTTCAGGACGCGGCGCGCGCCGTAGCTCCTTCGTATCCCGCCACGCAGTACGTCGTGACATCAGGCAACACGAGCAGTGGGAACGTGAGCGGAATGGTTTTCGGCTTCGCGGAACCGTCGTATCTCGCGGGGATGATCGCCGGCACCATGACGCGCACCAATCGACTCGGCGTGATTGGCGGCACCGAGCTGCCTCCGGTTCGCGAAAGCTTCGTTGCCTTCGAGGAGGGGGTGCACAGCGTCAATGCCGCCGCGAAAGTCGTCACGGCCTACATCGGAAACTGGGACGATGTAAGCGCTGGCAAGGAACAGGCGCTTGCTCAGCTGGCGAGCGGCGTCGACGTCATCTTCCAGAATGCCGACGCCGCCGGACTCGGAATTTTTCAGGCGGTGCGAGAAGCAACAGGCGCATTCGTATTCGGCACAAATTCGAATCAGAACGACATTGCGCCGGAAGTCACGCTCGGAAGCGTGGCGATCGACCTCCCGCATGCCTTTCTCACGGTTGCGCGCCAGGTCCGGAACCACACCTTCACGCCGGGAATCATCAAGCTTGGTATGCGGGAGCAGGTCGTGGATCTCGTTCTGAACCCCCGATTGAGCTCGCGGATCCCGAGTGCGACGCGCAAGGCGGTCGACTCGGCGCGGGCGCTGATTGCTGCCGGGAAGTTCTCACGCCCGAGCGCCTCAGCGGCCGCTCGTTAGGCTGCCCGCGATGCCTCGCTCTCGAGACATAGCTGATCGACTCGACGCGCTACTCCTTACCGCCGAGATCCCCGATTATCCGGCCGCGCTGAACGGGCTCCAATTCGCGAGCCGGGGCAATGTTCGTCGCGTTGCCACGGCGGTCGACTTCTCATCTCATGTCATCCGCGAAGCAATCGCCGCTCGAGCCGAGATGCTGCTCGTTCATCACGGCATGTTCTGGGGTGGGCTGCAACCAATTACCGGCCTCACTTACGAGCGTTACGCGACACTCATGAGCCACGACGTCGCCGTTTACTCCGCGCATCTGCCGCTCGACGTCCACCCCGAGTTCGGAAACAATGCGCTTCTGGCCCGCCAACTGGGCCTGGAGCCCTCGGCGGGATTCGCACGGTACAAAACCATTGACGTAGGCCTGAGCGGCCGCGCGGATGTGGACACAGCAACGTTGGCGGATCGAGCGCGCCAACTCGCGCATGAAGCGGGAGGCGAAATCGTGGCTACGCCATTCGCCAGCAATCGCAGAACTCGGCATTGGGCCATCTGCACTGGCGCCGGAGCAGACGCTGACACCATTCGTGAGGCTGCCGATCGCGGCATCGACACCATGATCGTCGGCGAGGGACCACATCACACCGCCGTGCAGGCCCGGGACTTGGGCATCGTGGTCGTCTACGCCGGTCACTACGCCACTGAGACGTTAGGCATCCGCGCCCTCGGCGATTTCGTGGCGCGGGAGTTCGGCGTCGAGACCCAGTTCCTCGACGCGCCGACGGGACTATGAGTGGTGCACCGCCGATCCCCGGCTCGCGCCGAGCTCCCGAGCTGCGCCTCGAAGGGATCGTCAAGCAGCTTGGAAGGACACGAGCGCTCAATCACGCGTCTCTCTTCGTGCGGCCGGGCAGCGTGCATGCGCTGCTCGGCGAGAACGGGGCTGGGAAGAGCACTCTCATGCGCGTCGCCTTCGGGCTGCTTCAGCCTGACGAAGGTCAGATCCTGCTCGATGGGCGCAGCACACCACTGCGATCACCGGCGGATTCCATCCGCCTCGGCATCGGGATGGTGCATCAGCACTTCACAAACGTCGCCGCAATGACCGCTGCCGAGAACATCGCGCTCGGCGGTCACGGGCTCTACTCGCCAACCGCGGCTCACGACCGGGCCCGCACCCTCGCCGACGAGGTGCAGCTCGCGATCGATCCGAGCGCCCTCGCCGGATCACTCAGCATCGCCGCGCAGCAGAAGCTCGAGATCCTGAAGGCACTCCATCGAAACGCTGCCATTCTCATTCTCGACGAGCCGACAGCCGTGCTCGCGCCGGCCGAAGCACGAGATCTGCTCGGCTTGGTGCAACAGTTCGCGGTTCGCGGCGGCTCGGTCGTGCTCATCACGCACAAGCTCTCCGAGGCACTGGAGACCGCGGACGATGTCACAGTCCTGCGCTACGGACGAACGGTTTACCAGGGCGCAGCTGACCAGACCTCGGCGAATCAGCTCGCGGCTGCGATGCTCGGCGAAGCGCCATCGGCGTCACGACCCGTGATGAGACAGCCGAGCGGTGAGCCGATGCTCCGATTGAGTGGCGTGACAATGGTTGATTCACGTGGCGTCATACGCCTCGCGAATGCGAATCTCGAGGTGCGCGCCCATGAAATTCTCGGGGTCGCGGGGCTCGAGAACTCGGGTCACGAGGTTCTCCTGCGCGGAGTCGCCGGCCGTATCGACCCTACAAGCGGCACGATATGGCGCGGCGGCGCGACGGCACTCATTCCCGAGGATAGACAACGGGATGCGCTGGTGCTCGGCTTTTCTTTGACCGAGAATCTCGCTTTGAAGGGCGCCGGTCGCCGACGCGGCCGCATGATCTGGAAGCGGTTCCGCGACCGGGCGCTGGAGCTGGCCGCGGAGTACGATGTCCGTTCGCCGTCCGTTGACGCACCCGTCAATGAGCTCTCGGGAGGCAACCAGCAAAAGCTCGTGCTCGCTCGGGAGCTGAGCGACGGGCCATCGATAATCGTGGCGGAGAATCCAACGCGTGGACTGGATATTCGTGCATCGGCTGCGGTGCACGAGCGCCTTCGCGAGGCTGCAGCTCGCGGTGCGGCGGCACTCGTCCACTCCAGCGATCTCGACGAGGTGCTCGCCCTCGCCACCCGAGTCGTCGCCGTGCACGAAGGTCGGCTGACCGAGGTGCCTAACGATCGTGAGGCCGTCGGGCGAGCAATGCTCGGGCTCAACTAGCGGACGGGCGGCGGAGCCGCCGAATCGCCGCAATCCCCAGCGCAGGCCCGCTGGCCAGCATCACAAACGCCCAGCGCCAGCCAACGATCGCCGCAACCGGCGGAACGAGCTGGATCGAGACCATCGTGAGCAGGAAGCCGAGGGACGTCTGAACCGTTAGAGCCGTCCCGACCGCATGCGGGGGCACCGCTTCTGTTACAAGAACGCTAAACTGTGCCGAATCCGCTATCACGAAGAAGCCCCAGAGGAGCGCCACGGGAAGGAGGAGCCAGAGCGATTTGCCGTACACAAAGCCGATGAGCACGGCGCAGGCGCCGCTCGCCGCCATTGCCATTGTCACCAGCCACTCGCGGCCGCGGCGATCGGCAACCAAACCTCCCCACACGCAGCCTGCACCGCCGATGGCAATCGCGCAGAACGCGACCAAGGCCGAGAGCTCGTCGCGCGTGGGGCCTGCCGGACGCCCTGCTGCCGCCGCGCTCATCGCCACGAAAGTCGGGATCCATGTCCAGGCGCTATACAGCTCGAACATGTGTCCGAGGTAGCCGCCCGTTGCCAACCTCCAGCGCCGTTCGCGAAAGACGGTGGCGACCAAGTCCCACGAGAACGGTCGGGGCGGGAACGGAAAAGGGCCGTCCCGATAAAAGAAAAAGACCAACAGTGCTGCGAGTGTCGCCGCGAAGGTCGCGGAGAGGATCACCGGCTGCACGCCTGCGCCCGGAATGGCGTGCACCAGATAGGGCCCCGCCTTTCCGACGGTGAGCGCACCAACCACCGTCCCGACGGCGAGGCCTCGCCGCGCGCGAAACCACGTCGAGATCATTTTCATCGCTGGCGGATAGACGCCAGCGAGCGCAAATCCGGTGAGCAGTCGACAGACGAGGAGGCCGCGATAGCTTGTTGACTGCAGCAGGGCGGCATTGGCGAAAGCGCCGACGAGCGCCGACAGGGAGAACAGCAGCCGCGCGGGCACGATGTCAGCAAGATTCAACAGCGCCGAGAACGCCGTTCCCATGACGAACCCGAGCTGCACGATGGCGGTCAGCCAGCCTAACGAGGAGGGCGAGAGGTGCCATCGTGCCGCGAGTGGTGCCGAGACCGCGCTCGCGGCAAACCACAGTGACATCCCGAGCAGCTCCGCCCATCCCAAAAGGACGAGCATCCGCCACCGGCGCGGATCGCTGTCTTCAACGATGGACCCGGCAGCACTCGGAGCTGCGTCTATCGGAATCGAGAACGACATCGTGGCAATCCTAATGCGAAGCGGGCGTGCTCGCGATCACTGGATGACACCGGAACACTGGTGATCATGCGTTGGCTCGCTCCCATCCCGGCGCCGCTCCGGCGCGCGGCGTACGTCGTCGCCATTCTCAGCATCGGAGTCCCGCTGCTGCTTCGCGTATTGGGCTTCGAGGCGTTACCCGCTGCGGCCGCACTTCTGCGAGGTTCGCTGGGCTCGGGCTATGCGATCACCTCCGCAACACTCGTCCGCGCGACGCCCCTCATCCTCACAGGTCTCTCGGTCGCAATTGCTTTTCGCGCGGGAGTCTTCAACATCGGCGCCGAGGGTCAACTGCTCACAGGTGCAGCCGCCGCTGTGGCGGTATCGCTACTGCCTGGCCTCTCGCACAGCCATTGGAATCCGGTGATCGCGCTCGCAGTCGGAGCGAGCGCCGGAGGGCTTTGGGCGGGGATCGCGGCGTTTCTCCGGGTCAGATTTCACGTGCTGGAAGTGATCAGCACGATACTGCTGAACTTCGTGGCTCTGTATCTCGTCGGCTATGTGGTGCGGGGTCCATTGCAGGAACCGCTGCACATCTATCCTCAGTCGAGCACCATCGAGGCGGCGGCGCGGCTCCCGAGGATACTTCCAGGATCGCGGTTGCACGCGGGATTTCTCGTCGCCATCGTCGTCGCCATGGCGGCATGGTGGACTGTTCGCTTTACCGCTGCCGGTTTTCGACTTCGCGCGAGCGGCGCCAATCCGGAGGCGGCGCGAATCGCCGGTGAAATCGACGTGGCGCGGGCAGGTGCCAGCGCTTTCGTCGTCAGCGGAGCGATTGCCGGCCTCGCGGGTGCCATCGAGGTCACCGGAGTGACGTTTGCGCTGTACGAGAATATTTCTCCAGGCTACGGCTACACGGGCATCGCCGTCGCGCTCCTCGCGCGGCTGGACGCAGCCGGGGTCGTCGCAAGCGGTCTGCTCTTCGGCGCGCTGGAGGCGGGCGCCTCGGCCATGCAGCGCGATGCGGGCGTGCCGTCGGTCGTGGTGTCGATGATCGAGGCTGTCATCATTCTGGGGCTGATCGTTGCGTGGCCCCTTCAGGGCAGCGCAGGTCGTCCTCTTCCAGCGGCTGAGCCAACCCACAGTGGCCAGCAATGACTGACCAGATCGCAAACGGCACGGTCGCAACTGCGTTTGCTGAGGCGACCGTCCGTACAGCGACACCTCTTATTCTCGCGTCCACGGGCGAGCTGCTCATCGAGCGCGCGGGACTCATCAATATCGGACTCGAAGGCGTCATCCTGAGCGGCGCATTCGGCGCTCTCGTCGGCGCTACGCACTGGGGTGGCGGCTCCGCGCTCGGTCTCGCCGTATCGGGGGGCGCCGGAATGCTCATCGCCCTCCTCTTTGCCGCGGCGACGTTAGGCATGGGTTCGGATCAGATCATCACCGGGACGGCCATCACCCTCCTCGCGCTTGGTGGGACGGGCACGCTCTATCGAACGCTCTACGGCGCAACGGGGTCGAGCCTCGCCATCGACACAGCCGGTCGCCTCACGATCCCTATTCTTTCGCGTCTTCCGGTCGTCGGGGTGGCGTTCTTCGCACAGCCGCTGATCACTTACCTCGCGTTCTTGCTGATTCCGGCGACCTGGTGGTTCCTCGAGTACACACACGCGGGACTCGCGCTACGCGCCATTGGCGAGAACCCAACCGCGGCGCTCACGGCCGGCGTTCCAGTGCTGCGCATCCGGCTGGTGGCCACGCTCGTTGCTGGCGCGTTAGGCGGAGTGGCCGGCGGTGTTCTCGTGTTGTCGCAGGCCGGTACGTTCGTCGAGGGTATGTCGGCCGGCCGCGGCTTCATCGCGATCGCTATCGTCGTGCTCGGACGCTGGCACCCACTGGGCGTCGGTCTGGCGGCGTTTCTCTTCGCGGCGACGACTTCGCTGCAGTACGTCGCCCAGGCACTAGGACTCGCCGTCCCCTATCAGTTGATTCTCGCGCTTCCATACCTGTTGACGCTCGCGGCGCTCGCGGGGCTTGGCGGACGCGCGACTCCGCCCGCAACCCTCGCTCGGGTGGAGTAGCGCGATCGCTACTTACAGTGACCGCGGGGGCTGTGCCATTTCTCACGCCAGCGTCCAGACGGATCGCGTTGCACCAGCGCGTACGACATCCCATCACCATAGTCGCGGCCCAGCACGAGCATCGGCTGCGCATCCGGCGTCGGTCGAGCGAGCGCGAGCACCTCGCGGCTCTCGACCGTCTCCTCCGCCCCCTGCGACCGATCGTAGTATGCCAACGTGAAGCGCTCCTCCCGTCGACTGCTGTCGCGCTCGGCGATGATGAGCGTTCGCTCCTCGAAGGGCCGCGCTTCCTGATTGATGTGCCTAACGAGATTTGTGACAATCCCCTCGGCGCCTGGCCCGGCATGAAATCGCCACAGCGAGGTCACCGTAAACGGGAGCCCGGTGAATCGATCGCCCGCGCTCGTCGGCAACGCCGAGGCGAGCCGAGTGACCTCGGCCGCCAGGCGCGCAGAGTCGACGCGACTCATGCTCTCGATCGAATCCATGCGAACGGGTTGAACGGCCGCGCCGACGAAGCCGACGCTCCAGGGGGCGAGCGTTGTCCCATTGCGAGCGCTCTGAATCGCCCACGCGGGCCAACCAGTGCACTCTGAATCGTCCTCACCCTTCGGCGAACGGACTTCCTGGAGAATTCCGAGTTGTACCGAGTCGCTCCGACCGACCAGGGTGGCGGGCGTGGAGCGAATCGCGATGGCCTCTCGTTGGGTGATCGTGTCCGCGCCCGCGCGCGCTGAGTCACCGAGAACTATTGTCGCGAGATCCGGCGTTGCACCGGCAACGAGGAGGACAGGACCCAGGTGAGCATCCCACGTAGTCGCCGCTTGCGGTGAGGCGGACCCGATCGCTGCGGGACGGAGAGGAACAGCCGAATCGATCGGCGGCGCGGCGCGAGGCCGCTCGCATGCGGCCATTGCGAGACCGAGAGCGGCGAGCCACGCGCTCACGAGTCGACCTGCGCGAGCGTGCGCGCCAGGGCGTGTTACGATCCCACGAGGCAGCATGTCGATGCGGCGGAAGAGAGGCATCGGTCGTAATTTGGACCCGCCGATGAACCCGTCAATGAGACGTGGTGCATGTGCGCTACGTCACGCGACGTATCCCTCGATATAACCGGGTTGGAGAGGTTCCGAAATTGTCACCAATGAGGGAGTAACGCCCAGTGGCGCACCCACAGCATGCAGTTCCTGCTCTCGAACCCGGCGGCGAGATACGACCCGTCGTTCGCGCACCGGCCAGCGAGCGTTGGGGTTGGGCTCTTTACGACTTCTCGAATACGATCTTCTCGATGAACGTCGCCACACTGTACTTCGCGGTGTGGATAGTGAGCGATTTGGGATCGACGGATCTCGTTTACGCCATGGCCAATGCCGCGGCGTCCGTGCTGATGGTCGTTGCGATTCCCGTGCTCGGTGCAATCTCGGATGCACGGCGCCGTCGAAAGCCATGGGTGGTGTGGTTCACGATCGCATCATGCTTGGCCTGTGCGGCGATCGGCATCGTGGGACAAACCACGATCCCCCTCGTTGGCGAAGGAATCGGCCGTCCCGCCTCCGTGCCACCGGGATGGCATGTCAGTGTGATGACGCTTCTTCCCGTCCTCATCGCATTTGCCATTGCGAACTTCGCCTATCAGGCAGCGCAGCCTTTTTACAACGCAATGCTCCCTGAGCTGGTGCCCGTCGAAGAGCAGGGGAGACTCTCCGGCCTCGGTGTGGCCGTGGGATACGTCGGCTCAATCTTCGGCGTTCTGCTGGTACAACCCTTTTTCGCCGGCGGTTGGCCCCCGTTGATTCCCAAGTTCACCGACGGCGTGAACAACACGCTCCATACGCTGGTGCCGTTTACCGCCGTCGGTGGACGCGTTGCCACCTTCGTCCCGACTGGGCTGCTGTTTCTAATCTTCTCGTTGCCGCTGTTTCTATTCTGCCGCGATCACAACCCGGCGCCTGCTGGCACGCGCGTGAATTGGCGGAAGGCATTCCGCGACGTGAAGGAGACAATCACCCAGGCACGGCGGCATCCCGGCGCGCTTCGATTCATCATTACGTCACTCGTCTATCAGGACGCGATCGGGACGATCGTCAGCTTCATGACACTTTATGCTGTGCGCGCGATCGGCTTTCGACGGGGAACAGAGGTCACTCTGTTCGTGGTGTTGACGATCCCCGCGATCTTCGGCAGCTACGTCTACGGACATATGGTCGACCGGATCGGGGCCAAGCGGTCACTGTCGATCACGCTCTGGATCTGGTTCGCATTGCTCGTTGCCATGATGTTGGTCAACTCGCAGTCGGCCTTTTGGCTCGTCGGATTGGCGATTGGCTTGAACTTCGGCGGCGTGAATGCAATCGAGCGGCCGCTACTGCTCTCGCTCATCCCCGACGTCGAAGCCGGGCGGTATTTCAGTCTGATGCTGCTCTCCGCTCGCGTCGCGGCGATCATTGGGCCGCTGCTCTGGGGCCTAACGACGCTCGCGCTCGAAGGGACCTTCGGGACAAGCCTGGCCTACCGCGCCGCGGTCTTCGTCGTTGCGCTCATGTTCTTGATCGCCCTCTGGATCTTGAAGGGCGTTCCCGATCGTCGGCCTCAGGGACTCAGAGCCGCCTGATGCTGTACGCGCTCCTGAGAAGCATCGCCGGCATCGCATTGCGATGGTTCTACCGCCGCATCGACGTCATTGGGCTCGAGCGCTTGCCACGGAACGCGCCACTCCTGCTGGTCTGCAACCATCCCAATGCGCTGGTCGATGCGATGCTCGTCGCGTGGGCGGTGCCGCGTCGCGTGGTGCTCACCGCGAAGGCAACGTTATTCGGGCATCGGGCGCTCGCGACTCTGCTTACCTGGATTGGCGTCGTGCCACTGGTCCGCCGGAGTGACATCGAGAGCGGGCAGGTTCGAGGGGGACGAGATCCGCAGCGAAACGCGCGCGCATTCGGCGCGTTGCGCGCCGTGCTTCGCCGCGGCGGAGCCGTGGTCATCTTTCCCGAAGGAATCTCGCACGACCATCCGTCCCTGGCGCCGCTGAAGACCGGCGCGGCTCGCGTCGCGCTCGAGGCACGTGACGAAGCGCAGGTCGGCAATCTCCATATCGTGCCCATCGGCCTGACCTTCGAGCACAAGGAAACACCCCGGACACGCGTCCTCGTGCAGATCGGCGAGCCGATCGCTCTCGATCATTGGCGCGCCGACGGTGAAACCGCCGTCGCCCGTCTCACCGAAGAGATCGATTCACGACTGCGAAGAGTCACTCTCAATTACGAAACGGTCGATGATGCCGGTCGTGCACGGGCGCTCTCGTCACACCTTGCGGCGCTGTGGCGCGAGGAGCTCGAATCCGTCGGCCGGCCGCGGTCCCTGCGTGTAGACGTCTCACTCGCCGCGCGAATCGAGGAGGCAAGAGTCGCCCTCTCGAGGAATGCCGATGACACCCTCCGCGCCCGCGCCGACTCGCTCGTGCGCGCCATCGCGGAGCTCGAGGACGTACTGCGCCGACATGGCGTGGCACTCGAAGATGTGAGCGTTTCCTCCGAAGGACGTCACGCACTGCCGTTCGTCCTTCGCGAAGCCTGGATCATTGTTCTCGGCGGGCCGATCGCCGTTTGGGGGATGATCAACCACTGGATTCCCTTCAACGCGGCGCGCATGATCGCTCGGCGCTCGGTCGAGAGCGCGGCGGATCCCGCTATGCGCACGATCGTAGCTGGTGCCGGGCTCGTTCTTGGCTTCTACGCCGTACAAGGTGTCGCGGTCGCGGCGTTTGCCGGTTGGCCTCCGGCTCTCATCTATGTCGCGAGCCTTCCGGTAGCCGCGGACGTCAACTTCCTGCTGCGCGACCGATTGCGGCGAGCGCTCCAGCGCGCGCGGACCTACCTCCTATTCCGCCGCCGGCCCAAGCTGCACGCACGACTTCGGAGGGATGTGCAACGCGTGCGCGCCGAGGCGATGGAGCTCGAGGCACAGCTCCGCGATGGAGGCGTGACTACGCGCACCGCATAACAGGTTAGTACCGCTGCGTCGGTGGAGGTAGTACCGGCCCGCCGAGATCCCAATGCCAGGCATCGCGACGAATCCCGGTACGCGGATCCTTGAGCGGCTTGAATTGAAGTCGGTCGGCAGGAATTCCGACGCGGCGTCCGTAGGCGAGGAGGCGCTCTCGGTCCGTCGAGACGAGGTGGGCCAGAGGCCGTCCCTTCCACACGTGCCGATGGAGCCAGAGGCCGCCATCCATGGCGTAGATCATTCCGTCGCGGCGCGAGCGGAACTCGCGAAATCGAGTCTCGTCTGCTGGATCATCGAAGTCGCTCGGCGAATGCGGGTCGTGCTTACTGTGCATCGCCTAACGAGTGAACCGCGGCCGCCCGCCGGCACGCGTCAGTTGCAGGCGATCTGGCCCTCGATTGTCGCGGGAGCAACCGCAGTTACCGCTCCGTAGAACAGCGCGCAGGTGTGCGGATACGAGTTCGGATGGTAGCCGGTGGCCGCCCATCCATTCGCGTTCGCGCTTATGACCGTGAGCACGACGCCGCTCGACGACACTGCCTTCAATGAATCGAGGTCCGTCGTGTAGGAGCGGTGCTCGTAGAAGAAGGACTCCTCGGCGGTTGAGAGATTCTTCAAGTCGCTCTTGACCGCCGCCAGATACGCCTTTCCCTTGGTGGACTGAAACCGCGGAATCGCCATGGCGGCAAGAATGCCGATGACGACCACCACGATGAGCAGTTCGACCAATGTGAATCCCGAGCGGACGCGAGACATAGGGATCAGGGCAGGACTTCCGGTGATTTACGAGGTGTCCAATGACTGCACTCTCAAAGGCAATCGCGAGGCCGTCACACTGAATACGCCTTAACCCGTTCTCTCGTAAAAACATCGACTCGTTGGGCGCAAACAAATGCTGTGACCGATGCGGGAGGAAACGCGACTCGGATTGCACAATGCAATGGGCACGGAGTAATGATCTAGGTCACAAGCGCCGACACAGCCAGTGCTTACGAGAGTTTTGTCTCCAGCCAGTTCGCGCCCTCTCCGAGATCGACGACAAGCGGAACGGACAGACGAGCGGCGTTCTCCATTTCGTGCTTCACGAGCGCCATCAGCTCATCACGCTCCGGACCCGGCACCTCGAAGACCAGCTCGTCGTGAACCTGTAGCAGCATGCGACTGCTCATCTCGCGCGCGCGCAGCGCGTCATCGATCCGAATCATTGCAATCTTGATCAGGTCCGCTGCCGACCCCTGAATCGGAGAGTTTGCCGCCGTGCGCTCACCGAACGCACGGATGTTGAAGTTGCGATCGCGTAGCTCGGGGATGTAGCGGCGTCGGCCAAAGATGGTCTGGACGTATCCGTGCTCGCGCGCAAACTCGACCATGGAGTCGAGATACGCGCGAACGCCCTGAAAGCGCTCGAAGTATCGATCGATGAATGCGCGCGCTTCGGCGTGCGCGATTTTCAGCTGACGTGAGAGTGCGTGCGGCCCCTGGCCGTAGATCGTGGCGAAGTTGATGGTCTTTGCGCGGGCTCGCATCTCCGATGTCACGCTATCCACGGGAACGTCGAAGATGAGCGCGGCGGTCTGCCGGTGAATGTCGCCACCGGTCTGGAACGCCTGTACGAAGGCGGCGTCGCTGGAGAGGTGAGCAAGCAGCCGGAGCTCGATCTGCGAGTAATCCGCGGCGACGAGAAGCCAGCCGCGCCGTGGGATGAACCCCCGACGGATGTCCCGGCCGAGCTCTCGGCGGATCGGGATGTTTTGCAAGTTCGGATCGCTGGACGACAGGCGCCCCGTCGCCGCGACGGTTTGGCTGAAAGAGGTATGAAGTCGCCTGGTACGCGGATTTACATAGGCGGGAAGGGCGTCGATGTACGTGCTCTCGAGCTTTGCGAGCTCGCGATACTCCATGAGCAGCGACGGCAGGGTATGCCCTTCGTCCGCGAGTTGCTGGAGCACACTCGCATCCGTCGACGGGCCCGTCGAGGTTTTCTTGAGAACTGGCAGCCCGAGCGTGTCGAAGAGAATCTCGCGGAGCTTCGGATTGGAGTTGATGTTGAACTCCTGACCGGCTTCCCCGTAAATCTCCTGCTCGACGCGACGCCGCTCGCGCTCGAAGCGCTCCTTGAGAGTGCGAAACCACTCGACGTCGATCGCGACACCGGTCCACTCCATTTCCGCGAGGACGGCGACGAGTGGCATCTCGACATCGCGAAAGAGGCGCGCGAGCTGCAGGGATTCCATCTGGGGCTCGAAGAGTCCGCGCAGCTGCCACGTGAAATCCGCGTCCTCGCACGAGTAATCCCGCGCGCACTCGACCGGAACCTGGTCGTACGGTATCATCTCCTTCCCGCGACCGCAGAGCTCCGCGAAGGTCGTCATCTTGTGACCGAGAAATTCCAGCGCGAGCAGGTCGAGGCCATGGGAACGGCGCCCGGGATCGAGCACGTAACTGGCGACCATCGTGTCGAAGTCGAGGCCGCGCAAGTCGATTCCCGCGCCCCGGAGCACAAGAAGATCGAACTTGGCGTTCTGCAGAGTCTTCGAGATCGTCGGATCCTCGAGGAGGGCGCGGAGCGGCGCCATCGCGGGATCGGAGATCGGCGGCAAATTGCGAACTCGCTGACGCCCGGCGCTCGACAGCGCGCGCGCCGCGATGCTCGACGGCTCCGGCTTCACCACCGCTCGCTTCCGAGCGGGCTTCTTCTTCGCAAGCGTATCGTCGTCGCGCTTCTCTTCGGCACCGAGTTCACCCGTCACATCGCCTAACGCGAGCGTACCCTGCGGCTCCTCCCATTCGCGATGGCCGAACGCGAGATAGTACGCCTCGCCAGGTCCGACAGCGATCGACATCCCGACGAGGGTGGCGCGCAAGGGATCCATCTCCGTCGGCGATGCCGGGTCGATGACCACCTGCGTGTCCAGGGCAATGTGAGGTGCCTTACGAGCCCGCGCGATTGCCTTTTGCAGCATCGGAACGCTATCGACTGTGACGTACGTCGTGACGGGCCGCTCCGCCGCGACTTCAGGAGTTGCAGGTACGGCGACATCTTTCGCGAGCGTGTGAAACTCGAGCTCGACGAAGAGCGTGCGAAGTCGCTCACGATCCGGCTCGGTGATGCGCATCTTGTCGAGGTCGAGGGCAACGTCGACGTCGTCGCGAATAGTGACGAGCTGCTTGCTGAGGCGGGCCGCGTCGGCTTGCTCGAGCAGCGCCTCACGCGGCCGTTTCTTCGAAATCTCCGTGACATGCGCGAGAATGTTGTCGAGCGAGCCATAGCTGTTCACCAGCTCCTGCGCGGTCTTCTCGCCAATACCGCGCACGCCGGGCACGTTATCGGAGCTGTCGCCGACCAGCGCGAGATAGTCGGTCACCAACGCTGGTGGCACGCCGAGCCGCTCGCTTCCATTTTCGACTCCGACCCATTGCTCCTCGACGCTCGCCGGTCCACCGCGACCCGGATTCAAGAGCCAGACGCCTGGCCTAACGAGCTGCTGGAAGTCCTTGTCTCCCGACACGACAATGACGTTCAGCCCCGCGGACACCCCCTTCCCGGCGAGCGTGCCGATGACATCGTCTGCCTCGTAGCCACGAACGGCGATGATGGGAACACGGTACGCGTCGAGGAGCTGACAGATCCGCTCCATGCCCCGATCGAAGTCGGACTGCAGCTCGTCAGTGAGCTTCTCGCGGGTAGCCTTGTAGCCCGCGTACGCCTCGTTTCGAAAGGAAAGTCCCGAATCGTGCACCCAGCCGAGGTACTCCGGCTTGTGCGCCGTGAGCAGCCGATTGAGAAAGTTCACAATTCCCCAGGCGGCGGACGTGTTCTCGCCGTGGCTGGTCGTGAGCGGCCTCGAGATGAGAGCGAAGAACGCGCGATAGATCAGCGCATAGCCGTCGACGAGGAACAGCCGCGGTGCGGCCGGCGGCGCGACGACGGTCGACGCGATTGTGGTGGATGGCGCAGACACGATACGAAGAGAGGGAGACCGAAGATCGGAGCCGACGTCGAGAGAGTGCCGCCGGTCTCACTCAGGGAAGGTAACGCCGGTGCTCGACTCCCTGAACGCAGCACCGCCTGCCGTGTGTGGCGGCAGGCGGTAGCAGGAACGCGCCTCGGAGGAGCAGCGGATTAGACGCGAGTTACATTCGCGGCGTGCAGCCCTTTGTCTCCGGTCCGAATCTCGAACTCGACTTCCTGGCCCTCGGCAAGCGTCTTGAACCCGTCCATCTGAATTGCGGAGAAGTGAACAAACACATCTTCGCCGCCCTCTTGTTCAATGAAGCCGTAACCTTTCGCATCATTGAACCATTTCACCTTCCCTCTAGCCATTCGGGCTGCCTCCTACGAGGTGAATCGATCCTGCACTGCGTGGTGCCGGGCAAGTCAGCCGACTTGCGGGGCCCTATATAGGCTCGGGGGGTTCTTTTGTCAAGTCGTGTCGTCGCTGCGGGTTAGGTTCGGCGCCCAAGCTGGGACTCCGATATCCCGTCGACGACCCGCGGCTCCGAGCACGTTCCAGACGGTACCTGTCTCGTTAGGCGGCGGCTGCGGCTGCGCCGTGTGCGCGTGTCTTCATCCTACGGCGCGCCGGTGACGGATAAACTCGCATCGGCTCTGACGGCCAGAGCCGTCGCCAAGCGGGCGGCGACATCGCTTGCCACGCTCTGGAGGCACCATTAGGTTCGCCGCGTGCCTCGCGAGAACCTCGTCGGCCAAGTCATCGCCGGCTATACCCTGCAGAGTGAGATCGGCGAAGGCGGCACGTCGGCGGTTTTCAAGGCCCAACACGCCGCCCACGGCACCGTCGCGGTCAAGGTGCTGCGCGAGAAGCTGCGCCAGGATCGCACGGCGGTTGCCCGCTTCCTTCGCGAGGCGCGCTACGGGGAGCGCGTGAAGCATCCCAACGTGGTGCGCACGATCGAGATCGGGGAATCGGGACCCGGGATGCACTTCCTCGCCATCGAATGGGCAGACGGCGAGCTCCTCGAGAAATACGCCAAGCGGCAGGGGCCCCTGCCTGCCGATGAGGTCGCGGCGATCGTCACCCAGATGGCGGATGCCGTTCAGGCGGCACACGCCGTAGGGATCGTTCATCGCGATCTCAAGCCGGAAAACGTGATGTACAATCCGGCGACGCGTCAGGTGAAGCTGCTCGATTTCGGGATCGCGACGGATACCGACATGGCCCCCGAGGAGCGGCTCACTCGCGCGGGATTTTTCGTCGGAACGCTGATGTACGTGGCGCCCGAAGCGCTCTCGGGCGAGCTGGTTGGCCCGTCAGCGGATCAATACAGCCTCGCGACGATTGCGTATTTCCTCCTCACCGGCTGCTTGCCGTTCACGGCGAAAACGCCGCGGGAAATGTTCTCGCAGCTGCTCTCGCAGCCGCCCATTCCTCTGAACCAGGCACGACCCGGACTGCGGTTCTCCTCGTCCGTCGAATCAGTCGTTATGCGAGCGCTCAGCAAGGATCCGAGCAAGCGTTACTCGGACACTGTCTCCTTTGCGACCGAGCTCTCGAAGGTGCTGTCCGACCCGCACGAAGACGAGGATGAGGAGGGAATACTGGCGCGAATGAAGTCGCTGTTCAGGAAAAAATAACCCGCGATAACGATCGATTACACCGCGGCGCGTTGCGGCGACGCAGGTTGCTCGGTGGGCTCGACAGGAATGTCGCCTGGGCTCACCGGAAGCCAGATCGTGAACGTGGAGCCCTTTCCCGGCTGGCTCTCCACGGAGATCTCTCCACCGAGGAGACGCGCGAGCCGCCGCGAAATCGCAAGCCCGAGCCCGGTTCCGCGCTCCATCGAGTCGCTGCGGGGACCGGCGTTCACCTGCTCGAACTCGTCGAAGATGCGCTCCTGATCGCTCGGCGAGATACCGATTCCGGTGTCGATCACCTGGAGCGCGATCCATGTCTTTCGCCGATCCGGCGAGCGATTGAGCAGCGCAGGATCTTCCTGAACCGTGCTGCGGCTACCAGGTGCGGGCAGGCCTGTGAGTCTCCCACGCACGGCGATGCCGCCCGCCGGCGTGTACTTGATCGCGTTTCCGATCAGGTTCACGAGGATCTGCCGGAGGTGTGTGGGGTCGGTGCGCACGCGGGGGAGCGACCCGCCAACCGCGATCGAGAGATTGAGGCCACGCTCCGTGATGAGCGGCTCGAGCTCACTGACCACGTTCAGGACGAAGGGCCGAAGGACAATCGTTTCGGCGTGAACCTCGAGACGTCCAGCCGCGATCTTGGCGATGTCGAGCACCTGATCGACGAGATGGCGCAGGTGCGTCGCCGACGCGGCGATCCGCTCGACCGGCGGTGCCTGACGGGTTGAGAGCTCGCCGTAGACGCCATCCCGCAGCAGGTCGACGAATCCGACGATCGCGTTCAGAGGCGTGCGCAACTCATGTGAGACATTCGCGAGGAACTCGCTCTTCATTCGGTTCGCGCGCAGTAGCTCGCTCGACAGACGTTCCAGCTCCGCGGATCGCTCGGCAACGCGCAAAGCCTGACGACGCTCGCGGAGCACTCCTCCGCCGAATACGAGCATGGCCACGAGCCCCAGAGTCCAGAGCGTGATGCGCAGGATCTGGCTGCGCTGGGCGTGGCCGACGGAAAGTGACCAGGTTGCACCGGGAACGCGCACCATTCCGCTCCGCCAGGCGAGGCTCGTCCCGTGAGCGCGCGACCCGACATCGACAACCGAGTCGCGTCCCGATGTGAGCACGAGACGCGCGCGCGTATCGGGCGCGGTGTCGAGCGCGGTGGCGAAGAGGCGACGCGCGTCGAATCGAGCGATGGCGATGCCTAACGAGCGGGCCTCGCTCGACAGCGGCACGGTGAGGATGACGGCGCCGTCCGGGCCCGGCGTCATGGTCGCGCCCCGTCGGTTGATGCTCGCCAAGCTCGTAGGCGTAGCGCCATAGAGCACACGGCCAGCAGAGTCTACGATCGTCAGATCGCGGAGCCCCGGCGCGGACTCGATGTATGACTTGGCCATGCGCTCCAGTTGCGGAGATCGATCACTCGGCAGCGCGAGTGGCCCGCGGAAGAGGTTTATCGCCTCCGTCTGCTGCGCGACGATCTGCTCGAAGAGCTGTGACGACTCCAGCGCATCGACGGCGGCGGCTTCGCCGCTCGCCGACGATAGCGCCCGGTCCGCCGTGACGAGCGCACCCACCATGAGCAGGAGGGCGACGCCCAGCACGATCGAAAACACCCCGACGCCAGCGCGCGCCAACGAGGATGAAGACGTATTCACTCTTTCGGCCGTCCTCGGTTAATTGCTCGCGTCAACGAAGCGTCGCGTCCCACCCACACCGATCGCATGTCCGCACACGACAGGCAGAAACTCGTCTCGCTGCTCGCCAGGAGGTCGGCGCGCCACGGCTCCTTCATCCTCGCTTCGGGGAAGCAATCGTCCTTATACATCGACGCCCGACTGACCACAATGAGCCCGGAAGGGTTGTCGCTCATCGGCCCACTCGGGCTCGACGCAATACGGGATGCGCACTGGGCTGCCGATTCCGTTGGCGGGCTGACACTTGGCGCCGACCCAATCGCATATGCGATCAGTTACGCGAGCGCCCAGAACGCGTCGCCGATCCGCGCCTTCACGGTACGGAAGGAAGCGAAGGCGCACGGCACGGGCAAGCTCATCGAAGGTCCTTTCGCCGCTGGGGATCGGGCCGTGATCGTCGAGGACGTGATCACGACGGGATCGTCCGCGGCGCGTGCGGTTGAAGCGGTTCGCGCCGCGGGGGGAACGATTCTCGGCGTCCTCGCTCTGGTCGATCGCGATGAGGGCGGGCGGGAATCGCTGGAGGCGCTTGGCCTCTCGGTCGTCAGTCTCGTAACCGCCCGCGACATCCTTGCCGAGCGCGAATAACAGCCGAATGAGTGGCATCCGCTCTGGTCGCCCCTCTCGGTGACTTCTGCTCGCCGGCTGCGTCCCAATCGAGGGGATGCGCCGATCGAGACCGAGAGTGTGAGATGCAGCAGCTGCCCGACCAAATCCAGCGGTTCCGAGAGCACGAGGAGCACGAAAAGGACCTGGTGACGTTCCGGCTCGGTTCGCGCCGCCGCTTCCGTGCGACCGCGATTCTCGGCGCCGCGGCGATCGCTGCCGCGTTTCTCCACGTGAGCGAGGCCCGGCCGTTCGTCGCGATCAGCGTGACGTTCGGCATCATGATCGTGAACTTCCTGTTGACGCGATTCACGATGCGCGCCGACACGCACCGTCCGTGGCATCGTTATGCATTCGCGACCCTGGACGTGTTCCTCGTCAGCACGGTGGTGATGTCCTTCGGCAATGAAGCACTCGTCGTGCTTTACTTCCTGATCGTCGTGCCGTACTCGTTCGATCGCGGGCGGTCATTGGGCCAGTACACGGCGATTCTGTCGACCGCGGCGTTCCTCGGCTCGAGCTGGCTGTTTGGGTTCATGAATCCAACCGTGGCGACGCGGCCGCTCTGGACCGCCGCCGCGGGCGCGCTCCTGCTGGTGATCTCGTGGCAGATCGTTCCCATCGCGTCGAAGCTCATCCGGCGCATTCGCACGACGCGCGAGCACATCAGCGACGCGGAGCTCGGCAATCTCGCGGCGCGTGCCGAGAGCCGTTATGCGGACGAGCTGGGATTCCTGCAGCGCAGCTTCAACCGAATGCTGGAGCAGCTCGGAGCACTGATCGGGACGATGCAGCGCGAGGCTGAGGAAGTGGCCGCAGCGGCCGAGCAGCTCGCGGGCGCAACCCACGGCCTCAACGCCTCAGGGACCGGCTTCGCCAACACCGCACAGAGTCTCACGGCTCAGATCGAGCGCCAGCGTGCCTACGCGACAACGGGTAAAGAGAAGACGGCCGAGGTGCTCGCGGCCGCGGATCGACTCCGCGTTCGAGCGGAGGAGGCCGAGCAGGATGCCGTGGTGCTCGTGGAGACGGCGCAGCGAAGCCGGGATGCGGTGGTGCGCGCCTCAGACACCTTGATCGCGATTGGTGAACGCGTACGCAAAGCGTCGGGAACGGTGAGCGGCCTCGGGGTCGCGTCCGAGCGCGTCGGTGATTTCGTCGAGGCGGTCTCACGCATCGCTCGGCAGACCAATCTGCTTGCGCTCAATGCGGCGATCGAGGCAGCGCGCGCCGGTGAGCATGGCCGTGGGTTCGCCGTGGTGGCTGAGGAAGTCAGGAAGCTCGCTGAGGAGAGCGGTCGCGCGGCGAAGGAGATCGCGGCGACGATTGCAGACGTGCGCGAGAACATCGCCGTAGCGGTGCAGTCGATGACTGAGGGTGAGCGTGAGGTCCACGGTGTCGGCGAGATCGCGGTCGAGGCGAATACCGCCCTCAGCACTCTGCTGACCGGCATCGGCCGGATCGCAGAGCTCATCGCCGACGTGACGACGGTCTCACGCGAGCAGAGCACGACGATGCATCAGCTGGCGGAAATGATCGACGGCGTCGAAGGCGTGTCGGACGAAGCCGCGGTGCAGGCGCGAGACGCGTCCGACGCAGCGACCCGACAGATGCGCGCACTGGAGGGGCTCGCCGAGACGTCGCGCAGCCTCGCGTCATTGGCGGAACGCCTCCGGCGGTCCACGGGCCGCTTCACGGTGTCACCGGCGTCCGCCGCCGGCGCCACTCCGGCAGCGGTGCCTAACGGCAACCTCGGTGACAACCGCGAACGAGTCAGCCCGGGGACTCTCGTGAATGCATCCGGCCGCTCGCTGACAGCGGCTTGAGGCGGCGGAGCGCGTCCGCGTAGGGAAGCACCAGCGATTCTCGGAAGTGCAGCAGCATGGCCGAGCCATCATAGCGTCGCCGAAACTGAACGGCGGTCATCCCGAGCACCGAGCGCACGTGCCGGCCGAAGCTCTGCGGCGAAGAATAGTCGAGATGGTTGGCGATATTCGCGACGGAGAAGCCTGGGTTCTCGAACAGCCGCGCGGCGCGCACGAGTCGAGCGACTGCGAGGTAGCGCTTTGGCGCAGGGAGCCGGGCGCGAAAGAATCTGCTCATGAGTGTACTCGGCAACACACCGAGGTACTGGGAGAAGGCACGCACGGTGATCACCTGCGGTGGTGCGGTAAACAAGGCTTCGAAGAAGCGCCAGCAATCGTGATTCGCCCCCGTCAGATCCACAGCGAGCTCACTCAACGCGCGGCGCTGCATGCTGTCGATCTGCGTTCCGATGAGGAGCGTGCGGAGCTCGCGCCAACCCGAAGCTTCGCGCACGTCGACGAGCTGCCGGACCCCGCTCTGGCCGAGGAGCAGCATCTGGCGCGGCGTGCCAGGCTCGATCTGCGAGAGCAGCGCGACTGTCGGAACGCGCGGGAACTCGCGCACCATCATCTCCACGCCCGCTCGAGCTGATTGGTCGCACCGCGCAACCGACACCAGGACAGCGGCGGCGCGGTTGGCCTTGAGATCTTTGACGACATCGTCGACGGTGTCGCGGTGGAGGGCATGGTACGAGCCTTCGCCAGCGGCGTCGACGCGAAGGCGTTCGGCGGGCGTGAGCACGGTGGAGACGGCGGCGAGGGTCGATGTGAGAGATCGCTCAAGCATAAGCGCGGCCCAAATGGTTCGAGGTGCGCCGCGCCGGCATCGGCGAGGGTGAGCGATCCTAACGGTGCCAAGTCACGGCCGCGTCATGCCCCGAGGTCCGCGACGGCGCGCGAAACCTAACGATGCGGAGCGCAAGGATTTGCTGACGGTCCGAGTTGGCCGGAATGCGCCGCGTGATTATCTTTCGTGCTGGCGACGTGCTCCGGGGCGGTGCCCCGGCTCTCTCGCCACAACGGCTCGAGTGTGCATGGCTGGACGGTCGCGTCGGAGGTGTTCGTCACCGCCGCCGAGGAAAGTCCGGGCTCCATGGGCAGACTGCCAGGTAACGCCTGGGCGTAGCAGACGCACCGCGCGCTGCTGCGACGGACAGTGCCACAGAAAAGACACCGCCGACGTGGTGGAGCGATCCATCACGGGCAAGGGTGAAAAGGTGGGGTAAGAGCCCACCGCGCGACTGGCAACAGTCGTGGCAGGGTAAACCCCAGTCGGAGCAAGGCCAAATAGGCAGTGAGAGGCGCCCACCTCGATCAAGACACTGCGGGTAGGCTGCTGGAGGGCACGAGCGATCGTGCTCCGAGAGGAATGACCGTCAGGGCGCGTCAGCGCTCGACAGAACCCGGCTTACAGGCCATGCACGAGACACGGGGTGCTAAGCGATTGCCGCTTAGCACCCCGTGTTCCGAAACCTCTACACGCTCAGTCCAACAACCGCAGCGGCATTACGAGACAGAGATAGCTCGCCGGGTCGGACCATCCCTCGGGCTCGAGCGTGGCGGCGCGTTCCGGCGCTTTGAACGTGAGCTTCACTTCCTCTGTTGGGATGTAGCGCAGAATCTCGAGCAGATAGTTCGCATTGAATCCGATGTCGAGCGGATCGCCGGTAAAGCGAATCGGGAGCTCGTCGGTCGCCTCGCCGAGATCAGGTGTTTGCACGCTGAATCGCACGAGCGCGGCGTTGAACGAAAGTCGGATGCGATGGGTCTGATCCGACGCGATGACAGACATGCGTCGCAAAGCACTCGTCAAGGCGGCGCGATCGGCAACCGCGATACGGTTGTTGTCGCGCGGAATCACCTGGTCGTACGGCGGATACGGCCCCTCGATGAGACGCGTGAACACCGACGTGAAAGGAGACCGAAAGCCGAGGTGATTCTCCCCGCGCGCGATCTCGAGCTCCTCGTCCTCGGGAAAAAGGCGTCGCACCTGCTCGAGCGCCTTGGGCGGTACGATGAGATCGCTCGATGACGGCGCCGCGCCGCTCTTGATGGGCAGCTCCATTTTCGCCAGGCGATGGCCGTTCGTCGCGACCATGCGCATCATCTCGGGACGAAGCTCCCAGAGAACGCCGTTGAGAATCGGTCTGCTCTCTTCGGTGGAGACCGCGAACGACGTATGCGAGATGAGCTTCTGCAACTCGCCAGAGCGGATCCGCCAGCTCTCGTTGAAGCGCACCGCGGGGAACGAGGGGAACTCGTCCTTCGGAAGGCCCAGGATCTTGAAGTGCGAGCGACCACAATCGAGCGTCACACGCTGCTCGCCTGCCGCGGCGATTTTCACCGGCGAGGGCGGGAGCTCGCGCGCGATCTCGCTCAGCTTCTTCGCCGGAATGGTGATCGCGCCCATCGCTTCAACATCGGCTGCGACCTCCGTGCTCACTGCGATGTCGAGATCCGTTCCGGAGAGACGAATGCCTCGTTCGGTCGTCTCGACGAGGATGTTGGCGAGCACGGGGAGCGTGGTCTTCGCCGGGATCGTTGCTGTTACCGCGGTAAGACCTTCCTGCAATTTTTCACGGGAGATCGTAAACCGCATCACCGCTCCTCTGATGTGCAAATCCGACGGAACTGCACTAGATCCTTATTAGAGAGATATTCTAGCAGTCGTAGTAGAGCTGTGGACCATGTGGAAAGCGGCTCCAACTTACATCATCTCAACCGCTTCGCATATAGGCGAGGCATGTGAATATCCCCACGCCGGCGAATTCCATCCAGAGCCGTGGGGAAGAACACCCGTCCATTGTGGACGAGCGTCGGCTTTTCCCCATTAGCTGCGCAACTTTTCCAGCGCCGCATGGAGCCGCTTCACGCGCTCCCCGAAGCTCGGATCCTCAGCGACCATCTCGCCGACGCGCTCGAGGCTGTGAATGACCGTCGAATGATCGCGGCCGCCGAAGGTCGTACCGATCTCTACGAGCTGCATGCCGAGCAGCTCGCGCATGAGGAACATCGCGACCTGACGTGGAACGGTGAGTGTCTTGGTACGCGTCTTCGATCGCAGGCCTTCCGCGGTGACGCCCCACTCGCGGGCAACGGCATCCTGAATCGTCTGCGTCGTTAGGGAGCTTCCGGAACCCCCCGCCTCCGAGCCGCGGAGCTTGTCGCGCAGCGCCTCCCGTGCGAGATCGACCGTGATCTCGCGGTGCTTCAGCGACGCGTATGCGAGGAGCTTGATGATCGACCCCTCGAGCTCTCTGACGTTCGATCGAACGTTCTCGGCGATGAACCGGATCACGTCTTCGGGCATCGTTGTTTCGAGGTGATCGAGCTCGGCCTTTTGTCGGAGGATGGCAATGCGATGCTCCAGATCCGGCAGCTCGACATCAGCAACCATCCCCCACTCAAAGCGGCTGACGAGACGTGCCTCGAGTCCGGGAATCTCCTTCGGCGGGCGGTCGCTGGTGAGCACGATCTGCCGGCCAGCTTCGTAGAGCGCGTTGAAGGTGTGGAAGAACTCCTCCTGAGTCGCCTCCTTCCCCTTGAGGAACTGCACATCGTCGACGAGCAGGAGGTCGGTCTCGCGAAAGCGCCGCCGGAACTGATGGGTTGTCCGGTTCTGGATCGATCCGACGAGCTCGTTGGTGAACTGTTCCGTGCCGATGAATGTGATGCGAGTGTCGGGCTTCCGGGCGAGCAGCTCGTGAGCGATTGCCTGCATCAGGTGCGTTTTACCGACGCCGGTATCGCCGTAGATGAAAAGCGGATTGTAGACGCGGGCGGGAGCCTGAGCGACGGCGTGTGCGGCAGCGGCAGCGAGCTCGTTCGACTTGCCGATGACGAAGTACCTGAAGGTGTATCGCTCGCTGAGAGGTGGCGTGTAGCTGCTACGATCCTGTCCCGTGCCTGGCTCCTTTTGCGGCGGCGGAGGGGCTACGAACAGGTCCATCTGCGGTCGCGCCTTGCGCTCCTCGTTCACGCGGAAGACGACGGAGAGCGGATGGCCGAGTGCAACGGGCGCCAGACTCGCCAGGAGTTCAGCGTGTTTGGACTCGTTCCAGTCCGCGGCGAACTGGTCAGGCGCGCCGACGTAAATCGTTCCCCCGTCCAAGGCCAGCGGCTCAGTTGGCTCGAGCCAAGTTCTGAAAGTCTGGTCTGGCAATTCCCGGCGCGCTCGCTCAAGGAGACGCGACCAGGTTTCCTGCGGGGTGAGGGTCATGGCTGCGATGTGGAAAACCCGAGAGGGGCAGCGAAGCTAGACCGGCCGATCCGAAATTGCAATCGCCCTGCAAACCACTGCTCGCGGCGTGCATTTTCGGATCGTGCAGCGGCTTGACCCAATGTCCGTGCGCCAGATAGCTTTAGCGGTCTGCGCCGAAATTTCTACAGCATCTTTGGAGTTATCATGGGCAAGCCCACCTATCGTCCCCGGAACAAGCGACGCATTCGCACGCATGGCTTTCGCGAGCGGATGTCGACCAAGTGGGGACGCGAAGTACTCAGTCGTCGTCGCAGGAAAGGACGTAAGCGCCTCACGGTGCAGCTCCCGTCCAAGTACGCAGGCGCCTGAGCCGTCGTCGTTCAGCGCGGACCAGCGGCTACAGCGTCGGCATCGGCTGACCCGCGGTAGTGACCTGCGCGCCGTGGTGCGGGACGGCAAGCGTCTTCGCACAACCAACCTTGATCTAAGGGTCGTTTTTGCGACCGGCGCCGTGTCCCGAATCGGTTTCGTTGTTCCGAAGCACGGCCACTCGTCGGTCGACCGCAACCGACTCAAGCGACGGTTGAGGGAGCTGGGTCGTATGGGCATTCTCGCAGCGGTGCGCGGTGCCGGCCCGGGATCGGTGATCGACGTCGTTATGCGCGCGCAACCGGGCGCGTATCGACTCGAGTACGTTCAGTTGCGCAGCGAGGTCGAGGTGCTGCGCGCACGCTTGCTGAAGCTCCTGCGCGACCGCCCTGGCGAGGCTCGTGCAGGTGAAGCCGCTGAACCGCCAGGCGCGTAGGTCAGATTTGTGCGGACGCTCTTCATTCTCGCGGTACGCGGCTATCAGGTCAGCCTCGGTCAGCTGCTGCCGTCTTCCTGTCGTTATTTTCCCAGTTGCTCCGCGTACGCGATCGAGGCGATCAGCAAGTACGGCGCGGCGCGCGGATCCTGGTTGGCGGCTCGTCGCATTGCACGGTGCCACCCATTCCGGCCGGGCGGGTATGATCCCGTTCCGTAGCAGCCCGACGAGAGCCACTCGCTTGCATGGATAGACGAACTTTCCTGGCGCTCCTGCTCAGCGCGCTCGTCATCGTCGTCACTCCGATTCTGTTTCGGGGTTTCGGCGGGAGACCGCGCACTGCGCCGCCGGCGTCACACGACACGACGACGAGCGCGGCGTCCGCACCTGCGCCTACCGCGCAGGCACCGATCGCGAGCCCACAGCCAGCGACCGCTGCACCAGCCCTTTCGTTGCCGACGGCCGCTCCGCGTCCAGCGGCCGACACCACCACCGTCGACGCGGCCAAGACGCGCTACGTTTTCTCCACGGCCGGTGCCGCGCCGCAGACCATCGTGCTCAGCGGGTACGCCAATCTGAGCACAGGACAGCGCAACCCGGCGAGAGCAACACTGGCGGCAAGTCCCCCCACGCACCCAGCGGCGTTGCCGCTCCTGCGCTATCGACTCGTGAGATCCAGCGACACGCTCGCACTAGACACGGTGGCCTTTCGCGCTCAGCGCGATGCAAATGGCATCACCTTCACGAGCAGCGTGCCGGCGGTGACGATCCGTTATGCGTTTGCTAACGACGGTTATCTGGCCCACGTTTCCGGCGAGGCGGCTTCTGCAGCGGGCGCTCCCGGCCCCGCCCAACTGCTCATCGATCTGCCTGCGACGCTGAGGTCGCAGGAAGCAGACACACTCGAGGACGAACGCCATCTGGCCTACGGCTACAAGGCGCAGCACGAGGACGTGAAGAGCGTGGCGTTCGGAAAGCTCGACCCGGCGCTGGTGCGGACAGACAGCGGCCCGATGGAGTGGGTCGCCGTTCGGAATAAGTATTTTCTCATGGCGCTCGTCGCACCGTCGCCGGCCTCATCATTTGTCGCGCTCCGGATGCAGGGCGGCGCCCGCGTCGGCAAGCAAGCGCCCGTGGCTGCAGCGACAGCGGTGCAGTCGGTCCGGGATGGACGGTTCGGGTTCGATCTGTACGCCGGCCCGCAATCCTGGGCGCAGCTGCGCGCGATCGGTCACGACCTGGAGAACGTGAACCCATACGGCGGATGGATCCCAGGTGTCCAGCCTTTCGCGACCATCTGCATGCGTGTTCTGCTCTGGATGCGGCAGACGTTCAACGTCTCGTACGGATGGGTGCTCATCATCTTCGGTGTGACGGTGCGCCTGCTGCTCTGGCCGCTCAACCAGAGCGCGATGCGGTCCAGCCTCAAGATGCAGCGGCTGCAGCCCGAGCTCGCCGAGGTCCAGAAACGCTACAAGAACGAACCGGAAAAACAGCGTGAAGCGCTGGTTAAGCTCTATCAACAGCACGGCATGAGTCCGTTCAGTCCGATCATGGGCTGTTTGCCGATGCTGCTCCCGATGCCGGTGCTGTTCGCGCTCTTCTTCGTGTTTCAGAACACGATCGAATTCCGCGGCGTGAGCTTCCTCTGGCTGCCGGATCTCTCGCTTCGCGATCCGTTCTACATCATGCCGCTCTTCATGGGCGTTTCGATGTTCGTGCTCTCGTGGATCGGTATGCGCGCGGCGCCGCCGAATCCGCAGACGAAGATGATGAGCTACATGATGCCGGCAGTCATGACGATGGTGCTGCTCAATTTCGCGTCCGGGCTGAATCTCTATTACGCCGTGCAGAACGTGGCCGCATTGCCGCAGCAATGGCTGCTGTCACGCGAACGGATGAAGGCGGCGCCGCCAGCGCCCGCGCCGGCGCCGCCGCTGCGAGGTCGCCGGGCGACGACCTAGGGCATCACATCGAGCGAGGAGGCCGGTGAAGGTCACCTACATCGGACACGCGACGTTACTGATCGAGATGGGCGCCGTTAGGCTTCTCACCGATCCCAATTTCGATCGCAAGCTCG
>JAJKIR010000207.1 GCA_021154325.1 Gemmatimonas sp.
CCGGCGTTCAACCGCGACGGGTTGATCATCGACGTCAGGCACAACAACGGCGGCAACATCGACAGCTGGCTCCTCGAGCGGTTGATGCGGAAGGCGTGGTTCTACTGGCAGGCACGCACGGGGAATCCGTACTGGAACATGCAGTATGCCTTCCGCGGCCACATGGTCGTGCTCACCGACGAGAACACCGCGTCCGACGGTGAAGCCTTCGCCGAAGGCTTCCGTCGACTCGGACTCGGCAAGGTCGTTGGCACACGCACATGGGGCGGCGAGATCTGGCTGTCGTCGAGCAACGTGCTCGTCGATCGCGGAATCGCTACCGCGGCGGAGATGGGCGTCTACGGACCGGAGCGGCAGTGGCTGATCGAAGGCCATGGCGTCGATCCGGACATCGTCGTCGACAACGAGCCGCACGCGACGTTCAACGGCCAGGACGCGCAGCTTGACGCGGCGATCGCGTACCTGCAGGGCGAGATCAAGGCGCATCCGATTCCGGTGCCGCCACCGCCGCCGTACCCGAACAAGTCACTCAAGGCCGCGGTGCAGGCCGGTGCAACGAAAGCGGCCGGCGCGCCGAAGCGGAATGACGAGCGATGACGCCGAGCCGCCGCAGATCCTTTTCGCGACGTACGCGGCGCGCCCCGAGCTGACGGAGGACGACGCACTCTTCGCGCGCGCGCTCGAGAGTCGTGGCGTGCGCGTGGGCGCCGCGTCATGGGACGATCCGGCGGTGGCGTGGGACTCCGCCGCCGCCGTCGTCATTCGGTCGACGTGGGATTATCACCTGCGCCTGGGCGAGTTCCTACGGTGGGTCGATCGTGTCGCGGCGGCGACGAAGCTGCATAATGACGCGCGTATCGTGCGCTGGAACTCGCACAAGCGATATCTCGACGAGCTCGCAAAGCGAGAGATCCGCGTCATCGACACCGTGTTCGCCGATGCCGGGTCGCGACTCGATGTGGCGCTCATGGCGCGAGCGCACGGATGGAGCGACGTGGTCGTCAAACCTTCCGTATCGGCGTCGGCACACGAGACGCGACGCTTCGCTGCCGACGAACACGAGGAGGCCCAGGCGCATCTGGAGCGGCTGCTCGCGACGCGTGACGTGATGGTGCAGCCGTATCTCACCGCGCTCGCCGAACGGGGTGAGTTGTCGCTGCTGTATGCGCGCGGGCGGTTCAGCCACGCGGTACGGCGGCGCTCGGCCCTCGTCGATGCCGGCTCGATGCCCAAATCGGCAACGGCCCCCGCGAGCGATGCCGCGCGTCGCTTTGCCTATCGAGTGCTGTCCGCCGCGACCGACGCCGTCGGTCTCAGACCTAACGACCTGCTCTACGCCCGTGTCGATCTCGCCGAGACGGGAGCGGACTCGCACCAGCTCCTGGAGCTCGAGCTCGTCGAGCCGTCGCTCTTTCTGTTGCATGCTCCGGATGCGGCCGAGCACTTCGCCGAGGCGCTCGCGAGTCTCGCGTTAGGCGCTCGCTGAGGGAGACGCGACCCGTCGGCGCACGTACCAGACGCCGGCGAGCGTCATCACAAAGACCGTCGCCGCTCCCGTCCAGAGTCCGGCCCGCTCCTGCGCATTCATCCGCAGGAGCGGGCCGAGGCTCACGATCAGCGCTGCCACCGTGACCCCAGCGAGGGCGAGCGCCCACGGCGCCCACCGCTTTCCCGTCCAGATCGCCCATGCGGCAACGAGGCCGAGCACGGCGACGATCACGTGCTCGAGCACGAGCGCGCGCGGATCGCCGAGCGCGCCCGTGAAGGCCTGCAGCAGGTGAACGGCCGAGATGATCGCGACGAAGATCGCGAGCAGCGCGGCGCCGATGGGGCGCTGGCGCATCACACCACCTTGCACACCCATGGGTCCCAGGTGCCCGTCGACAGGACCTTGCCCTGCGCGTCGACCGGTTTGTACAGCCCGATGCGATTGCCGGTGACGGGCATCTGCTGCAGGCCGTACCACGGATCGATGACGAGGTACGCGTTAGGCACTTTCTGCAGCCGCCCGGCCACGACGACGTAATGCTTGCCGCCGTTCGACCAGGCGACGACGGCGATGGCGGGCTGCTTCTTGGTCGTGGTGAGGAGCGTGCTCGTGAGCTTGGTGTGCGTCGCCTTGATCGGTGGATCGACGTAACTGAGCGCTGCGGGAATTTTCCAGCTCCCACCGCCACCCGGTCCCCAATCGTGCACCCCCGAGGCCTCGACGACGCCGCCCTGACCGAGGCTGCCGCCGTAGCCGACGCCTTCCTCGGCCATCTCGACGAGCGCACGGAGGCCGTCCTCGCCGAGGTCTTTGTTATGAATCATCCGGACGATGGCGCGGATGCACGCCGGCCCACAGGAGTTCTTCTCCGTCTGGAAAACGACGGTATGCCAGTGACCGTCGGGGTCTTTCTGGTTGACGACCTTGCCCATTCCCGGCTTCTGATTACTCGCCTTGACCTGGAGCAGCGGTACGAAGTCCTTGCCCACCACCGGATCCTTCGCGAGATCGCCCACGAGCTTCTCGACGGTACCGTTGGAATTGCGCGTGCTCGTGCGCCACGCGTCGCCCTTGAGGGTGATCCACGTCCTTACCTTGCCGGAGAAATCGAGGAGGTTGGGCGTGGACTTCGACTTCTGCCATTTCTCGAAGGCCGTGTCGATCGCCTTGAGGGCCGTGCTGCGCGGCGTGAAGAAGCCGCGCGTTGTGCCGGTCTTCCACTGCTCGAATGTCATCATACGCGCTCCGGGGTTGGTACGGCGCTGTCGACGAACGGCGCGCCTAACGACACGCCGGCACGAGCTCACGACCCATCACGGCACCGGCCGCATGTCCGACACCACCGGCAGCACAAGATGCGACGCCGCCTGGGGAGAGCGGTACACCTTGATCGTCGCCGGCTTGTAGTCCGAAGCCTTCGCCTCGAAGATGTTCGGGACGAACGTCTGCGGGTTGCGGTCGATGACGGGGAACCAGCTGCTCTGCACCTGCACCATGATCCGGTGCCCCTTCTGAAAGCGATAGCTCTGGGTGTGGAGCGAGTACTTGAACTCCGTCGTCTGGTTGGGCGTGATCGCCTGCGGCCGCTCCATGCTGTTGCGATAACGTCCGCGGAAGACCTCGTTCGCGATCATGAACTCGTAGCCACCCATCTTGGCGTCGTCAGGCACGTTCTCCGGATAGACGTCGATCAGCTTGACGATCCAATCCGCGTCGCTACCGGTCGTTGCGGCGAAGAGGTCGGCGGTGATGTCGCCGGCGATGGTGACGTCTTCGGTGAGCGGTGGCGTCTCCCACGACAGGACGTCGGGTCGGTCGCGGACGAAGCGCTGGTCCTCGGTGAGCCAGGTGTACCAGCCCGAGCCGCGCGGATCGTACGTCGCCTGAATTGGGCGGTGGCGATACGGGACCGGATGCGCTGGATCTGAGACGTACGAATCGAACTTGGGCGCGCCCTGCTGAACGACCGGGGCGTCGAAGGAGAGGCCGCCGCTGTCGCGGAAGAAGAGCGAGCGGGCGGTCACGTTCGTCTTGGGCGGCCAGCTGTCATAGCGGCGCCACTGGTTTGCGCCGCCCTCGAAGGTCATGGCTTCGGGCTGCTTCAGCGAGCCACGGTCCTTCAGATAAAAAGCGAAGAATGGCGCCTGGATGCTGTCGCGGAAGAACTTGGACGTCGGGCTCCCGAAGTCGATGTTGCCGAGCTTCTGCCCCGACTGAGCGTTCCATCCGCCGTGATTCCATGGGCCGACGACGAGGAAGTTCTTGTTGTCCTTGTCGAATTTCTCGAGGCGCTCGTAGATCTGGATCGGCCCGTAGAAGTCCTCCTGATCCCACCATCCCGCGACGTTGAGCGTCGGTACCGTCACCTGCGTCAGGGCCGGAATCAACGTCTGCCGTTGCCAGAACTGATCGTAATTCGGATGCGCCACGTAATCGTTCCACGTCGGAATCTTGCTGTGGAGGTACTTGGCGTTGACGTTGGAGAGCGGGCCTAACGCGAGATACCACTCATAGGTGTCGTACTTGTCGAAGTTGAAGTTCTCGACGTCCTTGCCAGCTTCCATCATCGCCGCGTACTCGAAGCCGTAGCTGAGACGGAAGGCGCCGTTGTGGTGGAAGTCGTCGCCGAGCCACATGTCCGAGGGCGACGCCTGCGGGGACGCGACCTTGAGCGCCGGATGCGGATCCGTGAGCGCCATCGCCGTCGTCCAGCCGGTGTACGACACGCCGAGCATGCCGACACGCCCGTTGTTGTTGGGCACGTTCTTGACGACCCAGTCGATGGTGTCGTAGGCGTCGGTCGCTTCGTCGATCGCCTTCGGATTGTTTTTCCGCTCCGCCGTGCCACGCGCGGGGCGCTGCATAACGAACTGCCCGTCGCTCCTGAATCGGCCGCGGATGTCCTGGAAGACGAAGATGTAGCCGTCGTCGGCGAGCTCGCGATACGCGGTGTTGAGGGCGCCAGCCGCACCGTCGATGCCATACGGCGTACGGGCAAAGATGAACGGCAGCGGACCAGTCTGATCCTTCGGCGCGTAGATATCCGTATTCAGCCGAACGCCGTCGCGCATGGGGATCATGGCGTTGGTCTTCACGTAGCGCTGGGTATTGTCCGGCGCCGTTTGTTGCGCTGGAAGAGCGCCCGCGGAGAGCGCGACAAGAAGGAGAGCTCGAATTCTCATCAGATCGGATTGGGTTGGGAGACGCACGAGCATGGGCGAGCGGAGGCTGCAGCGCAAGCCTTACGCGAACACCGCGTTGCCAACACAATTGTTGTCGTCCGCGTAAACTCCGTTGGTGACCGCGTCACTCCGCGCCAACGCTTTGGTCTTTTATCTGAACTGCAGCAATGACCACCACTCGTCGCGACTTTCTTCGCACCACGGCCATCGCCGGGGGCGCCATTGGCCTCGGCATTTCCGCGGATGCGTGCGCGCACCCAGCTCAGGTTCCGCAGAACGATCGGGTGGAGTTCACGAGCCCACCGCGCGAGAAAGCGCCGCGCCCTCTCCGCATTCTCATCCTCGGCGGCACCGGCTTCATCGGCCCGTATCAGGTGCAGTACGCGCTCGACCGCGGCCATACGGTCACCCTGTTCAACCGGGGCAAGACAAATCCGAAGCTCTTTCCGACCGTCGAGAAGCTGATCGGCGACCGCACCGGCGATCTCAAGTCGCTCGAGGGGCGGCAGTGGGATGCGGTGATCGACAACTCCGTGCAGACGGACCCGCACTGGGTGACGCTGACGGCCGACCTCCTCAAGGACAACGTCAAGCAGTACGTCTTCGTCTCGACGCGGTCGGTCTACTCCGATCTGAGCCGCGTGCCAATGACGTCGGACGCACCGGTCTTCACGGAGGAGACGGCGCGCTGGGACCGCTCGAAGCCGATGCCGTACGGCCTCGTGAAGGCGCTCGCCGAAAAGGAGGCGCAGAAATACTTCCCGGGACGGACGACGATCGTTAGGCCGGGGCTGATCATCGGCCCGGGCGACCTCACCGACCGCTTCACCTACTGGCCGGTGCGGATCGAGCGCGGAGGCGAGGTCCTCGCGCCGGGTGACGGCACCGATCCGGTGCAGATCATCGACGCGCGCGATCTGTCGGAGTGGATGATCCGACTCTGCGAGCAGAACGCGCCCGGCGTCTTCAACGCGGTGGGTCCAAAGAATCCGCGCTCGTTTGCGGAGTTTCTGCACGGCATCAAGGCAGCCACGACCTCGGAGGCGACGTTCACCTGGGTCGACACGGATTTCCTCGCCGCGCGCGACGTGCGGCCGTATCGCGAGATGCCGGTGTGGCAGCCGGCGCGGGGCAAGAATCTCGGGTTCGCGCGCTTTGACATCTCGCCCGAATTGGCGTTAGGCATCACCTTCCGTCCGCTGGC
>JAJKIR010000208.1 GCA_021154325.1 Gemmatimonas sp.
ACGCGGATGGTGACGGCCTCACCGACGGCGCGTCTGACAGTATGCCATGATTCGTTTCACCAAAGTCACCAAGGATTACCCCCGGCTCGGCGCAGCCCTGAACGACGTGTCCTTCAGCGTCGCCAAGGGAGAGTTCGTCTTTCTCACGGGGCCGAGCGGCGCGGGGAAGAGCACGATCCTCAAGCTCATCTACATGGAGGAGCGGCCCACCGATGGCGAGGTTCGCGTCGCGGGCCTCAGCTCGGTCACGATTCGGCCGCGCGACATCCCGAAGCTCCGCCGGAAGCTGGGCATCGTCTTTCAGGATTTCCGGCTGCTCGAGGACCGAACGGCCGAAGCGAACGTCGCCTTTGCGCTCGAGGTCACAGGGACGCCGCGCTCGGCGATTGGCGGCAAGGTGAGCCGCGCTCTCACGCAGGTGGGGCTCGCGTCGAAGGCAACCTCGTACCCGCGTGAGCTGTCTGGCGGCGAGCAGCAGCGCGTGGCGATCGCTCGTGCCCTCGTGAATGATCCCGTGCTGCTCATCGCCGACGAGCCGACGGGCAACCTCGACGACCGCGCAACGCGCGGCGTCTTTCAGCTGTTGCGAGACATCAACGCGAGCGGCACCGCCGTTCTGATGGCGACGCACAACCTCGACCTGATTCGCCGCTCCGATTACCGGTCGATCGAGCTGAATCGTGGCAAGATCGTCTTCGACTCCGCCGAGGCGGCGCGAGCAGCCATCGAACGCTTCGCGGAATAATAGCCATGCCCGCCGTTCGCGATTCCCTTTTTGCCTTCCGACGCGCGCCGCTCCTGAGCGCGCTGAGCATAACGACGATCGCCTTCTCGCTGTTCGCGGTGGGGCTCTTCGGGCTCGTAGTCGTCAACATTCGCCAGGCGCTCGAACGCGTCGAGGAGCGCGTGGAGATTCGCGCGTTCGTCGCCGAGAAGACGCCGGTGGAGCAGATCGCCCTCGCGGCCAACGAAGTGGCCAAGTACGCCGAGGTCCAGAGCGTGGATCTCGTGACGCAGGAGCAGGCGCTCGAGCGGGCACGTCGCGAGCTGGGCGAGTTCAAGGATGTGTTCGAGGCGGAATTTCTGCCGCCGTCGCTGGACGTTCACCTCAAGTCTGGCTTCCGTGATCCAGCCACCGTTCATCAGGTCGCCGACCGATTGAAGGCTCTGAGCTTCGTCGAGGACGTGCGCTTCGGTGAAGAGTGGATCACCCAACTTTATCGTTTACGAAACATCGCAGGCGTCGCCGCTGTCGCGCTGGGACTCGCGTTCGCCGCGGTGGCGATAATCATCATCGGCGCAACGATCCGCATGGCCGTGCTGGCGCGAAGCCGTGAGATCTCGATCATGCGCCTCGTGGGCGCGACGGACGGCTACATCAGGCGCCCCTTCCTGATCGAAGGGTTCGTCAAAGGCATTCTCGGTGGCGCGCTCGCGCTCGGACTCACCTGGCTCGCGATCCACGTCGTGAGTGGCTATCTCAGCTTCCAGACGGTGTTCTTCGACCAGCGGCTCGCGCTTGTCGGCTTGGCCGCGGGCGCGATGATGGGCCTCGTTGGTAGCGCGTTCTCCGTCGGGCGGCATCTGCCGCAGGTGTGATGGCCTGGCGCGGGATACGGCGTGAGCGCGGCGCGCGGGGTGCGGGACGCGCGACGTGGGACGCGCTATTCGGAGCACTCCTCTTGCTTGCCAGCGTGTCGATTCCGCTGCACGCGCAGGACAAGCTCCGCTCGCAGCGCGAGGAGCTCGACCGCATTCGGCAGGAGCGCGCCGATCTCGAGCGCCGCATGCTCGAGCTCCGCGCGAACGTCCACGACCTCTCGGAGGAAGTGGCGAACCTCAATGCCCGCCGCTCGGCCACCGAGCGTCTGGTCGCGGCGCTGGATCGTCAGCTCGCGAGCATCAACAGCGACGTCGATTCCGCGACGCAGAGCATGGTGCGCACCGAGGGCGAGCTGACCGACAAGCGCGCGACGCTCAGGCGACGGCTCGTGGACATTTACAAGCGCGGCCCGCTCTTCACGGCGCAGGCGCTGCTGTCCGCCCAATCGTTCGGGGAGCTGATCGCGCGATACAAATATCTGCACACGCTGGCGCTGCACGATCAGGCGCTCGTGGCGCGGGTGGAGCAGCTGCGCGATCAGGTGGCGCAGGAGCGCGATCGACTCGTTCATCTGCAGGAGGCGCTGGAGCAGAATCGCAACGACAAGCGCATGGAGGAGGACAACCTCCGGGATCTCGAGCGCGAGCGCGAGTCGAAGCTCGCGGAGGCGCAGCTCAGCGCGCGACGCGCGGAGCAGAGCCTCGACAAGCTGCGCCGGACGGAAGCGCAGCTCACGAGCACCATCGCGTCTCTGGAGGCGGAGCGCCGTCGAGCCGAAGGCACGCGCGGGAGCGCCATCCGCAGCGCGAGCACGATCAAGACGAGCGACTACGGTCAGCTCGACTGGCCCGTCGACGGGCCGCTCGTCTACTCGTACGGCAAGACCCAGACGGCAAGCAACACGACGATCCGGTGGAATGGCGTCGGCATCCGCGCGGCTGTCGGCACCCCTGTCCGCGCCGTAGCCGGGGGGACGGTGGTGAGCGTCGGATCGTTAGGCACCTACGGCACGACGATCATCGTCGAGCACGGGGGCGGTGACTACTCGATCTACGGATCCCTCGCGCGTGCCGACGTCACGCTCCGCGAGACGGTCACCAAGGGCCAGCAGCTCGGCACGGTCGGCATCTCCGATCCCGACCTTCCGCCGCATCTACACTTCGAGATTCGCCACGGGGGCCCGGCCGTGGATCCCGCCAGCTGGCTGCGCGGCGAGCGTTAGGACACGCGAATGACCGTCGTGACGAAGCGATGCACCGTCTGCGCGCGTTTTCGCGCGTACGAGATCGATGACCGTTACTGCGTCGTGTGTGGACACGAGGCGCTGGAGAGCGAGTGTGCGTGCGGTCGGCGCTACGACTACCTCCGCACCGAAGACGACGACACCACCCTGCACTGCCCGCGCTGCGGAAAGGTCCTCCGCGGCCGTCAGAAAGAGTACGATGCCTGAGCGGCGCCATCGTACCACCTGACTCAACAGCTTCACCGCAATGAAACAGAAAAAAGCCCCGAAGAAGGCTGCCGCTGCGAAGGGCCGGCACCGCTCGCCGAATCGTACAGACCGGAAGGCGCGGACTGCTGCGAGCGATCTACTCCTCGGGGCTCACATCTCCATCGCCGGGGGTACGCACGAAGCTCCCGCGCGCGCCAAGGCGATCGGCGCGACAGCGATGCAGATCTTCACCAAGCTCGCGCAGCGCTGGGCCGAGCGCAGCTGCGCAGACGACGAGTGTATCGACTTCCGCCGCGCGCTCGCCGAAACGAAGGTGCGTGCAACGGTGGCGCATGATTCGTATCTGATAAACCTCGCGAGCCCCGACCCGACACTCCGCCGTCGCTCGATCGAATCGTTCGTCGCCGAGCTCGCCCGCTGCGAGGCGCTCGGGCTGCAGTATCTCGTCTCACATCCGGGGAATTACATCGACGAGCGTGAGAGCGGCATCCAGCGAAACGCCGATGCGATCAGCGAGGCACTCGAGCGCGTGCCAGGAAAGACGGTGCTCTGCATGGAGCTGACATCGGGTTCGGGCACCGCGATCGGCAGCTCGTTCGAGGAGCTCGCCGCGCTGATCGCGAGGGTCTCTCCCACCGTGCGCGAGCGAATGGGCGTCTGTGTCGACACTTGCCACGCGTATTCCGCGGGCTACGATCTGGTGAACGACTACGATGGCGTTTGGCGGCACTTTGCTGACGTGGTGGGGATGGAGCGCCTTCGGGTGCTGCACTTGAACGATTCGAAGACCCCATTCGGCTCCCGTCGCGACCGGCACGAGCTGATCGGCGAAGGATCGCTCGGGCCAGCTCCGTTTCGTCGCATCATGACCGATGAGCGACTCGTCGACATTCCCAAGCTCATCGAGACGCCGAAGCTCGACGACGCAACCAGGACGGACTCGCGCATGCTGGCTCGACTGCGACGCTACGCGGCGGGGAGCGCGACCCGCACCTAACCCACTGCCCCTCTCACGGTTAGCGGGTCCATTGCGCTATTGTTCTTGTCTGCCTCTATGACAAAGAAACAGGACGCACTCGACTATCATGCCCGCGGTCGGCCCGGCAAAATCGCCGTCGTTCCGACCAAGCCGCTGACCAATCAGCGCGATCTCTCGCTCGCCTACTCCCCTGGGGTCGCCGAGCCGTGTCTCGAGATCAAGAACGACGCGGATCTCGCGTACACTTACACGGCGAAGGGCAATCTCGTCGCGGTCGTGACCAACGGGACCGCCGTCCTCGGCCTCGGCAACATCGGCGCTCTTGCGGGCAAGCCGGTGATGGAAGGAAAAGGGAATCTCTTCAAGCAGTTCGCGGACATCGACGTCTTCGACATCGAGGTCGGCTCGGAGAATCCCGATGACGTCATCAAGTTCTGCCAGCTGCTCGAGCCTACCGTTGGGGGAATCAACCTCGAGGACATCCGCGCGCCCGACTGCTTTTACATCGAGGAGACGCTCCGCAAGACGATGCGGATTCCCGTCTTTCACGATGACCAGCATGGCACCGCGATCATCTCCGGTGCCGCGCTCCTGAACGCGCTCGAGATCGTCGAAAAGGATATCGCGGACGTCCGGATCGTCTTCTCCGGCGCCGGCGCGGCCGCGATTTCCACCGCCGAGCATTACGTGCGGCTCGGCGTCCAGCGTGAGCATATACTCATGTGCGACCGCCAGGGCGTCATCTACAAGGGGCGCACCGGCGACATGGATCCGTACAAGGCGCGCTTCCAGGTGGACACGAAGGCGCGCACCATTGCCGACGCGCTCGTGGGCGCCGACGTATTCGTGGGATTGTCTGTCGCGGGCGCCGTTGACGGTCCGATGATCGCGAAGATGGCGCCCCGGCCCATCGTGTTCGCGCTCGCCAATCCCGTGCCCGAGATCCTCCCGGACGAAGTGCGCGCGGTGCGGGACGATGCGATCGTCGCGACCGGGCGGAGCGATTATCCGAACCAGGTCAACAACGTCCTCGGCTTCCCGTTCATCTTCCGCGGCGCGCTCGACGTCCGCGCGACGGAGATCAACGAGGAGATGAAGATGGCGGCGACGCGCGCGTTGGCGCTCCTCGCGAAGCAGGACGTGCCGGACAGCGTGGCGTCGCTCTACGGGCTCCGCCAGGTGAAGTTCGGTCCCGACTACCTGATTCCCTTCCCATTCGATCCACGCGTCCTGCTCTGGGTGGCGCCGGCGGTGGCATGGGCGGCGGTCGCGAGCGGCGCGGCCAATGATTTCGTCGAGCTCGACGCCTATCGCGAGCGACTCGAGGCCCGCCTCGGCCGCGCACGGGGCATCATGCGCGGCATCATCAACCGGGCGAGCGCGACGCCGAAGCGGGTGGTCTATCCGGAGGGCGAGGAGCCGAAGATCATTCGCGCGGCACAGATTGCCGTCGACGAGGGCATCGCTCACCCGATTCTGCTCGGCAATCGGGCGGCAATCGAGCGGACGGCATCTCAGATGAACGTGTCGCTCGACGAGATCGAGATCGAGGACCCATCGAGCTCACCACGGCGCGAAGCGTATGCCCACTTCATGTGGGCGAAGCGCCAGCGGAAAGGGATGAGTCTCGAGGAGGCGCGCCGTCGGCTGTACAACGGGAACTACTTCGGATCCTGCATGGTGGCCCGCGGCGACGCGGATGCCCTGCTCTCCGGGGTGAATCTCCACTATCCGGAAACGATCCGCCCGGCGCTGGAGGTAATTGGCGCGCATCCCAAGTCGGGGCTCGTGAGCGGCATGTACATGCTCGTGCTCGAGAAGCATGTCGTCTTCTGCGCTGACACGACGGTCAACATCGAGCCAACGGCCGAACAGCTCGCGCAAATTGCGTATTCAGCGAGCCGCGTGACGCGGAATTTCGGCATCGAGCCCCGCATCGCGATGTTGTCGTTCTCAAACTTCGGCTCCGTGAGGCACGCCGAGGCCGAAAAGGTGGCGCGCGCCGTGCAGTTGCTGCGACAACGCGATCCCTCGCTGATCGTGGACGGCGAGATGCAGGCCGACACGGCTTTCGATACCGAGATCTTGCAGCGCGACTATCCCTTCAGCGCGCTCAAGTCGCAGGCGAACGTGTTGATCTTCCCGAACCTGAGCGCGGGGAACATCGCGTACAAGTTGCTCGATCACCTGGGCGGAGCGACCGCCATCGGCCCGATTCTCGTGGGTATGAGTCGCCCTGTCCACGTGCTCGAGCGCGGCGCCGATGTGCAGGACATCGTGAACATGACCGCGGTAGCGGTCGTCGATGCACAGGGGCGCTCACAGCCAGCGGAGCCAGCGGCGGCGCGGAACACGCCCGCCAACGGCATCGCGCCGACAATGTACTCGAGGTTATGACCGATATGGCAACGCAGACGCAGCCGCAGCAGGAAGCCGCCGACCTCCAGGGCCGCGTTGGTCTGGAGGCGCAGGGACTCGCGCCTAACGGCGAGGTTCACTGGAATCTCGTCGCGCCGGTGCTGATCCAGAATGCCGTGCGGCGCTCCGAGGGCGACTTCGCCGAGATGGGGCCATTCGTCGCCATCACGTCGCCGCACACGGGGCGATCTCCGAACGACAAGTTCGTGGTGCGCGAGCCACAGTCGGAAAAGGACGTGGACTGGGGGAAGGTCAACCAGCCGTTCGCGCCGGAGAAGTTCGAGCTGCTGCTTGCTGACGTCCGCGCCTACCTGAACGACCGCGAGGAGCTCTTCGTCCAGGATCTCTATTGCGGCGCGGATCCGAAGTATCGGCTGTCGGTGCGATACGTGTCGCCAAGCGCGTGGCACATGGCGTTCGTGCGAAACATGTTCATCCGGCCGGACGTCGCCGAGCTGGCGACTTTCGATCCGAACTTCACGGTGCTCCATGCGCCCGAGTTCCAGGCCGATCCGGCGAAGCACGGGACGCGCACCAGCACGTTCATCGTGCTGAATCTCGCCAAACGCATGATCCTCATCGGGGGCACCCGCTACGCCGGAGAGCTCAAGAAGGCGATGTTCACCGTGATGAACTACTACCTGCCGAAGCAGGGCGTGCTCTCGATGCACTGCTCCGCCAACGTCGGGAAGGCGGGCGACACGGCTTTGTTCTTCGGGTTGTCGGGCACCGGAAAGACGACGCTGTCGGCGGATCGCGAGCGCGCGCTGATCGGCGACGACGAGCACGGATGGTCGCCCGAAGGTGTCTTCAACTTCGAGGGCGGCTGCTACGCCAAGGTGATCAACCTCTCGGCCGAGGGCGAGCCGGACATCTACCGGACGACGCAAATGTTCGGCACGATCCTCGAGAATGTGGTACTCGATCCGATCACGCGCCGGGTAAAGTTCGAGGACCAGTCGGTCACCGAGAACACACGGGCGTCGTACCCGCTGCAGTACATCCCGAACTTCGTGCCTAACGGGCGCGGCGGCCACCCGAAGAATATCGTCTTCCTCACGGCAGATGCGTATGGCGTGCTGCCGCCGGTCGCGAAGCTCACGCGCGAGCAGGCCATGTACTACTTCCTCTCAGGCTACACGGCGAAGGTCGCGGGCACGGAGCGAGGCGTGAAGGAGCCACAGGCAACCTTCTCCTCCTGCTTCGGCGCGGTCTTCCTCGTCTGGCATCCGTGGAAGTACGCGGAGATGCTCGGCCGTCTCATCGACGAGCACGGAGCCGCCGTGTGGCTCGTGAACACGGGTTGGACAGGTGGCGCCTACGGCGTCGGCTCGCGGATGAAGCTCTCACACACGCGCGAGATGGTGAACGCGCTCCTGCGCGGTGATCTCGCGAACGTGAAGACCGAGGTGGATCCCGTCTTCGGTCTCGCGACTCCGACTGAAATCCCAGGCGTGCCGAAGAACGTGCTGCGACCGCGGGACACCTGGAAGGACGCCTCCGCCTACGACGCGCAGGCCAAGAAGCTCGCAGGAATGTTTCGCGAGAACTTCACGAAGTTCGAAAGTTTTGTGAGCGAGGCGGTCCGCAAGGCGGGGCCGAAAGTCTAGTCGGGACGGTTCGGTGCGCCGTCGTTGCCTCCGGGCAAAGACAGAGTTGTAATTGTTCAACTTCGAAACTGCCTGAAACGGCAGAGAAAAGGCCGGGTTCTTCGCTATGGAGATCAGGCATTTTCCGCGCGGTTTCAGGCCGTTTCGTTTTTCAGAACCGTTGATGCCTGCCCTCGCGAGGAGCTGTCGTCGCTAGACGATGTCCACGATGGAAATAATTCGCGATCCCCTCTGGAACAACGTCGCCGTCGATCCCCTGGCGATGCGACTGGTCGACTCGCCGGCGTTCCAGCGGTTACGCTACGTGCGTCAGCTGGGCCTGGCCTTCCTCGTCTACCCGGGCGCGACGCACAGCCGGTTCGAGCACGCGCTCGGCACCTATCACCTGGCCCGACGCGCACTCACGTTGCTGGATGAGCGCGGCGTGCTCGCTGGGATCCCGCGCCTCGCGTGCTCCACCGTCAGGATCGCGGCGCTGCTGCACGACATCGGCCATTACCCGTTCTCCCACGCCCTGGAGGAGATCGGGGCCCTGCATCACGAGGAAGTTGCTCGTCCGCTGATCACGGAGGGTGCCATCGCCGAGATCCTCCGCGCCGAAATAGGCGACGACACGCCTAACGAGGTCATGGCGCTCATCCGGGGCGAGAGTTGGAGTCCGCTCCAGCGGCTCATCTCAGGCTCCATCGATCTCGACAAACTCGACTATCTGCGGCGTGATGCCTTCATGTGCGGCGTGCCCTACGGCGAGATCGACGTCGACCGGCTGCTGAATTCCCTCACGGTCGTCGAGGGGACATCCGGACCCGAGATCGGCATCATCGAGAAGGGGCTGTCGGCCCTGGAGTCGCTGCTCTTCGCTCGGTACCAGATGTATCGGAATGTCTACTGGCACCACGCGGTGCGGAGCGCGACCGCGATGTACAAGCGGCTCGTCGCAGACGCCGTGAATGCGGGCTCACTCGACGCGCAGACGCTGGCTGCCTTCACCGACGAGGGCTTGCTCCACGACCTGGCGCGGCGCGCGCCGAGCCCTTTGCTCGCCGCGTTGCGAGAGCGCCGGCTCTTCAAACGCGCCTTTCAGTGCCCCGCTGGCGACCTCACCCCCGATGCCGCCGAGTGGATCGCTGACGACCCTTCACTCACACGCCGCGTTGAGGACGCGCTCGCGCGCGAGCTCGGTCTCAATGCCGGCGAGCTTCTGCTCGACTACCCGACCAAGACTCAAATGCTCGGCCTCGACCTCCCCGTGCAACGGCGCAATGGTGAGGTCTTCCGCCTCACGGGGAGCAACGTGAGCGCCATCAACCTGCCGAAGCTCGCCGAAGAGTTCTATCGATCGGCGCGCTGGCTGCGCGTCTTTACCTGCCGGCCGGTCCGGCTGGAGCGGGAGCGCGTACTCGCCCTGGTGACGCGCAGCCGTGATGAAGTACACGAGCAGCTAACGGCATAGAGAGCAGGGACCGACAAAAGAGCGGAGACCGCATGAGAAGCGGGAACCGCAAGAAGATCGGGAACCGCAAAAAAGCCGGGAACCGCATAAAACGCGGGAACCGCATAAAACGCGGAACCCGCGTGAACGGCGCAACCCGCATGAATGGCGGTGCGAAAAAGGAAGGCGGGCGGTTCGCGCCCGGCAATCCGGATTCATCCGTCGTTTATGCGGTTACCGCTTCATACGCGGTTTCCGCTGCTCATGCGGCCCCCGCTCCTCATGCGGTTCCCGCTTCTTTCGTCGTTGATGTCAACGCTTGGGCGCAAACGTCAGCGTCGGTCGCGGACTCGGCTGAATCAACCTCACGGTCTTCACAACACCATTCGCCACCTCGTACTCGAGGAAGAACCCCGCCGGGATGCCCGTTCCCGTTAGGCGGAAGCGCGTCGGCGAATCGGCGAGCAGCGTGTACACCGGCTGACCCGGCACGGTGAGCTTCAGCTCCCCGTCGTAGCTCACGTCGATCGAGAGCGCGGGCGCCTCCGAGACGAACGTCCCGGTGAGCTTCCCTGCCTCGTTGGCCGCGAGCACGATCTTGCGCGTCGTGTCCGGCGCGTCGGGCTTCCGTCCGAACGAGCCGATCCCCTCGAGGTCCAGCGTGCGCACCTTTCCATCCGCGCCGAGCGCGAACGTCACGAACATCTGAGCCGTGGCGCGGCTCTGCCAAGTGGCGCGAAAGGTATCGTAATGCCAGTGCTCGAGCGTGCCGTCGAAGGCGGTGCCGTACTTCACGCGAAGCGCGCCGTTGTCCATGCGCACATTGACGTCACCGTACATGCTGTCAGTGTACACGCCCGCGTACTGGTCGAGCGGCAGCGACGGCTTCGTTCCCATCGCGCGCTGCGCGAGCCGCTTCTGCTCCGCCTCCTTCCCCTGCGCACGCAGCTTCTCGAACTGCTTCTTGTACTCCGCGTTCCAGTCCCGCGCCGGCTCGTTGAGGAGCGCGTCGAGCACGCGGTTCATGGTGATCGTCGGCACCGGCGAGCCGTTGGCATTCGTGAGGATCACCAGTCCGATCCTCTCCTCCGGCATGATGGCGACCATCGCGCTCATGCCGTCGATGTTGCCGCCGTGCTGATCGAGCTCCCGGCCGCGATAATCCTGGAGAAACCAGCCCATCCCGTACGCCTCGAGGTGGGTGTATGGATTGAGCTGCCGGGCGTCGGGACCGACCGGAATCGTCATCTGTGCCATGTGTGTCTCGCCGATCGCGGAGGCGCTCACGAGCGACTTGCCGCCGACCTTCCCCTGCGCGAGCTGAAAGCGCACCCACTTGATCATGTCGGCCACATTCGAGTTGATCGAGCCGGCCGGGCCGATGTTGTCGATGTTGTGCCACGGCACCGTCATCAGCGTGTCGTTGACGTCGGTGTGCGGCGTGGCGACGTTCGCCTTGCCGGCAAGATCGCGCACCGACGTGTTCGACTCCGTCATGCCTAACGGCGCGAAGATGCGTTCGCGCACCAGATCGTCCCACGTCGTGCCCGCGGCCTTCGCCGCCGCCTGCCCCGCGGCGAGGAACATGATGTTCTGATAGCCGAAGTGTGAGCGCACGCTCCACGTCGGCTTGAGGAAACGAACTCGCCGCAGGATCTCATCGCGATTGTAATCGGTCGCGTACCACATCAGGTCACCGCGAACCAGACCGCTGCGATGCGTGAGCAGATCACGCACGGTGAGCTCGCGCGTCACGTACGGATCGTACAGCTGAAAGCCGGGCAGATACGCGGTCGCGGGATCATCCCACTTCATCTTGCCCTGATCGACGAGCATCGCCACGAGCGTCGCCGTGAACGCCTTCGAGGATGATCCGATCGCGAACATCGTGTGCTCGTCGACCGGCTCACTCTTTCCCATCGTGCGCGTTCCGTAGCCTTTCATCAGGACGATGGAATCGTCCTTCACGACAGCGATGGCAAGACCAGGATCCTTCCAGTCCTGCATCGTCTTCGTGATGTATTGATCGAGGCCGGCGAGCGAAGGCTTCGACGCGCTCTTCTGCGCGCGCGCCGGAATGGCGGCGACGGTCAGCGCAGCGGCAGTGAGCGCGATGCGCCGGAGTGAACGGCGGATATGCATGTGGGTACCTCGGGAGGGAGTCCAACTGGCGCGGCTAATATCGCGCGCCGCGCCCTCTCGCGAAAGCGCGAGTTATCGCGCTTCCACCTGAGCCCCGCGCTCGCGGCCGCGCGCTTCCGCGAGCTTTCGGGCGATGCCCCGATAGAACGCGGCATCGTCGCGCCGATTGTCTTCCTCGAGGCTCAGCGCCGCGCGCTCGAGCGCGTAGAGGATGTTACCGAGATAAAGCTGAGCGACGGACGCGACCGTCTCGTCACTCATGGCGTGCGCGGCTGCGTCGCCATCGGTCCCGTCGGCGTATCCGCGCGCGGGCCGTCCACGTCGGCGATCTCGACGACGATCGCGGTTATGTTATCCAGCCCGCCGCGGCCGTTCGCCTCGGAGATGAGCTGATGCACCTTCTTGTCCGGCGTCCAACGCGAGATGAGCAGCGTCTGGAGCCGGCGATCGTCGACCATCCCGGTGAGCCCATCGCTCGCGACGAGGAAGATGTCGCCGAGCTTGACCTCGCCACGGTAGACGTCGGGCTCGACGTCGGGACTCGCGCCGACGCAGCGCGTAATGACGTTGCTGTATGGGTGGTAGCGCGCCTGCTCCGGCGTGAGGAAACCGGCGTCCACCTGCTCCTGCACGTACGAGTGATCCTTCGTCACTTGCGTGAGCGCACCGTCGCGGAGCAGATACACGCGCGAGTCGCCGACCTGACCGATGAGATACCGCCGGCCTGAGATGATGAGCACGGACACGGTCGTGCCCATTCCCTGCTTGTCGACCTCGATGAGCGTTCGCTCATGGATCGCGCGGTTCGCCGTCTTCAAGGCCTCGGTGAGGCGCTTGTCCACCCCGTTCGTCTCGAGATCGCGGATCTCCATCAGCTCGCGGAGTACGATCTGGACCGCCATCTCGCTCGCGACCTCGCCGGCGGCGTGGCCCCCCATGCCGTCGGCGACGATGAAGAGCCCACGCTGAGCGTCCGCCTCCACGGCGAAGTTGTCTTCATTGCCGGAGCGGATCATCCCGACATCGGTCCGAGCAGCGTGAAGCAGACGCACTATCAACTCGTCAGCTCTTCAGGAGGTAAAAAGCAACGACGGCGGCGACGATCAATATCGCGACCCACGTCCAAGCGGAAGTACCCGATCCCGATTGTGTGGCCGGCGCCGCGGTGACTGGCTGTTTCGGCGGTACCGTGGGCCGCGGCTCTCGCGGCGGCAACTTGGTGCGATCGATCGGTGTCGAGGCGATCGCTCTCGTGCTCTTCGCCGCGGGCACCGGAACATCCGCGGCACGAAACGTCAGCTTCACCCCACCGAACCGAACGTCGGGCGCTCCGTCCAGGCGACGCTCATTCGTGAGGCGCGAACCACCGACGTAAGTCCCGTTCGTCGAGCCGAGGTCGATGAGGTACCACCCGTCTTCCCGTCGCTGCAACTTGGCGTGGATATCCGACACGCTGTCGTCGTCGATGACGACGTCGTTGTGCGCGCCGCGACCGATGTGCGCGAGCGGAACACGGACCTCGAACCGCTTCCCGCGCTCGAAGCCTTCGTTGATCACCTCGAGGAAGGCGAGGAGCGGACGCGGATCGTCGCCGGCCGTCGGGTGGTTCGCCGTTGCCTCGTCTGAAATCGCGGCGATCCGTAATGTGTCCGCGGCCGACGACGCCGCCACCGCGGGCGCGATCGGCGGCACCGGCTTGACCGTCTCCTCGACCGGCGGCGCCGGCACATCCGCTCGATCGCTGGTCGCGGGCCGCGGGCTGTTAGCTGACGCCGGCGGCGCGGCCGCCGAGGTCGGCGGAGTCGCAGTGGCGGGCATGGACGCCTTCGGCATCGAGCCCGAAATCATCACGTCCGCGTAGAACCGGAACTCCTCCGAGCCAACGCGGACGACATCCGAACGCGAGAGTACCTGCGACTGCAGCACGCGCACGCCGTTCACGTAGACGCCATTCGTGCTGTGATCGTGGACGACGTAACCGCGCTCGGAAGGGATGATCTCCGCGTGCTTTCTCGAGACTTCGCTCTGCGCGACGACAACGTCCGCGCTTGCGTCGCGGCCAATGATGATCCCGCGCTCCATCACGATGTATTCCTTGCCGTCGACAAGGGAGACGAGGCGCCCCCCTGAGCCGATCGTCCCTCGCGGGCCCGCTGCCCGTTTCTCGAGGATCGAGCGCACATCGGACTGCATCACGTGACGGGTCGTGCCACCCTTCGTGTCCTCGGCGTAAAACATCTCGCGCCCGGCGATCTCGATCTTGTCACCGTGCATCAGCGGCGTCGGCTCGGCGCCGAGGGGCACGCCGTTCACCTTCACCGCGGCGTCACCAAGACGCCGAATGACCGTGTGGCCCTCGGAAAGGTCGATCACCGCCTGCGTTCCAAGTCGTTCGTCCTCCGACACCCGAATGTCGACGTCGCCTCCACCACCGAGTCGTGTCGTGCCGGACCCAAGCGAGTGTTCAGCATCATTGATTCGGAGAACCGGCATCGAGTGGCGCTGGCGCGGCGGGCCATTGTAGCTGCTGCGAGCGCAGCGAGCTGGGTGGGCAGAAACTACCCCACCCACCCCGAGCCTGGCAAGCGCCCCAAAATACAGCAGTTGGAGCGTTGTGCGCGCACAACGCCTCACGCATTCCGCTCACATCCCGCTCGCGAGTGCACGCGGCGACTCGGCTCGCCCACTCATTACGCCGGTCTGTAACCGATACAGCCGCTCGTACAATCCCGCACGCGCCATCAGCTCGCGATGCGTCCCGCGCTCCCGCACCTGGCCATGGTGCAAGACGAGAATCTCGTCCGCTCCAACGATGGTGCTCAGCCGGTGCGCGATAGCAATCGTCGTCCGCCCAGTCATGAGAATGGCGAGCGCCCGCTGAATCTCCGCCTCGATCTCGCTGTCGACGGCGCTCGTTGCTTCGTCGAGGATCAGCAACGCGGGATCGGCGGCGATCGCCCGCGCGAACGAGAGGAGCTGTCGCTCGCCGACGCTGATCGAGGCGCCGCGCTCACCAAGCACGTGCGCGTAGCCCTCGGGAAACCGGCGAATGATCCGGTCTGCACCCACGCGCGCCGCCGCTTTCGCCAGGTCCTCGTCGCTCAGCGGATTCGAGAGGCGGATGTTGCTCGCGACGTCGCCGGCGAAGAGGAAGATGTCCTGCTGCACGTAGCCGATCAGGGAGCGAAGCTCGTCGACGGGCATCTCGCGAATGTCGACGCCATTCACGGTGATTCGTCCGCGCTGAGGATCGTAGAATCGGAGGAGGAGATTCACGATCGTCGTCTTCCCCGCACCGGTGTGTCCGACGAGCGCCACCGTTTGGCCTGGCTTGGCGCGAAAGCTCACGCCCTTGAGGATCCATTCGGGAGACTGCTCCCCGGACGTGGTGGCCCGGGCGACGTGCGCGATGTCGTAAGCAAACCACACATCGTGGAACTCGACGGTGACCTCGCGGGAAGCGCGGCGCTGCTCGGCCGTCGTCGTTAGGCGAGCAATCGCGGTTGCGTCATGCGCCACCGGCGTGTCGAGAAGCTTGAAGATGCGCTCGGACGCGGCCATCGCCTGCTGCAGCATGTTGTACTTGTCCGAGAGATCCTGCAGCGGATCGAAGAACCGCCGCACGAGCTGGAGGAACGCGGCGACGGTGCCGACCGTGAGCGCGCCGATCTCCACGCGACGCGCACCGGCCACGATCAAGCTCGCCAGCGCGACCGTCGTGAGGATCTCGATCGCCGGGAAGTACAGGGCGTACACTCGGATTGATTTCAGATGGGCGTCGAGATGGTCGCGATTGAGCCGATCGAACCGCGTGAGCTCCTCGCGCTCGCGACCGAAGAGCTGCACGATGCGCATCCCCGTGATGTGCTCCTGGAGATATGCATTGATACGCGCAATTCGGGTCCGGATCTCTCGATAAGCGGCGCGCACCGACCGCTGAAAGACGGTCGACGTCATCCAGATGAACGGAATCACGGCGAACGACGCCAGGGCGAGCCGCCAATCGATCGAGATCATAAGCACGCTGATGGCCACGAGCGTGAACAGATCGCCCATTCCCGACACGACGCCCGCCGTGAACAGCTCGTTCAGCGATTCGACGTCGGAGGTGACGCGCGTGATCAGTCGACCGACGGGATTGCGATCGAAGAACGCGACCGGCAATCGCTGCAGATGCGCAAAGAGCTCGTGACGTAGATCACGCATCACCCGCTGGCCAAGCAGGCTGGTGAGCAAAGTCTCACCATATGAAGCGACGAAGGAGAATGAGAGTGCCGCCGCCAACAGCGCTGCCATCCTTCCCGCGGCCACGACGTCGCGTGCTGGCAGCGCGACGTCGATCACGCGCTGCGTGAGCAGCGGTCCGACCAGCTGCAGCACGCCTTCGACAGCGAGCAGACTCAACGACGACGCCACGAGCCAGGAGTACGGCCGCGCATAACGAAGGAGCCGGCGCATGAGCCGACCATCGTATGCTTTCCCGAGCGCGTCCTCCTCGTGGTATTCGGTGACCGGCGACGACATTGCCGTAAAGTAACGAGCCGTCGAGCGGTCTCGGCACGCTTCAGGTCGTCTGTCTCCGGCCCGAATTCAAGCCGTGTGGTACATCGGTTGCGTTTTCTACGGGCGCAGTCATACCCCCAATTTTTGGAGGAGACGATATGGGTTTCGTAGCGTGGATAGTACTGGGCCTGATCGCGGGCGCGATCGCGAAGGCGATCATGCCGGGGGATGACCCGGGCGGAATCATCGTCACGATTCTCATCGGAATCGTCGGTGCGTTCCTGGGCGGATTCCTCGGTAATCTCGTCACCGGAACCGGGTTGAATGGGTTCTCACTCTGGAGCATCATCCTGGCCATTCTCGGTTCGTTGCTGTTGCTCTGGATCTATCGCATGACAACGCGAGGGCGTACGAGAAGCACGACACTCTAGCACCTTCGCATCTCGAGTACTCCGGCCGGCGCGATGACGCGCCGGCCGTTTCTTGTGGTTCTTCTGGGAATTTCAAAACCATCCGCGCCGCATGGAGGGCCCAGGGTTCTGGGACGCGAATGAACGCGAATTGTGAGCGAATCCCACCGGCGCCGCTCTGAATTCATCAAAGTCCATCACAAATTGGCCAAGCGCGATGGGAGCCGATCGTGCGCTCGATTGGATTCGCTCGCATTCGCGTCATTCGCGTCTAAAGACCCTGGGCTCTCCATGCGACCAGACTTGCACGGGGCGCGGCGACCCTTTTCCTCGGTTAGTTCCTCGTGGCTAAATGCGCGCCTGTTTCTGCTACCTTCCAGCAGATGGCAGATAGTTGATAACTCCCCAAATGCCCCTCTGGCTCTACTGGATCCTCCTCGGCCTCATCGCCGGCTCGCTCGCGAAGTGGATACTTCCCGGACGCGACCCCGCGGGCTGCCTGTTCACGATCATCCTTGGCATCGGCGGAGCGCTGTTAGGCGGTCTGATCGGCTCGTACGTCGGGTGGGGCGAGGTCACCCAGGGGGAGCTGGACCTCCGATCGATCGCGATCGCCACCGCCGGCGCGATCGTCGTGCTCGTCGCCGGCCGACTGCTGCGGGCAATCACCCGCCCTTCCTGAGCTCCGCCAACGGCAGCCGGAACGCACTCCTTCGGTTAACTTTCGCCCCATGAAGGACGCCATCGTCGTGCGGGGCGCACGGCAGCACAACCTCAAGGGCTTCGACCTCCGGATACCGCGAAGGACCTTCACGGTCATCACGGGTCCCTCCGGCTCCGGCAAGTCGTCACTCGCCTTCGACACGATCTACGCCGAGGGGCAGCGCCGATATGTCGAGTCGCTCTCCGCGTACGCTCGGCAGTTCCTCGAGCGCATGGAGAAACCCGACGTCGACTCCGTCGAGGGCCTCTCACCGGCGGTGGCCATCGAGCAGAAGAACCCGACGAAGACGTCGCGTTCGACCGTGGGGACGGCGACCGAGATCTACGACTACCTGCGGCTGCTCTGGGCGCGCATCGGCCGCACCTTCTGTCCGCTCTGCGGGCGAGAGATGAAGCCGGACACCGTGCAGACGGTCACCGACTCGATCGGCGAGTTGCCGGCGGGCACCCGCTTCTCCGTCGCCTTCCCGCTGCGCATGTCCGACGAGGTGACGCACGATGTCGTCGTCGAAAACCTGCGTGCGGCGGGCTTTCTCCGCATCGCCATCGATGGCGTCGTTAGGCACCTGGACGAGCTCGCGACGCAGCCGATCGATATCACCTTCGCGAAGGAGGTGCTCGTCGTCGTGGACCGGCTCGCTGTCGACGACGAGTCGCGCGGCCGGTTGGCCGACGCCATCGGCACGGCTTTTCGCGAGGGCGACGGCGACTGCGTGATCCTCTTCACGACGGCCGTCGTATCACCACGATTTCCGCGAACCCTCGAGCGGTGGCGTTTCACCGAGCGCTTCGAGTGCGCCAACGATGGAACACGCGCGCCGTCGCCGACGCCTCAGCTCTTCTCCTTCAATAGCCCGCGCGGCGCGTGCAACCGCTGCAACGGATTCGGCGCCACCCTCGAGTACGACGAAGCGCTGATCGTCCCGTATCCCGACCGCTCGCTCAAGGATGGCGCCATCGACCCGTGGCGTATGCCGCGCTACGAAAGCAAGCGTCGCGCGCTCATCGAGTTCGCGAAGCGCGAGCGTATCCCAACGGATGTCCCCTGGCAGAAGCTCGCCGACGCGCAGCGACAGAAGCTCCTGCACGGGAAGGCTCGGGGCTACAAGGGAATCTTTCCATTCCTCGTGGATCTCGAAGAGAAGCGGTACAAGCAGTACATCCGCGTCTTCCTCCGCCAGTATCAGAGCGCGCGCACCTGTCCGGAGTGTAACGGCGCGAAGCTGCAGCCCGAGTCGCTGCAGGTTCGAATCGCTGGGCGCCACATCGCCGAGGTCAGCGAGCTTCCGGTCGATCGATTGATCGAATGGCTGTCGTCGCTCGTGCTCACGGAATTCGAGCGGCAGGTTGCGGCGCACATTCTCAAGGAAGCACGGGACCGTGTGCAGTTCCTCTGCGACGTCGGACTCAACTACCTGACTCTCAATCGCGCGACGCGTACGCTCTCCGGCGGTGAAGCTCAGCGCATCGGCCTCGCGAATTCGCTTGGCTCACAGCTCGTGGACACGCTGTACGTGCTCGACGAGCCATCGATCGGGCTGCATCCGCGGGACACCGATCGGCTGCTGCGGCTGCTGCACCGCCTGCGCGACACGGGAAATACCGTCATCGTCGTCGAGCACGATCCGGAGACGATCCGCGCGGCTGACTACATGGTCGAGCTCGGGCCCGGCAGCGGCGAGCGCGGTGGAAGCGTCGTCTTTGCCGGGCCGATGTCGCGGATTGCGGAGAGCGCGCTCACCGGCGCGTACCTCACGGGCAAGCGCGAGATTCCACTACCGGCGAAGCGCCGTCGGATCGGGCCGCGCTGGCTCACGCTCACGGGAGCACGCGAGCATAACCTGAAGGGCGTCGATGTCCGCATCCCGTTAGGCGCGGTCACCTGCGTCACCGGGGTCTCGGGCTCGGGCAAGAGCACGCTCGTTCACGACGTGCTCATGCGCGCGCTGGAGCTCCGCATCCATGGTGAGCATAGCGCCAAGCAGCATCTTGGCGAGGCGGTGGGCGCGTTCGACGCCATCACGGGCGTCGAGGCACTCGACGACGTCGTCATGATCGATCAGAGCCCGATCGGCAAGTCGCCGCGCTCCAATCCCGTCACGTACGTCAAGGCGTTCGACGAGATCCGCCGCATCTTCGCGGATGCGCCACTGAGCAGAGAGCGCGGCTACACAGCGGGGACCTTCAGCTTCAACGTCGCCGGAGGCCGCTGCGAGACATGCGAGGGTGCCGGCTACCTCGAGGTCGAGATGGTCTTCATGGCAGACGTCTACGTGCCGTGCGACGACTGCGGCGGCAAGCGCTTCAAGCCCGAGGTCCTCGACGTCCGGGTCAATGGCCGCAGCATCTACGACGTCCTCGAGCTCACGGTGGACGAAGCGATCCGCGCTTTCCCTCGCGAGGAGAAGCTCGGACAGGCACTCTGGCATCTCCAGCAAGTTGGCCTCGGCTACCTCGGCCTGGGGCAGCCCGCGACAACACTCTCGGGCGGTGAGGCGCAGCGCCTCAAAGTGGCGCGCGAGCTTGCGCTCGCCGGCAAGAAGGCGGGCAAGAAGCTTTACATCATGGACGAGCCCACGACGGGCCTCCATCTCGAAGACATCCGCCGACTCGCGCAAGTTTTCGATCGGCTCGTCGACGCCGGCCATACGCTCGTGCTCATCGAGCACAACCTCGATGTCATCAAGCTCGCGGATTGGATCATCGATCTCGGCCCGGAAGCGGGAGATCGCGGGGGTGAGCTCGTCGCGAGCGGCAGGCCGGAAGAGGTCGCGAAGGTCGAAGCCTCGCACACGGGCCAGTGGCTGCGGACCGTGCTCCGAAACGGCGGAGCGCCGCCGAGCGTTGGCGCGGAATCGAGAGCTTCATCGCTCGTCGCGTCGTGATTCGCGCCTAAGCATTGCTGCACCTTGAGCTTGAGTGGTATGAGGCGCGGTTGACTTGATCGCCTTCCGCCTTATTTTTCGAGGTCTGTCCTCATTGTCTATTCCCCGATAGCTCAGTTGGTAGAGCGCTCGACTGTTAATCGAGTGGTCGTAGGTTCGAGTCCTACTCGGGGAGCTTCCCAGATCGGCCGCGGCTAGTGCTGCGGCCGATTTTTTTGTTGTTGCCCTAGCACCTAGCACCTAGCACCCAGCACCTCTTTTATTTCCGCCATGACACCCAACCGAGGGGCGAAACAGCGCAGCGCCTCACGAGTGCCCGGAGACGCCGTCTGCGTTGGCGTCATCATGGGGAGCAAGTCCGACCTCAAGTATCTGCAACCCGCAATTGACCTCCTCGCCGAGCTCCAGGTTGCGCACGAGGTCCGCATCGTCTCGGCGCACCGGACTCCCGATTGGATGTTCGAGTATGCCGGCTCCGCGGAGACGCGCGGTATCGAGGTCATCATCGCGGCCGCGGGAGGCGCGGCTCACCTTCCCGGCATGGTCGCCGCGAAGACGGTGCTCCCAGTGCTCGGCGTCCCGATTCCCGCGACGCTCCTCAACGGCCTCGACTCGCTCCTCTCCATCGTGCAGATGCCCAGGGGCGTTCCTGTCGGCACACTCGCCATCGGTGAGCCGGGAGCCGTGAACGCCGCATTGCTCGCCGCGGCAATCGTCTCGGCAACGCGCCCCGAGCTGCGGGAGCGGCTCCGCGACTGGCGCGCGCGCCGGACCGCCGAGGTCATGAACGCCAACGATGTACCCTCATCGGAGCGCGCGCGTTGAGCAGTCACTCAATTCTGCCGGGCGCTACTATCGGCATTCTCGGCGGCGGTCAGCTCGGGCGAATGACGGCAATGGCCGCGCGCACCCTTGGCTACGATGTGCACGTCCTCGACCCGGACCCGGACTGTGCCGCGCGCGGCGTCGTCGATCGTGTGGTGACCGCGCGCTTCGACGACGCTGATGCCGCCGCCGATCTGGCGCGGAACTGCGCTGTCGTCACCCTGGAGATCGAGCAGATCGCGACCGCGAGTCTCGACGCTGCGGCGCGTCACGCACCCGTGCGTCCGTCGTCTCGCCTGCTCGGGATCATCCAGGATCGCGCGCGACAAAAGCGGTGGCTGAAGGACAACGGGTTCCCGTTAGGGCCTTATGAGGACGTGACGAATGTCGATTCGCTTGCGGGCGCCGCGTCCCGCCTCGGCGATCTCGTCGTGAAAGCGACACGCGGCGGCTATGACGGCCGGAGCCAGGTAAGGCTCTCCGTGGGCGCCGACGCCGGAGCAGCCTGGGCGAGCCTCACCGGCGATTGCGCCGCGGTGCGCCCCGCGGTTGCCGAGCAGGCGCTCGAGCTGGAGTCGGAGCTGTCGGTGATGATTGCGCGGGCGCCTAACGGGGCGACCGCGATCTATCCGCCGGCGCTCAACTTTCACGAGCGACAGGTCCTTGCCTGGTCGGTAATGCCGGCACCGCTTCCACCGCAGCTCGTTAGGCGCGCGACCGACCTCGCCCGCGGCATCGCCGACGCAATCGCCCTCGAGGGGCTGCTCGCCGTTGAGATGTTCCTCACGACGTCGGGCGAGCTGCTCGTCAACGAGCTCGCACCGCGTCCCCACAACTCCTTTCACGAGACTGAGCTCGCCTGCCCCACGAGCCAGTTCGAGCAGCTCGTGCGCGCGGTCTGCGATCTCCCGCTCGGCGAGACCGCGATCGTACGGCCAGCCGCGATCGTGAATCTTTTCGGCGATCTCTGGACGAACGGCTCGGCGCCGCGCTTCGACGCCGCCCTCGCCGAGCCATGGACACGGCTGCACCTGTACGGAAAGCGCGTCGCGCGGCCCGGCCGGAAGATGGGTCACATCTCGGCCTACGGCGACAGCGCCGACGAGGCGCTCGCGCGCGCTCGAGCTGCGGCATCGCGGCTGACAGACGTCGCGTCATGAACGTCCTCGTTCTCAACGCCGGCTCGTCGACGCTGAAGTTCCAGCTCGTCCGAACCGACGAGGAGCGGATGCTGAACGCCGCCGACGAGCGGCTGGCGCGAGGCCAGTACGAGCGCATTGGCGGCGAGACGATCTACAGTGTTTCTGTACCTAACGAGCCGTTGGTACGCGGCACCGCTCCCCTGCGCGACCATCGCGCGGCGATCGACCACCTGCTCAGCTGGCTGGCCAGTGACGCGTCCCCGGTGCCGATCTCCAGTATCGCGCAGATCGAGGCCGTCGGTCATCGCGTGACACACGGCGGTGAGCGCTTCTGGCGCTCGGTGCGAATCGACGACGACGTCCTCCGCGGCATCGAGGAAACGATCGACCTGGCGCCGCTCCACAATCCGAACAACCTCAAGGGCATCCAGGCAGCGCGCGGCGCGCTCGGGCCGGGCATTCCGCAGGTCGCGGTCTTCGACACCGCGTTTCATCACACGCTGCCCGACCACGCGTACCTGTACGCGCTCCCGTATCAGTGGTATCGCCGGCACCGCGTGCGGCGCTACGGCTTCCACGGCACGTCCTATCGGTACGTCGCCTATCGGTATCGAACGCATACGGGCCGCACGCGCGAGCAGACCAGGATCATTGCGCTTCACCTCGGCAATGGCTGTTCCGCCTGTGCCATCGATGGCGGCGTATCGATCGACACCTCCATGGGCTTCACCCCGCTCGAGGGGTTGGTGATGGGAACGCGGAGCGGCGACATGGATCCCGCCATCATCGATCACGTGGCCTCCAAGGAAGGCTATTCGTCACCCGAGATTGAGGGAATACTCAACAAGCAGTCTGGCCTGCTCGGCGTCTCCGGATTGACGAACGACATGCGCGAGCTGCTCGCCGAGGAGGCGGAGCACGGCGATCGCCGGGCGCGACTCGCCATCGAGCTGTTCGCCTACCGCGCGCGCAAGTACATCGGCGGGTATCTCGCCGCCATGAATGGCGCCGATGCCGTCATCTTCGCCGGCGGCATCGGCGAGAACGCGAGCAGTGTCCGCGCCCGGATCTGCGACGGGCTGCAGTGGATGGGGATCGAGCTGGATACGGAGCGCAACGAGCAGACGGTCGGCGGCAAGGAAGGACGCATCGACCGCGACGGCTCGCGCGTCGAGGTCTGGGTCATACCCACCGATGAGGAATTGCTCATCGCGCGCGACACCGTCCGCGTCGTGCTCGGCATCGAGCATCAGAGCTGACGCGAATGCAAATCGCCGATTTCGCCCTCGAGCGCTACTTCGCGCGCTGGGAGTTTCGCGTTCGCCATATCCTCTGCGCGTCCGATATCGAGCCGCTGGCTCTCGCCGACCTCCTCGCCCTCGCGGACGATGAGTCGCGACGCCTCTGGGAGACGTTGCGGCTCGGTTACACCGAATCCACGGGCCATCCACTCCTCCGTGCCGAGATCGCGCGCCTCTACAAGACTGCGGAGCCAGAGGACGTGCTCAGCTTCACCGGCGCCGAGGAAGCGATCTTCCTCGCGATGCACGCGCTCCTGTCGGCCGGGGACCACCTCGTTGTCGCCTGGCCGGCGTATCAATCGCTGTACGAGGTGGCGCGATCCGTCGGCGCCTCCGTCACGCTCGTCCCGCTGGACGATCGCAGCTGGGATCTCGATCCGGACCGGCTCCTCTCCGAGCTGCGGCCGAACACGCGCGCGATCGTCATCAACTTCCCGCATAGCCCGACCGGTGCGCTCCTCACTCGCGAGGCCTTCGAGCACCTGACGAGGGCGACGGAGGCGCGGGGAATCACGCTCTTCTCTGATGAGGTCTATCGGTACCTGGAGGTCGACGAAGCGACGCGTCTTCCGCCCGCCGCTGACCTTGGCCGGCACACGATCAGCCTCGGCGTCATGTCGAAGGCGTTCGCGCTGGCAGGGCTTCGCCTAGGCTGGATTGCCACCCACGATCGCGAGCTGCTGGATCGGATCGCCCGGTTAAAGGACTACACGACCATCTGCGGCAGCGCGCCGAGCGAGATTCTCGCACTCATGGCGCTCCGCGCCCGCGATCGAGTCATCGGCCGGAGTCGCGAGATCATCGCGCGCAATCTCCCGCTGCTCGATGACTTCTTCGGTCGACACGAGAGCCGCTTCGCCTGGGTTCGACCGCGCGCCGGCAGCGTCGCCTTTCCACGCCTTTGTTCGAACACCGCTGGCGCCATCGACGACTTCTGCGCCCGGCTCGTGGAGACGGAAGGCGTGCTTCTCCTGCCCGGGTCGCAATTCGAGCACCCCGGTAACCACTTTCGGATCGGCTTCGGGCGCGTCGACATGCCTCAGGCGCTCGACAAGCTCGAGACCTTCCTCAGCGGCCGGAACGGGTGACACGATACCACGCTCGGCCATTGCGGGCACTCGGCTTGCCTCAGCAGGGTTACTCCCAGGAATCCTCGGACTACGCCACTTGAGCACCATCGCTGAGAAAAACCGGCCCCACTTCGGGCAGCACATCGCTGAAGCGGTCGTCGCGGGCGCCCTGCTCGCCTATGCCAGGGGGCATGGCGCTCGCGGGTCCCGAAGCATTGCTGCGCGGCTCACCGCCTCGGGCCTCCTGCTCGCCGCCTTCGCACCCGAGCTGACAAGCAAGTTGCTCCGCCTCGGTGCGGCGCGCCGCCGCGTGCACTTGCGCAAGACCGTCGAGATCGACCGGCCGGTCCATGAAGTCTTCGAGTTCTGCCGCGATTTCGAGAATTTCCCGCGCATCGTGCAATCCCTCCGCCGCATCACTGATTACCAGGATGGCCGGTCCTGTTGGGAAGTCATTGCGCCGAGCGGCGAGGTGCTCTCGTGGAATTCGGAAGTGACCAAGTACGTGCCTAACGTCGTCATCGCCTGGCGTTCGCTGCCTGGATCGGTGGTCGACTGCAACGGTCTCATCCGCTTCTCCCCGTCAAGCCGCGGCGGCACGCGACTGCGTGTCGAGGTCGACTACGATCCTCGTCACACAGGGATCTCGGACGCCGTGCGCGCCCTCTTCGACGTGCCGCGCACCGAGCAGCTCGAGGCAGATCTCGCCCGCGCGAACTTCTATCTCAGCGGCCAACCGCGGCGCGCGGCGATCGAGCCGAACGTCGAAGACGATCGGAGCGCACCCGTCCAGTCAGCATAGCTCTTGCTCCTTGGTACTCCGCTCACGACGGAGGAACCATGCGCCCTGAATCCATGTCCGACGATTCCCTGCACGACCGCACGGAATCATCGCGCGACCAGCATCATCGCGACGACGTCACCAGTCGCGCCGCGACTGTCAACGCTCGTAAGGCAATCAAGGTCGAGCGATCGATCCAGGTGCGGCGGTCGGCCGAGGCGCTGTACACTCTCTGGCGCGACTTCTCGAATCTGCCTCGCTTCATGCGACACCTGGACTCGGTGCGCTGCAGCGACGATCTGCACTCCCATTGGGTTGCTCACCTTCCCGGCGGCAAGCACGTCGAGTGGGACTCCGAGATCGTCAACGACATTCCGGGTCAGCTGATTGCCTGGAAGACCATCGGCGATCCCGACATCGCTCACGCCGGCTCGGTGCACTTCACGCCGCGCGGCGCAGGCGCGTCGGAGGTTCGGATCGTCTTCGATTACGAGCCACCCTTCGCCCGCACCATCGGCAGCATCGCATCTCACCTCGGCCTCACGCCCGACTCGCTGATCAACGGTGACCTGGAGCGCTTTCGTGAGTACGCCGAGACGATGCCGCAGTCCGCGGCCGGATCGGCTGGAGATTAGCGTCTTCTAAAGCCGCGCGCGGCTCAGCTCGGCGATGGGTTCTCGCCCGTCGCCTCGATCGCGCTGGCAATCCTGTCCGTACTTCGCCGGTCGCGCTGGCGCCGCTCGGAGATCGACGTGACTTCGGCGTCCTCCACTTCGGCGGTGCGCACCTCGAACAGCCGGAACGGAGGGCGGTCGGGATAGCAGGCCTTGAGCACGGGATGGGCGACGTTGAAGACGGGACTCCCCTTCGAGGTCGCGCCCTCCGGCTTCCCTTTGTGCGCATGCCCGTGAAAGACGGCCGTCACGTCGAAGCGCGTGAGCGGCTCCTCGAGCCGGCTCGATCCGAGAAACGGATAGATCTCCAGCGGCTCCCCTTCGACGGTGTCGCGGATCGGCGCGTAATGAAGGATCGCGATCCGATGTTCGGTGTGCAGTCGAGCCAGCGCTGACTCGAGCTTCAACGCCTCGTTCACCGCCTCGTGCACGAATTCCTTGATGATCGGCTCACCCCACGCGCCTAACGCGCCGCGGCCGAAGCCACCACAGAACCCGCGCACGCCCGCGAAGCCGACGCCGTGGGTCTCGAAGGTGTCTCCGTCGAGCATCTTCACGCCGGCATCCGAGAGGATCTTCACGAGCTCGGCTTCCTCTCCGGACTCGTAGTCGTGATTTCCGAGCACGGCGACGATCGGAATCTTCACGGTCGTCGTCAGGTCGCGCGCGAGAACCTTCGCCTCCTCCGGCAGCCCGTAGTCGGTGAGGTCCCCCGCGATCACCAGAACGTCCGCGCTCTCGGTAATCTCAGCGAAGAGCGGTTGCAGCGCCCCCGGCGAATTTTTCGAGTAGTGGATGTCGCTGACCGCCGCTATTCGCACGACGTCGGGACCCATTGCCATCCTGCTTCCTCCGCTCATGGCTACCGCAGCTGGTACCGACAGATTCGGGCCAGCAGAACGGGCTTCGGCCTCTAGCCTCGGAATTGCACTTCGGCCGAGCATGGCCTATCAGCTCACCTTCGACGATCCCGGGCGCGACACCAACACCTTCTATCGCCGCACGCTGCACGTTCTCAGCGACGCGCGGGTGCCGTTTCTGGTCGGTGGCTCACACGCCATCCTCCATTACACCGGCATCATCCGGGAGACGAAGGATTTCGATCTCTTCGTCCGCCGATCCGATCTGGACAAGGCACTCGAGTCACTGGCCCTCGCCGGCTACTGGACGCAGGTCACCTTCCCGCACTGGCTCGCCAAGGCCAGGCAGGGCGGCGATCACGTCGATCTCGTTTTCAGCTCGGGCAACGGACTCGCACGTGTCGACGACGCATGGTTCGAGCACGCCGTGGAAGCCGAGGTCCTCGGCATGCCGGTGAAGATCGCGCCCGTCGAGGAGCTGATCTGGCAGAAGTCGTTCGTGATGGAGCGCGAGCGCTACGACGGCGCCGACATCATGCACATCTTCCGCACCTGCGCCGAGAATATCGATTGGGCGAGGCTGATGCAGCGCTTCGATCAGCAGTGGCAGATACTACTCATCAATCTCATTCTCTTCGACTTCGTCTACCCATCCGAGCGGCACCGCATCCCGCCGCACATCGCCGGCGAGCTGCTGACGCGACTCCAGGGAGAGCTCGACGCACCGCCGAGCGATGAGCGCGTCTGCCGGGGCACACTCACCTCGCGCGCTCAGTATCTCCTCGATATCGGCCAGTACGGCTATCAGGACGCCCGGATCGTACCACGAGGGAATATGTCGCCCGAGGATGTGGTCTATTGGACGTGGGCAATCGAGAACGTCGACTGACCTGATTTCCAACCGTCACGTCCATTTCGCTGTCTGACTCGACGTTGGTGCTGGATCACCGATCGCTCGCGTCGAGTCCAACATGCGCTTCATACTCCTTGCTTCGTCTCCGGGCATTGCCGCAGCCGCCATGCTGTTCGTCCACGCTCGCGCGGACGCGCAGGCCGAACGCCGTGTTCTCTCCGGCGACCACATCGCCATTTACAACCTCGCCGGCAAGCTCCGCGTCGAATCGGGCGGTGGCTCGGATGTCGTCGTGGAAGTGACGCGCGGTGGACGTGACGGCGATCGCCTGCGCCTCGAGCAGGGCACCGTCCGGGGCTATGAGACGCTTCGCGTCATGTATCCATCGGATCGAATCGTGTACCCGGAGGTCGGTCGCAACAATCGCAACACCATCAGTGTGCGCGAAGACGGTACCTGGGGTAATGAGTTCTCGCGCGGGGAACGAGGGGAGCGGGGTGAGCGCGAATCGCGCGACTACTCCAACCGCGAGCGGAACCAAGTCGAGATCTCGAGCTCCGGCTCGGGAATGGAGGCCTATGCCGACCTGCGCGTGCTCGTCCCGCGTGGTCAGCGCATCGTGATCCACAACGCTGCCGGCGACGCACGCATAACGATGGTCGACGCGGATCTCGCCGTCGAAGTCGCGAGCTCGACGATCTCCGCCGATCGCACGCGCGGACGCCTCTCCCTCGACACGGGATCAGGGAGCGTCTCGGTGACCGATGCGCAGGGCGACATCGATCTCGACACCGGCTCCGGCGGCGTAACGATCACCGGTGTCAAAGGTGGTAGTCTGAAGATGGACACGGGATCGGGCTCGATCCGCGGCGGAGACATCGACGTCTCGGAGTTGAAGGCCGACGTGGGGTCGGGCGGCGTACACTTGGAACGCGTGCGTGCCTCACGAGTCGACGTCGATGCCGGGAGCGGCGGTACGGAGCTGGAGCTGCTGTCGACCGTCGATGAGCTGAAGGTCGACGCCGGCTCGGGTGGCGTCACGGTCCGCCTGCCAGCGTCACTGAGCGCGAACGTCGATCTCGAAACCGGCAGCGGCGGCATCGACACGGACTTCTCGGTCCAAGTCACGAAGATGGAGCGCCATCACATCGTCGGCCGCATCGGCGACGGCCGCGGCCGCATCAGAATCGAAGCCGGCTCCGGCCAAGTGCGCCTCCTGAGAGGCAATTGAGCGTTTTAGAAAGAGTAAGAAAGGTAGATATCAGCTAGGCAAAGAGGAGCGCGCGCACCGCGCGCGCGACACCAAATAAGCTTTAGCGAGCGCCAGCGAGCGGCCCCACGCACGGCAGCATAGTTGTGGGGCGGAGCCCCACAACTATGCTGCCGTGCCGTGGGGGCGCGGTATGCATGGTCGATGCGTGAGAGGAGTGCAGTCCGGCTTCTCTCACGTATCGTTTAATAGCCCCGCCGCGCGCGCGTAATCCGCCAGCTCCCCTCGCGACGACACCCCGAGCTTCGCGAACACGTTCGACAAGTGCGTGCTCACCGTGCGCGAGGAGATGTCGAGCGCCACGCCGATCTCCTTGTTCGACCGCCGGCCCGCAACCAGCCGCACGATCTCGACCTCGCGTCCCGTTAGGCCCGCCGCGCCCGTGGCGAGCGCGCGCGCCGGCGGACGCGCCCCGAGCTCGCGCAGCTGCTCGCGGGTCGCGCGCAGCTCCGGCTCCGCGCCAAGCCGCGCGAACACCGCATGTGCGTGACGCAGCTCGCGCATCGCGCCGTCGCGATCGCCCGTTTCCGCCAGCGCCCGCGCGAGCTGGCGACGCACCCGCGCCGCGTCCGGAACGTACGGGATTGCCTCGAGCTGCTCGGCCACCTCGCGCAGCATCCCGACCGATCGCTCCTTGTTGCCTCGCAAGAGCTCCACGAGCGCGTCCGACGCATCCGCCCAGGCGAGCCCCAGGCGATGCTCGAGCCGTTTCGCGTCACGCCGCAATCGCTTGCTGATGCGTTGCGCCAGTGTGTCGTCGCTCTTCCAGAGCGCTGCTTCCGCGATCACTGGCATCAGTCGGTGCACTGCCCAAACCACGTAGCCGGACGCGTCGGCGATCTCGAGTCCGCGCTCACCGACGCGAATCGCCTCCTCGTACTCCTGCATCGTGAGGTGGTACGCGGCGCGTCCGGTGTGCGCCGGCACGATCGAGTGGACGTCACCCGCGCCGCGTGGGCCGCCTCGCTCGGCGCCGGACAGTGCCCACGCCTCGTCCACGCAGGCCTTTCCGCGATCGACGTTGCCGCGGCCGAAATAGAGCAATCCGAGCCAGACGAGGAGTCGCGGAAGCAGCGCGCGCTGGCCTAACGAGCGGGCCGCGTCCAGTGTCCGTTCCGCCAACGCAACTGCCTGGTCCCATTCCCCGATCCCGGCGTAGTACTCGATCGCCACCTCCGCCGTCCAGGCGCGCAGGAGCGGCGAGCGCAGCTCGTCGGCGACCCGCTGCGCGTGCGCGAGGTGCACCGTGATATCCTGGACTGACGCCGTCAGCCCACCCAGCATCGCGAGCGCCCAGTGCGCCGACCACGCGACGCCGCGTTCGCCCGCTTGCTCCGCCAGCGCGATCGCCTGCGCGCCGTGTCGCCGTGCGAGCTGCGGCGGTCCCGTCCAGACGTAGAGGAGCAGCAGCGCGCGGTGCACGCGCGCGAGCAGCGCCGCATTGCCCAGCCGCTCCGCGATCTCGAGCGCGCTCTGCACCGTGCGCTCCGCGTCCTCGCGGCGGCCGAGTCCCTGGAGGCACATCCCTTTCGCCACAAGCGTCCGCGCCTCGAGTGAGGGATCGCCCGCCGCCGTCGCCGCCGCGATCGCCGCATCGTAGTCCGCGAGGGCCTCCTCGTGGTGGCCGCTCCAGTACGAGACCATCCCCAGATTGCGGCGGATGTGCGCCAGCCGCGAATGCAGCCCGCGCCGCTCCGCGTCGAGCGCCGCGCGCTGCCAGAGGCCCAGCGCCTCCTTGTACTCGCCGAGCCGCTGCCGCGCGCGCGCGAGCTCGTGCGCGATCTCGATCGCGGCTTCATCGTTAGGCGTGCCCGCGCGATCCAGCTGCTCCAGCGCGGCGGCGAGGTAGTCGGCAGCCTCGCGGTCGGCGTGCTTCGCCATCGCGTCGCAGCCCGCGACCTTCAGGTAGTGGATCGCCTTCTCGGCCAGCCGCTTTGCGTCGGCGCGCATGTAGTGAAAGGCGAGCTCCCCCGCGTGCGCCTCGGCCGCGGCCCCATGAAAAGCCTCGAGCGATTCCGCGATCGCCGCGTGCAGCGCTCGCGCCCGTGCCAGCCCGAGCTCGGCGTACAAGGCCTCCTGCAGCAGGGGATGGGTGAAGTCGTACAGGATCTCGCCGCCCTCGACGTGCTCCTCGATCACGCGAGCCTGCCGGAGATCGTCGAGCGCCGCGAGCAGGGCGTCTTCCGGCAGGCGGCTCACGAACGCGAGCGCGTCGTGCGACGATCGCGTCCCGATCACCGCCGCGAGATCGGCGAGCCGACGCGCGTCCGCGGGCAGTTGCCCGAGCCGCGCGACGACGACGTCGCGGATCGTCTGCGGCATCTTCAGCGCCTGTAGATCCTGCGCCGTCGGCGTGCGGCCCTCTGTGCCGTCCGAGAGCGCCTTGAGCGTTTCCTCGACGAAGAACGGATTGCCGCGGGTGCGCTGGTGGATCGCCTCGGCGAGCTCCCGAGCCGGCAGGTCGCCGAGCGCCTGCGCCACCAGCTCGTGGGTCGCCGCCAGATCGAGCGACGAGAGGCGCATGCTCTGCGCGACCCCGAGCCTAACGAGCGACGTCTCGAGGCTCCGCACAGCGGACTGTCCCTCGGCGGCGCGCGGATCGGCGTCGTTGCACGTGCCCACGATCAACACGCGATCGCCGACGATCTGCCGCGCCGTGAAATGCAGCAATTCGATCGATGAGTTGTCGGCCCATTGCAGATTCTCGAGGACGAGCAGCACCGGCCGCTTTGCCGCGAAGCGCGAGAGGAACTGGGTGAAGTTCCAGAGCAGCCGCGCGCGCAGCTCCGCCGGCTCGCCCCGGACGCCGCTCGTGTTCAGAGGACGATCTCCCGTTCCGAGTGCGGGGAACAGCTGCACGAGCTCGGCGTTTCCGCCGCGCGTCAGCAGAGCCAGCGCCGACGGATCGATCCCGCGTAAAATCGGCAGCAGCGCATCGGAGAAGATCGCGTAGGGAACGCCCGTCTCCACGGGATACGCGCGTCCCACGGTCACGACGAAATTGCGCTTCGTGGCGAGATCGATCAGCGCCGTCGCCAGACGCGTCTTCCCGATGCCGCTCTCGCCCGTGATTACCCAGCTTCCACCATGCCCCGATTCGGCGCTCTGCAGCGACGCGCCGAGCTTCGCCAGCTCACCGCCGCGACCGATGAGCGGAGCCGACATGCCGGAGAGCGTTTGACGTTCAGCTTGAGGAGCGATACCGGGCGGTGGCGGCGACTGATTCATGCCACCGAATCTTCACCGCGAGGGCC
>JAJKIR010000209.1 GCA_021154325.1 Gemmatimonas sp.
ATCACTTCCTCGTCGCGAGTCTGCACCGCACGCTCCACGTGCACGCGACCAGCATCGGCACTGACCTCGGACCGCAGGAAACCGAATCACGCGGTTTTCTCCTCCTCGTCGCCGACGGCGTCGGTGGGCTTTCCGGCGCCGCCGAAGGGAGCGCGCGCGCGGTCTCGTCCGTCGCACAACATCTTCTGCATGCCACGGAGCTCTGCTCCGAGATGGCGACGACGAACGAGGGCGCCGCGGTCGCCACGCTGCGCGACGCCGTGATGGTGGCACATCGCGCGCTCCTCGCCATGACCGAGGAGGAGGGCCGCGACAGCGCCTCGACCCTCACGATGTTCGCCTCGTTCTGGCCGCGGGCGTTCGTCGTGCACGTCGGCGATAGTCGCGTGTACCGCTACCGCGATGGTGTGCTCGATCGCCTCACGACAGACCAGACCTTCGCCCAGATGATGGTCCAGGCTGGTGCGCTCACTCCGGCTGGGGCCGAGAAGTCACAGCTCAAGCACGTTCTCTGGAGCGCGCTCGGAAGTCAGGAGGCGGTGCCGGAGGTTCTCGTCACCGATGTCAGCCGCCGCGGCGTCATTCTGCTCTGCACCGACGGCCTAACGACGCACGTCACCGACGACGAGATCAAGGAGCACCTCGCGCGGTGCACATCGGCAGAGACCTGCTGCCGCTCCCTCCTGGAACTGGCGCTCGCGCGCGGCGGCAAGGACAACGTCACCGTCGTCGTTGCGCGGGTGCGCAGCAAGGACGAAGAGCACCCCGTCCGAAAATGACTCGTCGGCGCGGCTGACCCGTCTATCGACTGCTCCCGGGCACGTGTAGGTTGAGCGCGCATGAAGCCACGAGAACTCACGGTCCGGGGCCTGATCCTCGGCGCGCTCATCACGACGGTCTTCACCGCCGCGAACGTCTACCTCGGCCTCAAGGTCGGCCTCACGTTCGCCTCGTCGATCCCCGCCGCCGTGATCTCGATGGCGATCCTGAGCGCGGTGAAGGACTCGTCGATCCTCGAGAACAACATCGTCCAGACGGTCGCGTCGGCGGCGGGAACACTGTCCGCGATCATCTTCGTCCTCCCAGGACTCGTCATCGTCGGCTGGTGGACTGGATTCCCCTTCTGGCAGTCGTTTCTCATCTGCGTCAGCGGTGGCGTGCTCGGCGTGCTCTTCACGATCCCGCTGCGTCGCGCGTTGGTAACGACGTCCGATCTGCCGTACCCCGAGGGCGTCGCCGCGGCCGAAGTGCTGCGCGTTGGATCCGGAACTCGCGGCGAAACGAAGGACGACACGGGCGAAGCGCGTGAAGGACTCGTTGCGGTAATCCTCGGCTCAGTCGCCTCCGCGGGCTTTGCCATCGTGACCGCGACACGAATCGCCGCGGCCGAGCTCACGGGCTTTTACAGCATCGGGGCAACGGCGTCGAGCGGCTACAATTTCGGATGGTCGCTCGCGCTGCTCGGGGCCGGCCACCTCGTGGGACTTTCGGTTGGCGTCGCGATGCTCGTCGGCCAGGTGATCTCGTGGCTCATCGCGCTTCCGATTCTCACGTCCGTGCAACCCGCGAACGCCGGCGAAGCGCTGGCCGTTCACACCATGGCGATCTGGCGCACGCAGGTGCGCTTCCTCGGCGCCGGCGTCATCGCCGTCGCAGCGATCTACACCCTGGCCAGGCTCACGCGGCCCGTTGTCGGTGGACTCGTGAGCACCCTCGCGGCCTCCCGCGCCGCAAAGACGGCGGACGATCGCGACCGAGACATCTCGCCGCCGTGGATCTACGCGCTCACCGCGGTGTGCCTCGTCATCACCGCCTGGCTGGCGTTCACCTTCGCGCGTTCGACCGTACTCTCTCCACAGGCGTCGCGGTTGACGCTCATCGCCGTACCATTCGTCCTCATCATCGGCTTCGTCATCGCCGGCGTCTGCGGCTACATGGCGGGCCTCATCGGCGCCTCGAACAGCCCGATCTCGGGCGTCGGCATCCTGTCGATCGTCATCTGCGCGTCGCTGCTCACCCTCGCCGTCACGCCGACCGCCGAGACCCGTCAGGCGCTGGTGGCGTTCGCGCTGTTCGTCACGGCGATCGTGTTCGCGTGCGCGACGATCTCCAACGACAACCTGCAGGATCTCAAGACGGGCCAACTGGTGGGTGCCTCGCCGATGCGCCAGCAGATCGCGCTCATCGTCGGGGTGGGTGCCGGTGCCGCGGTGATCCCCTTCGTGCTCAACTTGCTCGCGCAGGCATACGGCTTTGCCGGCGCGCCCAACCTCCACGTCGTCGCCGCGAACCCTCTCCCCGCTCCGCAGGCAACGCTCATCTCCGCGCTCGCGCAAGGCGTGATCGGCGGCAATCTCGAGTGGCGCATGCTCGGCATCGGTGCAATCGTCGGCGTCGTGCTCATCGTGCTCGATGCCGCGTTAGGCGCGATGCGCCGGCTCCGCATTCCGCCGCTCGCGGTGGGTATCGGCATCTATCTCCCGATGTCGGCGACGTTCGCGGTCATCATCGGCGCGGTACTCTCGCACTGGTACGACGGCCGGGTGCGTGGGATGCCGAACCCGGAGCGCGCCCAGCGGTTAGGCACTCTCGTCGCATCCGGATTGATCGTCGGCGAGAGCATCTGGGGCGTGATCAACGCGGGATTGATCGTCGCGTTCTCGAAGGACGCGCCCATCGCCCTTGTACCCGAGAGCTTCACGCCCGCGCCGTGGCTCGGGGTGCTCGGCTTCATCGGGGTGATCGTGTGGCTTTATGGCTGGATGCTGAGAAGATCACGCGTCGCGCGCTGACCGCCGTGATTGCCATGATCGCCACCATCGCCGCGCTCGACGGCGTTCGATAGACCGTCTGGCAGCAGGTCGAGAAGGGCGGTAGCTTCGCCGCATGACGGAGCTGCGAGAACAGATCGTTCACGCGCTCGCGGATCGGTATCGGATCGAGCGCGAGATCGGCGCCGGCGGAATGGCGACGGTCTACCTCGCGCGCGACGTCAAGCACGACCGCATGGTGGCGCTCAAGATTCTCGACCCGGAGCTCGCCGCCGTCATGGGCGTCGAGCGATTCCTCGCCGAGATCCGCGTCACGGCCCACCTCCAGCATCCGAACATCCTTCCTCTCTTCGACTCGGGAGAGGCGCCGAACGGCTCGCTCTTCTATGTCATGCCGTTCGTCGAGGGCGAGACGTTGCGGCATCGGCTCACTCGCGAAAAGCAGCTCACTGTCGAGGAGGCCGGCCGCATAACGACGGCGATCGCCAGCGCGCTCGATTACGCGCATCGGCAAGGCGTCATCCACCGCGATCTCAAACCGGAGAACGTGCTCTTTCACGAAGGGCAGCCTCTGGTCGCCGATTTCGGGATTGCGCTGGCCGCGGCTCACGCCGGTGGACAGCGCATTACCCAGACGGGCGTGAGCCTGGGCACGCCGTCGTACATGAGTCCCGAGCAGGCGACGGGAGACCGCGCGATCGACGGGCGCACCGACATCTACTCGTTAGGTGCGATGGCGTACGAGATGCTCACGGGCGAGCCGCCGCATACGGGCTCGACGGCCCAGGCGATCATCGCGCGGGTCCTCACAGAGAAGCCGCGGGCAGTGCGCGTCGCGCGCCCCGCGGTACCCGTGCACATCGAGGCAGCTGTCGAGCGCGCGCTGGAGAAGATGCCGGCGGACCGATGGGAGACGGCCGGCGCGTTCTGCGATGCCCTCGATAGCCGATCCTCGGCGGCGCTGCCGTCGACGGCACCTCGCGCGCGCAGGTTCACGTCACTGATCGCATTCGCGGCGATCGCGATTGTTGTCGCCAGCGCCGCCGTGGGCGTTGTGGAATGGCGGGCCGCGCTTGGCGCTATACAAGGGACTGTTCTTCGCTTCACAGTGCCGCTGAACGGAGGAGATCGCCCCGGCCTTTCTCCGGCGCCGGCGATCTCACCGGATGGAAAGGCGATCGCGTACTCAGGCTTCTCGCCCAGCGGCCAGCCGGTCATTCTCATCCGTTCTCTCGATGACTTGAAATCGAGAGTGTTGCCGGGCACCGAGTCGGGGTTGCAGGGGACATTCTCGCCCGACGGGCAATGGCTCGTCTTCTACTCGATCGGCGCACTGAAAACGGTTCACATCGCAACTGGCCTTTCACGAACGCTTACCGCCACAAATCTGACCGAGGGAATCGACTGGGGCCCGCACAATCAGATCGTCGCGTCGATGGATAATCGGCTCTTCACGATTCCCGCATCGGGTGGTGCGCTCAAGGCACTTACGACCCTGGATACTGCTCATGGCGAACAAGCCCACCGTGGTCCGCATTTTCTCGACGATGGCGAGTCGGTGGTCTTCTACAGTTGGCGCGGTACATCCGAAGGGTCAAAGGTCGGGATTGTCTCACTCAAGACCGGGATCACTCGGTACGTCGACATCGTTGGCACTCCGCTCGGCGTCATCGATGGCGCCCTCATTTACGTGACGACGAGCAGCGCGCTGTTTGCCGTTCCCTTCGACGCCAAGCACGCGCAATTGACGGGTGCGCCGGTCCGGCTTCCCGATGCTGTCCCGATCGTGGGGAATGGACTCGGCCGCGCCTCGATATCACGAAGCGGCTCGCTGGTGTACGCGCCAAACGAGGTGCTCTCTGAATTAGTGCAGCTCGACCCCGCGAGAAACACGCAAATTGTTCTCGGACCGCCTAGGCCATACTTCTTCCCGCGTTTCTCTCCCGACGGCAAGCGAATCGCGGTCTCGATCGGCTCGGCAACCTCGATCGATGTCTGGATCTATGACATAGCGTCGAGGACGGCGACGCGCATCACCCCTGATGGTTCGCGCAATGACCGCGTCGAATGGACGCCCGACGGGAAGCGTGTGATCTATTCCACGGTCGGCAGACGCGGAATGACGGCGCTCTGGATGCAAAACGCCGATCGCAGCGATGCCCCGCAGCTTCTCGAAGGCAGAAAAAACGACCAGATGCTCGAGGGAACGATCAGTCCCAACGGCGAGCTGCTCGCGGTGCGCTCGACCTCACCCCAACATCCGCACGACATCTGGTATCGGCGGCTGGTTGGTGACACCACTCGCAGACCGATAGCGGTCGGACCATCACAGGAGTACGCGCCGCGCTTCTCGCCGGACGGCCGCTGGATCGCCTACACCTCGGATGAGGATGGCGCGAACCAGGTTTTCGTCCAACCCTTTCCACCGACTGGTGCGCAGTACAAGGTGACAGATGCTGGCGGGATCACGCCGGTCTGGTCGCCTGAGGGCCGACGAATTTACTACGTGAACAACGCGCAGATGTTCGTCGCCGCCATCGAAACCAAGCCGGCGTTTCGGGTACTTCGCAGGGACAGCCTTTTCGCCCCACAATCCTTCAATCTCTCGTCGCCAGTGCACGCGGCATTCGATGTGGCGCCCGATGGCAAGCATCTCTTGTTTCTTCGCCGGCTGCGCGCCGACAACGACATGGTCGTTGTCCATAACTGGCTGACCGAAGTGCGGCGTTTGCTGCGGGGCGAGTAGCGCCGCACGCCGCTCGCGTACCCAGCGTGTGTACGGTGCCGCTCAGAGTGCGGAGCTCGCGCCCGCGCGTTAAAATATGCGAGCCTTCGAATGTGAATTTGATTGATGAACCTTCAGTATCCAGCGCCTCCCGCGCAGCCACGCTTCGATCTCGACGACGTTCTGCCGAAGTGCGAGGGGAAGCCCAGTCGAGACTTCCGGCTTGGCGGCGTAGCGTGGCGCGTCTGTGAGGACCGGTGTCCAATCCGTGCCTTGCCCTGTTTGATCTTCTATGGTCCAGGCGAGGCGCGCCGCGTCTTCTCCTATCCGTCCGACTGGCAAACGCTCTCCGAGGCGCAGCTCTGGGCGCTGAGCTGGCTGCGGTGACTCGTTAGGCGTTGCGCGAATGCTCGCTCACTGGCGCGTATAGCTCACCGACGCAATCGAGATCGACTTCCCGTTCGGCACGCGCAGTGCGAGTCGCTCCGGCCGCTCCGCCGGGCCGAGACGGACAAAGATCGAATCACCCCGGATGGTGTAGCGGCCCGAGTTGACCGGATCCTCACGTTCGGCGGCAGCGAAGTCGAACCGCGCCGGATCCCTGCCGGGGACTTTGAGCTCGTCGTAATGGCGATAGACACGGCCATCGGCGGAGAAGAGATAGTACTGGACCGCATTGGCGTAGTAGCCGTACGCGGGGCCCCGCTGGAGGTCCGTCATGTACTTCCGCGTGAAGCCCATATACAGCCCGGCGATGTTGCGCCCTGCACCGCCCACAGGGGCGGAATAGTCAGGCTCCGGCCCGCCGGCGACCACGCGCAGCGTCGACGCGAACGCGTTGAGCTGGGGCAGCACGTGCTGCCAGCTCGTTAGGCTGTTCGCCTGCGCATCCACGATCGCCACCGCGCCGCCGGAAACGACCACCATGCGCAGCCGCTCTCGCGGCAGCCCGGCGATGATCTCGTTGAACCGAGCGCGAAGCACATACTCCGCGCCCGGCAGCGTGATGCCATCCAGCTTCGCGCCGGGCGCGACGTTCTCCTCGCGGTACTGTGCATCGATGAGGTCGCGGAAGAGCGTGCGCGAGAATGCCTGGCGCACGTCGCCGCGGAAGGCCCGGAACGGATACACCTGCAGCGACGCGTTGACTTCCCGCGACGAGAAATCCGCGGGCGGGAAAGCGCCCGAACGGAGGAATCCTGGCGGGTCCTCGAACTTGAGCTCGGGAATCGCCACTTGGGCTGGCAGCCGGTCCGCAAGGACGAACGCGATCGACAGGAGCAGCCATCCAGAATTGCGCATCGCGGCATCCTCCAGTGAGAGCCTTCGTCAGTAGCGAAATTCGCGGCCCCGGCCAAGTTTGGACAGACCCGTGGACCGTGGACGGTGTACCGTGCACCGTCCACTCTCTACTCTCTACTCTCTACTCTCTCTACTCTCCAATGAATCCCGTCCAACCCGAGTCGTTTCGTGCCCGCGAGATGACCGCTTCACTCACCGTCAAGGATCTGCGGCAGAGCGTCGCGTGGTACCGCGACCTGCTTGGCTTCACCGTCGATCGCGAGATCGAGCGCGACGGAAAGCTCCGCGCGGTTGCTCTCAAGGCGGGCGCCATTCGTATTCTGCTCAACCAGGACGATGGCGCCAGAGGCTACGATCGCGTAAAGGGAGAAGGGTTCTCCCTCCAGTTCATCACCACGCAGAGTGTCGATGAGATTGCCGACCGGATCAAGTCGCACGGTGGCTCGCTCGACGCCGAGCCGGCGGACATGCCGTGGGGCGTCCGCGCCTTTCGCGTTCGCGATCCCGACGGCTTCAAATTCGCGATCTCCTCGGAGCGCCGGCCTAACGAGTGATCGGCCTCGGCTGCATGCGGTTGTCCACCGCGCCGAACCGGGACGACGAGCGCGCCGTCGCTGTCATTCGCGCCGCCCTCGATGCTGGCGCGACGCTCCTCGATACCGCGGACGCCTACTGCCTCGACGAACGAGACACGGGCCATAACGAGCGGCTCGTCGCGCGAGCGCTCGCCGCGTGGTCCGGCGACCGCTCGCGGATCACCGTCGCGACCAAGGGCGGAATCCGCCGCCCCAAGGGTGCCTGGCTGAACGACGGACGCGCGAAGCATCTGCGCGAGGCGTGTGAGGCGAGCCGTCGCGCGCTGGACGTCGAGACGATCGATCTGTACCAGCTGCACGCCGTCGACCCACGCGTCCCCATCGAGACCAGCGTCGGCGCGATCGCGCGACTTCAGGAAGAGGGGAAGATCCGCGAGGTTGGCCTCTGCAACGTGACGGTCAGTCAGATCCGCGTCGCACTGACGATCGCTCCCATCGCGTCGGTGCAGGTGAGCCTCTCGCCATTCGATGATGAGAGTTTACGAAACGGTGTCGCCGAGTATTGTCGGGACAACGCCATCCGTCTCATTGCCTACCGGCCCCTCGGCGGCGAAAGGGTGAAGCGCCTCGCGCGTGATGCCGCCCTGTCGCAGGTCGCCGCCAAGCATGCCGCGTCGAACGCGGAAGTCGTGCTCGCATGGTTGATGACCTTCGGTGAGGGCCTCGTCCCGATCCCCGGCGCAACGCGGCCGGAGAGCGCATCGTCGCTCGCGCGTGCGCTTGGCCTCGAGCTCGATGAAGACGACCGGCGTGCGCTCGATGCCAGCTTCTCCGGTCGCCTGCTCCGAGCCAGCCGCGCCGAGCGGCGTCCGCGCTCCGCCAATGCCGATGTTCTCCTCGTCATGGGAATGCCTGGCGCCGGCAAAACGGCGATCGCGCGAGAGATGGAGTCTCGAGGATACGAGCGCCTCAACCGCGACCTGCTCGGCGGTGCGCTCGCCGATCTCACGCCGAGGCTCGATGGTCTCCTGGCGTCCGGATACCGCCAGATCGTCCTCGACAACACCTATCCGACTCGCGCCGCACGCAACGAGGTCATCGAGGCCGCCTGGCTCCGCGGCGCCTCCGCCCGCTGCATCTGGCTCACCACCGACGTCGCCAACGCGCAGATCAACAGCATTCAGCGCATGATCGAAGCGCATGGCAGGCTTCCGACACCCGAGGAGATTCGCGAGCGCGGCAAGAAGGACCCCCGATACCTTCTCCCCGACGCGCAGTTCCGCTATGAGCGAACGCTGGAGCGGCCCTCGCTCGATGAAGGCTTCGACTCGATCGAGGAGCGACCGTTCCTACGCGATGATCGCATCGGGGGTGGAGCGGCGCCAAGCATGATTCTCGACTTTGACGATCTGCTCGACGGCGAACAGCCCGCGCTTCGAGCGAGCGATGTGCTCATCGATCCAGCGCGGCGCGAGCTTCTGCGCCGTCATGCCGAGGAAGGCTGCCTCCTGTTCGTTCATGCCTGGCGTCCGCAGATCGCTCGGGGCGAGACGAACATCGACGAGGTCGCGGCCTGCTTCGCGGAGCTCGGTAAACAGCTCGGCGTCTCGATCGATACGGCCTGCTGCCCTCACGACGCCGGGCCGCCGATCTGCTGGTGCCGCAAGCCAATCCCGGGATCGGTAATCGACTTCGCGATCCGTCGCGGGGTCGCGCTGAATCGGTCGGTGGTCGTCGGCTCCTCGGCCGCCGATCGAACCATGGCCGAGCGGATCGGCGCTCGCTTCGAAACGTCAGCCGCGGGGCATTGAAACCCTTTTCTCCTTTTGGCCGTCTAAAGGAACATGGCTCCCGACCGCCGACCCGATCAGCGCTCCGACGTCCTGCAGGGGACCCTCGAGATGCTGGCGCTCAAGCTCCTCTCCACCGAGTCGATGCACGGGTGGGGTCTGTCTCTCAAGCTCCGCGAGATCTCGCACGACGTCTTCGACGTCAACCAGGGCTCACTCTACCCGGCCCTGCAGCGGATGCTGCGCCGCGGATGGATCCGCGCCGAATGGCGCGCGACGGAGAACAACCGCCGCGCGCGCTACTACGCGATCACGCGTGAAGGGCGGCGTCAGCTCGAGACGGAGATCGCCGATTGGGAACGGGCATCGGGCGCCGTGAACCGCGTGCTCCGGTACGCCTTCCAAGGGGGATGAGATGGCCTGGTACCATGAACTCGCATCGTCTGTAGGCGCCCTCTTCGGACGGCGTCGTCAGGAGCACGAGATGGACGAGGAGCTCCGCTTCCACCTCGAGATGGAGATGAAGCGGCACCTCGAGGCCGGCCTCCAGGAAGCGGAAGCGCGCCGGCGCGCCACGCGCGACTTCGGTGGCGTCGAGCGCTACAAGGAAGACGTTCGCGACGAGCGCGGCACGAGCTGGTTCTACGATGGCTGGCGCGATGTGACGTTCGCCGCGCGCTCCCTGCGCCGGCGAGCCGGCTTCGCGGGCATCGCAACGTTGACTCTCGCGTTAGGCATCGGCGCAACCACGACGCTGTTCGGCGTCGTGAAGCAGGTGCTCCTCGCGCCACTCCCCTACGGCAATGCCGACCGCATCGCCGTCGTCTGGAGCGCGTGGAAGGGATTCGATCAGACGTGGCTGTCCTACGACGAGTGGGAGGGATGGAAGGCGCGCGTCCCCGCCTTTGCCGACATCGGGCTCTACTCCGATGGCTCGGTCACCTTCGACGGCGACAATCCCGAGCGCATCCGGTCGGCGAACGTACACAGGAACGTCTTCCCGATCCTCGGCGTGAAGCCGATCGTCGGACGCGACTTCACACCAGAAGAGGACCGGCCGAATGGGCCAAGCGTCGTCATGCTCGGCTACGGACTCTGGCAGCGCCGCTTCGGCGGGGATCCTTCCGTCCTGGGACGGCGGGTTCAGATCAACGGGCAGCCGGCGACGATCGTTGGCGTGATGCCTAACGGCTTCCGTCTCCCGATTGACTTCGGCGGTGCTGGACCCACGGAGGCATGGTTTCCACTCGCCACGGACGCCGCGCAGCAGGGTGCCGTACCTGGTCCGGAGTTCCCGAAGAACGGTGCGAGCCACGGCTTCTACGCGGTCGCGCGTCTCGCTCCCGGCGCCACCGCTGCGACCGCGAACGCACAGCTGCGCACGCTCGTCGCCGAGCTGGAGAAGTTTGGCTACATGGCGAACCTGGGCTTTCATGCCTACGCGGTTCCCGTCGAGGAGCAGATCCTCGGACGCGTGCGGCCGGTGCTCCTGATCGTCTTCGCGGCGGTCGGGTTCGTGATGCTCATCGCCTGCGCGAATGTCGCCGGACTGCTCCTCGTCCGCGGCGAGTCGCGCCGACGCGAGCTGGCGGTGCGGGTCGCGCTCGGTGCCGGCGGCCGGCGCCTCACGCGTCTCCTGCTCGCCGAGAGCGCCGTTCTCGCCGCGCTTGGCGCGTCGTTAGGCACCGGTCTCGCCGTGCTCGGGGTACGGCTCGTCCGCGCCGGCGCGCCAGCCAGTCTGCCGCGAGTCGCGGAGACCACCATCGACTGGGGCGTTCTCGCCTTCGCGCTCGCAATTGGCATCGTCGCCGCGCTGCTTGCCGGAATGCTCCCCGCCATGCAGGCGACCCAGATCGCGCCCGCCGGAGAGCTCAAGGAGGGTGGTCGCGGTGCGACGACGAGCCGCGCTCGGCTTCGCTGGCGCCAGTCACTCGTCGCGACGGAGGTCGCGCTTGCGGTGGTGCTGGTCGTCGCCGCGGGGCTGATGATTCGCAGCGTACGCAACCTGCTCGCGATCGACGCCGGCTTCCGTCCCGATGGCGTACTCACGATGCGCGTCTCCACCCCATCCACCTGGTACCCGGACTCGATTCGTGTCGCTGCGTTCTGGGACGAGCTGCAGCGACGCGTCGCGGCCGTACCAGGCGTTAGGCGCGTCGGCGCCGTTCGGCTCCTGCCGCTCGCGACGGAGATGGGCGACTGGGGTCTTCAGGTCGAGGGCTACACGCCGCCGCCGAACCAGGGAACGCCGGGAGACTGGCAGGTCGTGACACCAGGCTACTTCGAGGCACTCGGATTAACCCTCAGAGAGGGGCGCGTCCTCGATGCGCGCGACGACATGAATGCGCCGCTGGCGATGGTCGTCAACCGTGCGTTCGTGGACCAGTATTACGCTGGACGGCACCCGTTAGGCGGACGCGTTCGCGTCTTCGGCAACCCCGACAGCACCCTCAAATACACCATTGTCGGCGTCGTCGACGACGTGCACCACAATGCGCTCGTCGGAAAAGTGAAGCCGCAGTTCTACGCGACGCTCGCGCAGTTCGCCCGATCGCCGGGTAGCACGCGGCGGAGCATGAGCCTCGTCGTCCGCACCAATGGCGATCCCGAGGCGCTCGTCGCTCCGGTTCGATCGGTCGTGAAGCAGCTCGATACACGGCTTCCGATCTCGGAGGTGCGCACGATGCGCGAGATCGTGAATGCGGCGATCGGCGGGCCGCGCTTTGCGATGCAGGCGCTCGGTCTCTTCGGTGCGCTCGCGCTGCTCCTCTCCGCGATCGGAATCTTCGGAATCGTGTCGCAGGTCGTGGCATCGCGCTCGCACGAGTTCGGAATCCGCGCGGCATTGGGCGCCACGCCCCGCGAGCTTGTCGCGCTCAGCCTTCGCACGGGAGTTCGCCAGGCGCTGGCCGGACTCGCCATCGGCATCGTGATCGCGCTCGCCTTCACGCGAGCAATGACGTCGATGCTGCAGGGCGTGACACCGACCGATCCATGGACTTTCGCGGCGGTGATCCTCGTGACCGGTGTTGTCGCCGTCGCCGCGAGCGTCGGGCCCGCGCGGCGCGCTGGTCGAACAGATCCGGCGCGAGTACTCGGTAGCTCCTGACCGCCCGGTGTGGGCGGCGCCGGCGCTACGTAGCGCGTGGCTGCCGCCTACGTCATCCGTCCGATTAGGACGTCTCGGCAAGCGCGACATTCTCCGCGCGTCTCCAATCGAGAATTGAAGAATGTCATTCGCCGCGACGTCGGTCAGTGTGGCCGGCGCTTCTCACACGCTTGCCGTTGCGTGCTCAGGGGAGATGCGACTCTGTGCACTCACGCCACGCGAACAACGCGAGTACGCCAGTCTGCCCCATGCTGCTCGCAAACGCGACTGGCTCGCTGGCCGGTACGCGGCGAAACGCGCGCTCGCCGCGAGGTGGGACGTACCGCCCGATCGGATCGAGCTGGCATCAATACCGGGCGCCGCGCCTCGACCATCTCTTCGAAATCCAGCCGGTAGCTGCTCCCCGCTTCCCGACCGCCTAACGATCGCCCACCGCGACGGCATTGCTCTCGCCGCGGCCTTCCCATCCACGATCCTTGTTGGCGTCGACATCGAGCGCGCCGGCGAGCTGTCCCCGGTGGAGCTCCGCTACATCCTTTCCGAGAGCGAGCGCCCGCCCTGCGACGGCGTCGATCCAACGCTCGTCTGGGTGCTCAAGGAAGCGGCGTGGAAGGCACTCGGCCTCACGCCACGCACACCATTATCATCGCCGCAGCTCGTTCTCCGGGCACACACCCAGGAGCTCGTAGCTGTTAGGCTCGGAGAACATGAGTTCCCCGCGTGCGCGGCCGTCAGCCGCATCGACGCTTCTCGGCCCCTGATCGCCGCGATCGTCCGGATCGCGCGGGAGGTCTCGTGAGCGCCCCTGGAATCAGCGGCATCGCCTACGCGCTCCCCGCGCATCGCCGCGACCTGAGTGAGCTGGCGGCACTCGGCCAGCTCGAGAGCGACCCTTCACTACTCGCGCAGTTCGGCTTCGACGGTGTTCATGTCGCCGAGGAAGAGACTCCGTACTCACTCGCCACTACTGCCGCGACCACGATGCTATCGGAGCAGCGGGTGCCGCCCGAGAGCATCGACCTTCTACTCTACTGCGGCACATCTTCGCTCGCGTTCGCGCCTCACGGCGGCACCGCCGACGCCGCGTGCCTGCTCGCATCCACCCGCCGATTTCAGTATCCGGCGACACGGCTGCAGTACGACCTCGGTCTCGAGCGCGCGTCGACGATCGCTCTCGACCAGCTCGCCTGCACGTCACTCTTTGCGGCGGTGCGCCTCGCGCGCGCCACGATCGCAGTGGGCGAGGCGCGGCGTGTCCTCTGCGTCTCGGCCGAGTTCTTCCCGGAGTGCGCCGGCCGCGAGGCGATCTTCAATTGTACCTCTGACGCCGGCTGTGCCGTGCTTGTGGACGGCGGGGCACAGCGCAACCGAATCGTCGCTTCGGCAGAGATCACCAAAGGGTATTACTGGGACGCGGACGCGCTCCGCAACGAGATCGTCGCCTCCTACTTTCCCACCGCAAAGCACGTCATCGACGAGACGCTCCGTCGTGCCGGCTGGTCGCCTAACGACGTGACGTGGGTGATCCCGCACAACGTCAGCGTCCGGAGCTGGGAGATTCTTCTCGGACTCGCCGGCGTTCCGCGTGCGCGGCTCTGGGACCGAAACGTGTCCCGCATCGGGCACACCCTCGCCGGCGACAACTTCATCAACCTGCGCGACGCCATCGATGACGGCAGCATCCGTCCCGGCGATCGCCTGCTCCTCTTCTCCTATGGCTACGGCGCGCACTGGACGGCGCTCGCGGTGGAGGCGTGACGATGCCCGAGAGCCGATCGATTCTCATCACGGGCGCTACCGGCCTGTTGGGTCGCAGTGTGCTCCAGCGTCTACTCGCGGCCGATGCCCGGCTCCGCGCTGTCGTGCTCGTGCGCGACTCGTCGAGCTGTGCGAGCATCGCCGACACGGCCAACGTCCACGGCCGCGTGACTCTCGTGGAAGGGGATCTTCGCTCCGCTGGGCTTTGCCTGACGAGCGAGACACTGGCGATGATCCGGCGTCAAGTGAGTGCAATCATCCACCTCGCCGCAAGCACGAGCTTCTCCAACACGCTCGAAGACGCCCGGGTCGTGAATACCACCGGCACCCTGCATCTACTGGAGCTGGCGCGCGAATGCAGGGGATTTGAGCGGTTCGCGTACGTCAGCACGGCATTCGTCGCCGGGCGCCGCACCGGAGTGATCACCGAGGAGCTTGCGTCGCCGAGTGCCGGCTGGGTGAATGCGTACGAGCAGTCGAAGTACGAGGCGGAGCTCTTCGTCTGCCGCGAGGCCGCCGACTGGACCATCCTTCGGCCCGCCACGGTCGTCTGCGACGACCGCAACGGCGCCGTGTCGCAGCTCAACGCCGTCCATCGCGCGCTCCGGCTCTACCGTGCCGGCCTGGTGGCAATGATGCCCGGGATCAACGGCTCGACGCTCGACGTCGTGACGACTGAATTCGTGGCGGACGCGATTGCGCGCCTGGCGCTCCGCGATGATGCGCGCGGGAAGATCGTGCACCTCTGCGCCGGCGAGGGCGCGCTGCCGTTAGGCGAGCTCCTCGACATGACCTATGCATGCTGGGCGCGCGATTCCGAGTGGCGGCGTCGCGGCATCGCCAGGCCCCCGCTCGTCGACCTCGCCACCTATGCGCTGTTCGAGCGATCGATCGAGGAGGTCGGCGATGCATCGATCAAGCGCCTGACACGATCGCTATCGCACTTCGTGCCGCAGCTCGCGTTGCCAAAGGTGTTCGATACGACCACAGCACGCGCCCTTCTCGGGGACGGAGCGCCGCCCGTGCGCGATTTCTGGTTGCCGATGCTCCAACGGCTGTTCGTAGACGGTCATGCGACGCTTGGCACACCGAGGGCGGCATGAGCGCGCCCATGAAGCACTCGGCGTTCATCGCCGCGACAGTGGAGTGGATAAACCGCACTCTGTTGCCCGAGGGCGTCACGATCGATGCCGATACCGCGCTCTTCGCCAACGGCCTGATCGACTCGATTCGCATCCTCCGTCTCATCGCCTGGACGGAGCACGCACTCGACCTCCGCATTCCCGACGCGCGGATTCGAATGGACTACTTCCGCACCGTGCGCACTATCGCCGACACCTTCATCGAGGCAGCGAGCGGCGAGGGAGGCTCCAATGTGGCCGCCTGACGAGATCGTTCGTGTGCTCCGCGAACGCGGCGAGCTCTCGGAGCCCGCTCCAGGAGTCGTGACACTTCGAGGTGAGGTCGCGCGCCTGATGTGCGAGCTCGAACAGGCAATCGGCGCCCTCTGCGCCACGGAGTCGCCTGACGAGTGGCGCGTCCCGCCCGCGATCGCCTTCCCCGCCCTCGCACGTGCCGACTACTTCGCCTCCTTTCCGCAATGGCTCACGCTCGTCTCGCATCTGAGTGACGACGAGGCCGCGTTGCGCGTTGTGGCGGAGCAAAACGAGCCGGGCGGTGCCTCGGTGACGGCACCGAAAGCAGCGCTCAATCCCGCGGTCTGCTATCACGTTTACTCGAGCCTGGCCGGCCAAATCATCGACGAGTCCCGCGTCATCACGGCGCAGTCGACGTGCTGGAGACACGAAGGCGCCCGCCACGCTCCCCTCGCCCGGCAGTGGGCGTTCACGATGCGCGAGATCGTCTTCGTGGGTACGGCGGCCGACGCTCAGCGCTTTCTGGATCGCGCTGGCAGTCATGTCATCCACCTCGCGCGGGCGCTCGGCCTCGATGCTTCGGTTGCGGTGGCGACCGACCCCTTCTTCGCGCCCACCGCACGCGGCAAGCAGCTCCTGCAGCAGATCGAGGAGCTGAAGCATGAGATGCTGCTCCCGATCGGCACCGAAAACCGAATCGCGGCGTCCTCGTTCAACCTGCACGGCATCTTCTTTGGCCAGGCGTTCGACATCCGACTCCCTTCAGGCGCTCCAGCCACCACAGCGTGCGTCGCCTTCGGGCTCGAGCGTTGGCTCCTCGCCTTTCTCGTCAGGCACGGACCCGATTCCGCTGCCTGGCCCGCGGTCGACTCACTCCTGGAGGCACTGCATGCCTGAGACGCTCACCAGTGCCCAGCCGCTGTACGCACGCCATGCACGCGCCGCCGAACGCGGTGCGTGGTCAATCGAGCGCGACATCTGCTGGGGCGAGATCGATAGTTCGCGCGCGCTCGCGCAGCCGGCAATCCTCGCCAAGCTCCGCGACGCGGCGCTCATCGAATCGTTCCATCCCGTCAATCTCTCGCGGCTCATTCGCTTCGCATGGGATGACATCGACGCGGGCGTCGTCTTCTCGCTCGAGATGTACGAGGGGTTCAAGCACTTCCACGCGTTGCGCCTCTATCTCGACACCGTGGGCTACGAGCCGCGGATTACGGATGCGGAGCTCCGCGCAATCCGCGAACGCGCCGACCGCGACGATCTCGACCCGACGGAGCCTGTCGCGCCGCTCGTCGAATTCATGCTGAGCGAGCATCTCGCCGCGTACTTCTTCCGTCGCCTCGGTGAGCAGGCCGATGAGGCACAGCTACGCATCCTGCTCGGGCTCATCGCCGCCGACGAGGTGCGTCACGCGCAGTCAGCCTCGGATCTCATCGCTCAGCGTCTGGCGGCGCACCCCGAGCTCGTGCCTAACGTGCTCCGCGCCGCCGTGCAGTTCCGCCATTACGGCGTGGAGGCCGTTGGCGACGTTCCCGTGGCGATGCCCGGCGACGACGTGGCGATCCGGACCTTCGCGACGCGCATCGAGCGCCTGTGCGGCATGCGGATCGTCGATCACCTCAAACAGGAGCTGGAGCGATGATCATGGAGATCTCACCGCGCGAGCTCGCGCTGCTCAACTTCTACCGCGCCTCGGAGCTTCACGGCGGCCTGGTGCTCGGCAAGCTCGTCGAGCACGTGCGTGATCCGGAGCTCAT
>JAJKIR010000210.1 GCA_021154325.1 Gemmatimonas sp.
CCGACCTTGACGTCCATGGGGACGCGCTTGTCCTTCTCGAAGCGGCCCGGGCCAACGGCGATGATCTCGCCCTGCTGCGGCTTTTCCTTGGCGGTGTCCGGGATATAGAGCCCGCCGCGCATCTGCTCGGCCTCTTCCAGCGCTCTGACGACAACGCGATCAGCCAGTGGTGTGACCTTGACACTCGTGGCGCTCTTCGTGGCCATACGGTGTTCCCCTCCGTGGTGCGTGACTTGTGGATCAGTGCGAATGAATGGAGTCTATTAGCACTCCCCTGTGCTGAGTGCTAACACGCGGGGAGTGTAATGGCGACTGGCAGATCCGTCAAGAGGCGGCGGCGCAGGAGGGAGCAGTATAAGTTATTGAATTACCGAGCTTTAGCGCCGCCATCCCGCGATTTCTTGCCGCCCTTGACCGCCTTGCTGGTCAGGTGGGCATACGCCATCTGGAGACCGAGCAGCGTCAGATGCGGCTCGACGCGATCGAACTCGCTGCAGAGGGGACGGAAGGTCTCGGCAAGACCGCCGGTCGCGACGACGAGCGGCGTCTCGCGTCCGGGCCAGCTCTTCTTGATGCGGCGGACGATCCCGTCGATCGCCTCCGCCTGACCGAACATGACACCGGCGCGAATGCAGTCCTCGGTCCGGCGCCCAATCACGCTCGATGGCACGACGAGCTCCGTCGCAGGCAGCTTCGACGTGCGCCTGACGAGGGTATCCAGCGCCGTCTGCACGCCAGGCGCGATGACGCCGCCGATGAAGACGCCGTCACCCGTTATGCAGTCGAAGGTTGTGGCGGTACCCATGTCCACGACGATGGCATCGCTGCCGTACAGGCGCGTCGCGGCGAGCGTGTTGATCAAACGATCGGCGCCGACCGTGAGCGGCTCGTCGACATCGACGCGAATCGGCAGCGCCGCGCGCGCGTCGACGACGATCACGGATCCGTCGGCGAGTACGTGGCAAGCGGCGACGAGCGGCTCCGTGACTCGTGGCACGACCGAGCCGATGGCGGCACCAGTGACGTCGGCGGCGGCGAAGCCCTCGAGGGCGAGCAGCCCGCGAAGGAGCACGCCGAATTCGTCGGCGGTGCGCTCGACGCCGGAGACAATGCGCCAATGACCGCGGAGCGTTTCGCTCTCGAAGAGACCGATGGTCGTCTCGGTGTTACCGACGTCGAAGACGAGGATCATGGGCGTGAACCTAACGAGTTTTCCGGCTCGAGGACGAGGGAGCCGGCGTGACAGGCCACGCGGCCCGTGGCGGTATCGACGAGCAACGCTCCATCGGCGCGAATGCCGGCGACCATGCCCCTGGCCGGCTCCGTACACCCTCGACCGAGCGCAAGATCGCGGCGTGCGTAGCGCGCAAGCTCGTCATCGACGAGCGGTCCCGTAGCGCGAGCGGCGGCACGGAGCGCGGGAACGACGGCCGCGAGTACGTCGACGCGCTGCGCGGTCGACGCGAGACCGGCACCATCGATAGCAGCCGGCGGACGCACGTTGATGCCGACGCCGATGGCGACCCAGTCGAGCCGTGGCCCGCGCCAGCGGGCCTCGACGAGGACACCCGCCAGCTTGCGTTCGCCGACGTAGACGTCATTCGGCCACTTGACCCGCGTGGCCTCGCCAGCGAAGCGCTCGAGTGCGGGCGCGACCGCCAGCGCAAGGCGCAGCGCGAGGACGCCTAACGACTCGGCGGCCGCCGGTCGCTCGAGGAGGGTGAGCCAGATCCCCGCCCCGGGGTCGGAGCGCCAGCTCCGGCCCATGCGTCCGCGCCCGGCGGTCTGGGCATCCGCCAGGACTAGGGTGCCCGCCGGCTCGCCACGCTCGCCGAGGGCATGAGCCACGTCGAGAGTGGACCCAACCTCGTCGAAGACGAGCACAGCTGGCACATCGAGGAGCACTGCGAGAGCGCCGGACGTGCGGCCATCGTAGGTCGCGACCTCGCCCGCCGATGGGGGTACGGGAGCGCGCGACGTCACATGCCGTGCGCGACAGCGATGAGCACCGCGGCGCCGAGGACGATGCGATAGGCGGCGAACACACCATAGCTGTGTCGCGTCACGATGCGCAGGAGTACCGCGATCGCGAGCCAGCCGCTCAGCGCGGAGGCGAGGACGCCGACGATCATGGGAGCAGAGAGGCCCTGCTCCCGCACTGCCTGCGGCATCTTGAGCACCGCGGCAGCCGCGATGATCGGCATGCTCATGAGAAAGCTGAACACGGCCGCGTCCTCGCGCTCGAAGGCGAGAGCGCGTCCTGCGGTGATCGTCGAGCCCGACCGTGAGACGCCCGGAATGATCGCGAACATCTGCGCGATCCCGATCAGGAGCGCATCCGACCAGCGCATCTGCGCGAGCGTGCGATCACGACGCGCGAAGCGGTCGAGTGCCCAGAGGAGCATACCCATCACAATCAGCGTGGTCGCGATGAGACGCGGGTCGCGAAAGGTGCTCTCGGCCTGCTTCTCGAAGGCGAGGCCGGCGATCGCACCGGGAATGGTCGCGAGGATCAGGAAGAGCACGCGTCGTTCGCGCTCCGTCTCGATCCGACGCCTAACGACGATGTCGCGGGCGGCGAGAATGAGCGCGAGCCATTCGGCGCGAAAGTACCAGAGCACGGCGACGAGGGTGCCGAAATGCAGCGCGACGTCGAAGGCGAGTCCGGGGTCCTGCCAGTGCAGGATCCAGGGGACAAGGGCGAGGTGCGCCGAGCTGCTGATGGGCAAGAACTCGGACAGTCCCTGAACGATGCCAAGGACGAGCGCTTGAAAGACGGTCACGGAAGTGGGGTAGAGGTCGGAGCTCAGCTGCGCAGCGTGAGCGCGAGATCGTAGAAGGACTCGTACTGCTCGACCACGTCATCGATGGCGAAGCGCTCGCGCGCGTCGCGCGCAGCGAGAGCGCTCATCGCCTGCCACCGGTCGCGGTCGCGCAGGATGTCCAGGGCCGCAGAAGCCATCGCGTCGATGTCGCCCACGGGACAGAGCGCACCAGTTTCGCCATCACGCACCACCTCAGGGAGGCCGCCGGCATTGGTGCCGACGACCGGCACTCCCGACGCGAGCGCCTCGAGGGCGCTGAGGCCGAACGATTCACTCTGCGTGGGAAGGAGGAAGAGATCGGCGGCGGAGAGGAGCGGCGCGACGGTCTCGATCTTTCCGAGGAAGAATACGCGGTCCTCGACGCCGAGCTCGCGCGCTTCCGCTTCGGCGTGCACGCGATCGGGTCCGTCGCCGACCATGACGAGCACACTCGGAACTTGCTCGCGGACGCGGGCGAAGACCTTTACGACATCGCGAACCCGCTTCACAGGGCGGAAGTTGGAGATGTGCATCAGCACCCGGTCCGCGGGAGCAAACTGGTCGCGCAGCGCCGCCTTGTACCTGGTGCGGTCGTAGACCTCAGGGTCGATGAAGTTCGGGATGACCTCGATCTGGCAACCCGTACAACCGAACGCACGCACAGTCTCCCGCTGCAGAAATCGGGAGACAGCGGTGAGGCCATCGGACTGCTCGATTGAGAACTTCGTAATTGCATGGAACGACGGATCCTGACCGACGATCGTGATGTCCGTTCCATGGAGCGTGGTGAGGACGCGAATGTCCGGCCGCGTCGGAGCGAGCATCTCGCGGGCGATCCAGGCGCTGGTGGCGTGCGGAATCGCATAGTGGACGTGCAGCAGATCCAGCTTGTGCGCCAGCACCACCTCGTGCATGCGCACGGCGAGGGCGAGATCGTAGGGAGGATACTCGAAGAGCGGGTAGCGGCCGACGTCGACTTCGTGAAAGAAGATCCGCGGCAGAAACGACGGCAGCCGGAAGGGCTGCTGATACGTAATGAAGTGGATCTCGTGGCCGCGTCGGGCAAGCGCGATGCCAAGCTCCGTGGCCACGGCGCCGGAGCCGCCATATGTGGGATAGCAGGTGATGCCGATCTTCACGCGCGCCGTCCCGTGACGTCGAGCAGCCACCGCTCGGCGAGAGTCACGGATGACGCATCGGCCGGGTCGAGCCGCGTCACGGCGCTTTCCTCGATCTGATGCCGGAGCCAGGTTCGCTGCCGCTTGGCGTACTGCCGCGTCGCGATGAGTATTTGCTGACGCGCCGCGTCACGATCGATCTCCCCGCGGACGAGCGCACGCACGGCGCGATACCCGGTGGCGTTCCACGCCGGCGCGTCGGCCGGAACCTCGTCGACAAGTCCCCGCACTTCGTCCACCCACCCTCCATCGAGCATGGCGTCGAGTCGTGCCTCGATCCGACCGGCGAGCGCCGGCCCCGCATCGACGACAAGATAGCGTGCCGAGCGTCGCGCCGGACGTGCCCGCGCGCGATGGAGATCGCTCAGCCGATGACCAGTGAGGAGGGCAACTTCGATGGCGCGCAGGAGCTGCGCACGACCGAGATGCGCGCGTTCGGGGTCGAGCGCCATGCACCACCGCTGCAGCTCGTCGAGGGAGAGGGCCGCGAGGGCCGCCTCGAGTTGGCGGCGGGCGCGAGTATCGAGCTCGGGCGCGTCGAAGAGAGGCTCGAACAGCGCGCGCAGGTAGAAGCCGGTGCCACCGACGACGAGCGGAATACGCCCTTCGGCCTGTGCTTTGTAAATCCAGCGATCGGCCAGCTCGGCCCAAGCCGCGGCGGAGAAGCGCTCGGTGGGTTCGATGAGATCAATGCCGCGATGGGGCACTGCCGCCAGCTCCGCCGCGCTCGGTTTCGCTGTGCCGATGTCGAACCGACGATAGATCTGGCGCGAGTCGGCAACAATGATCGTGATCGGGTGGCGGCGAGCGAGCGCGAAGGCGACGGCGCTCTTCCCCGCCGCCGTCGGCCCGGCGACGACAGGAATGAGCGTTCGCTCATCGCCGGCCAAAGCGTCGCTCGAGCTCGTCCCACGAGAGATGAACGACCGTGGACCGTCCATGCACGTCGTGAGCAGGCAGCTGCGTGGACGCGAGCGCGGCGAAGAGCGCGCGCATCTCCGCGGGCGACATGACGTCACCCGCCTTGATCGCGGCCTTGCAGGCGATAGTCGCGGCAAGCCGCTGATGGCGGGGAGCGGCGGAAGGATCGCGATCACCTGCCAGCGCCGCGAGCGTCTCGCGGAGGCAGCGCTCGGCATCGAATCGTGGGTGCGGCATCGGGACGCTGCGCACGAGGAGCGTATGGCCACCAAAACCCTCGACCTCGAAGCCGAGCTTCTCGAGCGACGATCGATGCTCCTCGAAGGCATCGGCCTCGGAGACGTTGAGATGCAGCGTGAGCGGAAAGAGAAGCCGTTGCGCCGGCGTTTCGCCGCACTCGAGGGAGCGCATGAAGCGCTCGAAGAGCACGCGCTCATGCGCCGAGTGCTGATCGATGAGCACCACACCGTCCTCGCGCTCGAACATCATGTAGGTGCGCCGCAGCTGCAGGAGTGACGGAACATCGAGCTCTTGCAGCCCGGGCTCGGCCGCGCGCCCATCCGGCGTTAAGTCATTCGACCCGTTAGGCGCGAAGATGCCAATCTCCGGGACGGGCAACGGCTTCAGCACCTCGACGTCGACGTCGCGAGGAACGTACGGCGCCGCCGCCGGCCAGAGGGCGCGCCCAAGCGTCGCTCCACTCTCCATCGTGCCCAGGGCACGCCGCGCCGCAGTCTCCACCACGCGCTCGACACTCCAGCGATCACGGAAGCGGACCTCCGCCTTTGCCGGATGCACGTTGACGTCGACGTCGCCAGCGGCGAGGGTGAGCTCGAGAAAGAGCGTCGGCCGCACACCGGCTGGGATGGTCGATCGATAGGCAGCTTCGGCGGCGCGAATGATTCCGTTGTCGCGCACCGTACGGCCATTCACGGCAAGATGCACGCGGCGCGCGGCCGTGCCGACCTCGGACGGGCGCTCGACGAGGCCGGACACATGCACCGTACCACTGACGTCATCCACCGCCACCAGGCGGGTGGCGATCGCCGCGCCGTGAAGCGAAGCGACGCGCTCGCGCAGGTTGACCGCCTGCGGCAAGGTGAGCACGGGCTTGCCGTCGTGGCTGAGCGTGAATCGCACGTCGCGCCTGACGAGCGCGAGGTTCGCAACGACCTCGACGATGCTCCGCCACTCCGAACGCGCGCCGCGCAAGAATTTCCGTCGGGCGGGCGCGTTGAAGAACAGTCCGTTGACCTCGACGGTGGTGCCGCGGCGACGGGCCGTGTCGGCAACGTCCGCGACCGAGCCGCCGGCGGCTCGGACGACGGTCCCTTCTCCATCGCCTAACGCGGTCTCGATGGCGAGCTGGGAGACGGAACAGATCGCCGGCAGCGCTTCGCCACGGAAACCGAAGCTCCGCACGCCAACGAGATCGCCGGCCGATCGAATCTTCGAGGTGGCGTGACGCGCGAGGGCAAGCACGGCGTCGTCACGCGACATGCCCGAACCGTCATCGCTGACGCGAACAAGCTGCCGACCGCCATCCTCGATGGCGATGTCGATCGTCGTCGCGCCGGCGTCGAGCGCATTCTCGACGAGCTCCTTCACCACCGACGAGGGGCGCTCGACGACCTCACCCGCCGCGATCTGATCGGCAACGATGCTGGGAAGAACGGCAATGACCGATGTCACCAGAGGATCAGTCAGCGGGCGCACCGCGCTCGAGAGAGGCGAGCCTCGACGATTCAATCCAGCCTTCTCGCTGCTCGTCGAGAGTGACGAAGGTCCATGCGCCCTCGCGACGGATCGCGCGGGCGACCTCACCAACGAGCGCGGTGCCCTTGGCTTCACCGCCAAGCGCGGGATCGCTGCTCAGCTTAGCTGTGGTGCGCAGTACACCGAGGTCGCGCGCGGAGAGACGCTGATCGAGGTCGAGCCCTCCGAGGAGGAGAAGGATGCCAACGATCGCGGCGCCGTACGCCCAACGCCGCACGCCCACGCGCCATGGGATCGCACGTCGAAAGGTCAGCGCGGCGGCGAGCACCCAGCCGGTGCACCAGATTACGAGAGCGGCGAACAAGGTCCCCGCGGACGACACGGGCGGTACAAAACCTAACGAGCCGAGTGGCGTGTTCTGCGCGAGCTGGAGCCGGTCGCGGAGGTCGGCGGCCGCCGGCTCGAGCCGGAGGGCGCGCTGCCAGCCCAGAACCGCGATCGCTGTGTCTCCCGCCGCCCACGCGGACGTGCCGAGGTTAGCCCAGGCGTCAGGCGCCCACGTCGCGCGAGACGAAGCAGAAGCGAAGGCATCCCGGGCGCCGACGAAGTCGTGCGCGGCGTACGCACGCACTCCCGAATCGAACTGCTGACGTGCCTCATCCACGCCGAGCGCCCGCACCGTACCGATGGTGAGCGGCAGGGCGATGGCGATGAGCAGGCCGAGCACGGGCGGGAGCCGCAGTTGATGGCGGGGCAGCGCTTCGGCGTCGGTGGCGCGGGCGATCGCCACGGCCCGCTGGAGCGCATCGTTAGGCATCGCCGCCGACCGACCGTATGCCGCCTCGTCGAGCTGCCGGAGGAGGACCTCGGCATCGGCCGCGGTGGAGACGGAAACGCCAGCGCGGCGGAGTGCCCGCGCGAGAGCGCCGGACCGCGTGAACCGCTCGGAGCTGACGCCGAGGCGTTCGCCGAGGGCACTCGCGAAGGCGCGCCGGAGCTCGCAGGCGTCATGGAGCTCGGGACGAGTACGAGCGAGCGCGCGGAGTCGCGCCGCCGCGGAGAGCGTGGGCGAGCGGCGCGGCGTGCGCCTCACCCGGCCAATCAATGCGGGCAGCGGCGCGAGGGCGAGCGCGAGCCAGAAGTAGCCGCGCTCGTGAGGCGGCCGATCGATGGGGCCGCGATAGCGCAAGCGCAGCGGCAGCAGAGGCTCGGCCCGCAGCGTGTCCACAACGGCGAGTGCGCCCGGTGCGATGGTGACGCGGGTGCCCGCCGCGGACGTCACCGCATAACGACGCGTATCGGGATTGAAGTAGCCATAGCGGATCGGCGGGAGATCGAGCTCGCCCGCGACCTTGGGAGTCAGCACCCAATCGAATTCCTTGGCGCCGCGAATACGCCGTGCAGTGGAGTCCACCTGGACGCGTTCGTCCGCGCGCACGAGAGTGGCCCAGGGAATGTCGAGCTTGGGCGCGGGGAACAGCTTCACGTTGCCTGCTCCGGAGAGCCTGACCGTCAAAAGCATTGGATCGCCGACGCGTCCGCGTTGGGTGTCGAGCTTCGATGCGATTGCGAGGTCACCAACGGCGCCGGTGTACTCGTTTGGCCGCCCCGCGGTCGGCGGCTCGACGGCGACGAGGATGGTGCTATCGGTGACCAGCTCGTGCGACTCTTCGCGGCTGAAGAAGCTCGACGAGAGCGGCAACGAATACACGAGCTGGGCCGGCGCGATGACGAAGCGGCCAGGCACCAATGGAAAGAGCGCACGCTGATAGACGAGCGCATCGAAGCACCGCGTGCCGACCTTCCGCTTGGGCGGCTCACCGGTGACGGGTGGCAGGTCGTACGCGAGCATCGCCTGCATGTCCGGCGGAAAGAAGGTCGGATTGCGACGCAGACGGTCACGCACGGTCTCGTTGAGAAAAACCGCAACCTCGTAATTCGCCTGCTGTCCGACGTACACGGTCTCCGGCTCGGTGAGAGCGCGGAAATTCACGTCGAGGCTGGTGTCGATGCGCGCGCGCGCGACGACAGTGGGCACACCGTCGCCAGCGCGCGAGCCGCGGACGACGATTTTCAGTGGACGCGACCGGATGGTGGCGTCACGGAGCCTCGCCTCGAATGGCGGAAGGGTGAACGTGCCCGACTGATCGGTGGTCAGAACGTATCTGAACTCGGCGATGATCGAGCCGCCGTTGCGCGGATCCAGCTGCACGTGCGGCGTCACTGACGAGCGCAGCACATCGAACGGACGGAAGGTCGGCGCCACAATCTGCGGCGCAATGCTTCCCGGTGCGCTCACCGCAACCGTGACCTCGACCGCGTCGCACGCGGCGACCGTCTCCGGCGCGTGCGCGACGATCGCAAGCTGCGCGAAGACGAGGAAGTGGATCACCAGTCCTTCCCGCCCGGCGGCGGCTCGGAGCGAGTCTGCTTCTGCTTCTTCGCCTGAACGTCGCGCTCCTCGCGTGCCGCGCTGCCGAGGAGCTGGTCGGCCTGCTGCTGTCCGAGCCCACCCGTCGGCTGCGGCTTTTGTTGCTCTGGAGACGAGTTGGATTGACCACCACCCGCGCCACCGCCGCCTCCACCTCCGCCCTGCTGTTTCTTTCGAAGCGCGAGCTCGTAGTTCCACTTCGCGTCGAGATCGGTGGCACGCATCAGCAGCACCTTCTTGTATGCGGCGAGGGCGGCATCGAGTGGTTCATTCGCCGCCTCCTTCGGAGCGGCGAGACCCTGCTTGAGCTGCGCCAGACCGAGATTGAAGAGCGCGCGATAGCGCAATTCCGGATCGGTGGCGTCGGTGAGACGCTCGAGAACCTCAGCGGCGCCCTGGAGCGAGTCACCGGCGAGGAGCGCCGTGCCGTAGTTGTAGAGGATCTCCGGCCGCTTGTCGCCGCCGTCGATCGCGCGACGGTAGAGCTGCGCCGCCTGCTGGAAATTCTGCGACCGGTAGGCACGCGCGCCGTTCTCCGCAGGTGACGAAGACGGCAGGACGCCGGCACAGCCGATCACGTAAGGCAGCAGCATGAGCGCGACCGCCGCCGCGGCGCTGACCGATGTTTCGGCGGCAGCGCTGCTCCGGCGACGCCGGCCACGCCGCTCGGCGAGGAGCGTATCGAGCAGAAGTAACAGCACAGCTGGCAGAAGAAAGAGCTGGTATCGCGGCGTTCGCGACTCGCCGCTGATCGTAGCATGTGCTTTGGTACGCAATCGCGCCAGCGCGCTCTTCACGAGCGCGGCCTTGTCGGTGCGCGACGCGTCGATGAAAGTGCCGTGGGCCGCCTCGGCGGCGGCGCGCAGAAAATCGGGGGTGTAGTGCGTCACCACCGTTTGACCGCCCTCGTCGCGCTTGGGGGTGGTGGTTCCGTCCGGATTCTTCACGGGAATCGTTGCTCCCTGCGTCGAACCGAAGCCGACGGTGACGAGACTGATTCCCTGATCGCCCGCGTGTTTGGCTTCGGCGATCACGTCGTTGACGTCCTCGAAGGCCTCGCCATCGCTCATGAGGACGAGTGCCTTGTCGGCTCCACTGTTGGAGAGCATGAGCAGATCCGAGCCCTGCCGGATAGCGCGCGCGAGGGAACTACCCGCCTGCCCGACGACCGACGGATCGAGGTTGTCGAGGAAGAGCGAGAGGGCGCCGCCGTCGACCGTCATTGGGGTGAGGATGTAGCTCCGGCCAGCGAAGGCGATCAGGCCCGTGCGGTCGCCACGCGACTGGTCGATGAGGCGTCGCACTTCCTGCTTCATGCGCTCGAGCCGGTTGGGCCGCTCGTCAGTCGCGAGCATCGAGAGTGAGGCATCCAGCGCAAGCACCATGTCGATACCGCTCGTGCGCACGACATTGCGCTCCGCTCCCCAGCGCGGGCCGGCCACGGCGATCCCGACTCCGAGCGCCGCGGTGGCGACACGCGTGACGTGCCACCCGGGCGGACGCATCGCGTTAGGCGGAACGAGTCGCGCGACGACGTCCGGTGTACCGAGGCGCGCGAGCCGGGCAAAGCGCCGCCGATAGTTGTAGCGGAGAAGTACGATGACGAGCACCGGCAGCACGACGGCGAGTGGGAGCAGCCATGGATAGTCGAAATAGACGCCGAAGAGGATCATGGCAGCGGCCCTCGCCATGCGCCGAGCAGGAGCTCGATAGTGAGTGCGAAGAGGGCAATTCCGAGCGGCCAGCGGAAGAGCTCCGTGAAGCGCACGTAGGATTTCGTCTGCACCGGCTCTCGCTCGAGCTGATCGATCTGCTCGTAGATGCGCTGCAACGCGGCGGCGTCTCGGGCGCGGAAGTACCGGCCGCCTGACGCGTTCGCGATGTCGGTGAGCAGCGGTTCATCGATGCGCACCGGACGGTTCTCGTACCGCAGTCCGAAAAGTCCACGGCCGACGGGGACGGGCGCCATCCCTTCAGTGCCGACACCGACTGTGTAGATCTTGATGCCGAATGCTGCGGCGGCCTTGCCAGCAGTGCGCGGGTCGATCGCACCGCGGTTGTTCTCACCGTCGGTGAGAAGGATGATCACCTTCGATCGTCCCGGCGCGGTGCGCAGGCGATTCGCCGCCGTCGCCAGTGCGGTGCCGATGGCTGTGCCGTCCTCCAGTTGCCCGGGAGCAAGGTTGTCGACAGCGGCGCTCACGACGGGGTAGTCCGTCGTCAATGGAACCTGGGTGAGCGCTTCGGCCGCGAAGGCGACGACCCCGATGCGATCGCTCGAGCGGGCGGCGATGAATTTCTTGACGACATCCTTCGCGACCTCGATGCGATTCTGCGGCTGAAAGTCCTGCGCGAGCATGGAGCTCGACAGGTCGATCGCGAGGACGATGTTAATGCCCTGACTCGTGACATTCTCCGCGCGCGCACCGGAACGGGGGCGAGCGAGGGCGATGATGGCGCCGGCGAGCAGGAGATTGCGAAGGATGAAGAGGAACGCCGTGACGCCGCGTCCCGCGCGCGGACCGCGCTCGAGCACGGGAACGCGGGAGAAGACGATAGCCGGCGGCCGATGGCGCCGCCGCCAGATCCACCAGACAGGAAGAGCGAGCAGGAGCAGCAGCGCCCAAGGGGAAACGAACTGCAGGCCCGCGAGGAAGCTCATGCTGCCCTCTGGGCCGGAGGTGCCGGCAGCGTGTTGGCGTGCTCCTGCGCGACGATCGCGCGCGCCTCGCGGCCGATCTCCTGGGCACGCTCAGCGGTGACGGGGCGCCGCGCGAACTTGATGAGATCGGCCTCGTTCAGCACGCGGATGAGCCGGTCGTTAGGCACCGCGCGCTCGTCACGCAGGGCGGCGAGCAGCTCGGTGCTCGTGAGCGAGAGCGGCGCCATACGGTAGCGCGCGGCGAGATAGTCGCGGAGCACCTCGACGACGAGAGTCACGTACCGACCACGCTCACCAGCCTCGACGAGCCGCAACGCTTCGATTCGCGCGAACTCACGCTCGGCGCGTGCGAACGGATCCGGCACCTCGATCGGGCGCCCGCGCCCGCGACGGCGCAACCACCACCAGAGAAGGAGAAGCACGAGGGCGAGCGCGGCAAGCGCGACCCAGAGCCACCACATCGGCGCGGCAAACTCGTACAGGGGCCGCGGAGGCTTGGGGATGCGTTGCGCCGTGTCCGCGGGGAGCACGCTGGCGACGAAGACCTTCCGGCCGGCGATGGGAATGCGGCGGCTGCGGCCGCCGACGGTGACGACGACGTCGCCTAACGTGATAAGCTGGTCGCCCACGTCCCACGCGGCGACGCGATAGTAGCCCCACTGGACGACGCCGCCAGAGTCTGGCCGCGTCTCGACGCGGACCGGGTCGAGGCCCTGCACCGCGCCGGTGGAGTCAGGCGCAGGAGGAAAAGCGACGGTAGCGCCTAACGGCGCGCGGATGCCGATCTGGACGAGAAAGGGATCACCGATGCGGACAGTATCGGGCTCGATGCCGACAGCTGCCTGCACGGGGATCGCTGCCCCGGTTGCCTGACCGCCGGCGGCGATGCTCTTGCCGACCAGCAGCGCCGACACCGCGAAGAGCCAAAGCCCGCGGCGTGTCATCGCCGATGCACGCGCGTCTCGCGCGAGCGGAAGAAGCGGAGCAGCGGCTCGATGATCCCGGAGTCCGTGCTGATCGGGATCTCGTCGATGGCGAGCCGGCGGAGCAGATGGCGGCGCTGCTCGCGATCGGCGGCGGTGCCCTGCTCGAACTGCGAGCGCACCTTCGGATCGCTCGTGTCGACGCTGATCGTGCGCCCGGACTCGGGGTCGACGAGCCTAACGACGCCGAGGTCAGGGAGCTGCTGCTCGCTGGGATCCTCGACACTGACGGCGACCAGGTCGTGGCGCTGCGCGAGGAGCTTGAGCGGCCGCTCGATTTCGTCGCTGAAGAAATCCGACACAAAAAAGATGATGGACTTGTGCGGGAGCATCTTGATCAGATAGTCGGTCGTACCCGCGATGTCGGTACCCGATCCTTCCGGCTCGAAGACGAGCAGGTCGCGGATCAGGCGCAACGCGTGGCGACGTCCCTTTCGCGGCGGCACCACGTGCTCGACGTGATCAGTGAAGAGCAACGTGCCGACCCGATCGTTGTTGCGAATAGCCGACATCGCAAGCACTGCCGCCAGCTCGGAGGCGATCTCGCTCTTGAAGCGTTTACGCGTGCCGAAACGCTCCGAGCCCGACAGATCGACGGCGAGCATCACCGTGAGCTCGCGCTCCTCGATGTAGCGTTTGACGTAGGGCCGTCGCATGCGCGCCGTGACGTTCCAGTCGATACTGCGGACTTCGTCACCCGGCTGATACTCGCGGACCTCCGCGAACTCCATCCCCTGCCCCTTGAACACGGAGCGGTACTCGCCGGTGAAGAGCGAATTCACGAGCCCGCGCGTGCGGAGCTCGATGAGCTTCACCTGACGCAGGATCTCGGGCGGAACACCGCGCGTCGGCGGCGCCGAATCCGGTCGATGAGCAGAGAGTAGCGGGCGGAGGGCGGAGGGTGCCCTCTGCCCCTCACGGGCTTTCGATCTTCGCCAGAACACGCGTCACGATGTCGTCGCTGGTGACCTCTTCGGCTTCGGCCTCGTACGTCGTGAGCACGCGGTGGCGAAGCACGTCGGGGGCGATGGCCTTCACGTCGTCCGGCGTGACGAAGGCGCGGCCGCGAAGGAAAGCGTTGGCGCGTGAGGCCTGCGCGAGGGCGATCGTCGCGCGTGGGCTTGCGCCGAACTCGATGAGCGGAGCCAGATCATCGAGCCCCGCCGCTGCCGGCTCGCGCGTGGCGTGGACGATGTCGACGATGTAGTCCATGATCCGCTCGTCCATGTACAGATCGGCGATGCGCGCGCGCGCGGCCATCACGGCCTCCGGTGTCGCAACGCGATCGATCGGAATCGCTTCGCCTCCGGCCATGCGACGCATGATCTCCTTCTCTTCGTCACGCGTCGGATAGCCGACGCGCAATTTGAGCATGAAGCGGTCGACCTGTGCTTCCGGCAGCGGGTAGGTGCCCTCCTGCTCGATTGGATTCTGGGTGGCGAGCACGAGAAACGGCTCCTCGAGCTTGAAGGTCGTGCCACCGATCGTCACCTGCTTCTCCTGCATTGCCTCGAGGAGTGCCGCCTGCACCTTGGCCGGCGCGCGGTTGATCTCGTCGGCGAGAATGATGTTGGCGAAGATCGGTCCCTGCTTCACGAGGAACTTGCCCGTGGACTGATCGTAGACCTGCGTTCCAACCACGTCCGCGGGGAGAAGGTCCGGCGTGAATTGAATGCGATTGAACGTCGTGTCGATCGTTTCAGCGAGCGTTCGGACGGTGAGGGTCTTGGCGAGACCGGGAACGCCCTCGAGGAGCACGTGACCGCCGGTGAGGAGGCTGATGAGCAGTCGGTCGATCATGTAGTCCTGGCCGACGACGCGTTTCGCGACCTGGCGCGAGACATCCTGGATGAGGCGCGAATCCGCCCCCTGCGAAACCGATGTTGCCACGCGCGAGCTCCGTGTGCGTTGATGTGCGATGTGCGGCGCGTGCGTCCGAGCACGCGCGTGCGAGCGTCGTTACAAGTTTAGTACCGGCCAGCCCGGAGTTGCGCTCTCTCTCAGATCCGCCGCTACTTTTTCCGTCGTACCCTTGCCCGAGGACGAGGTGCCGGCTCCGCGCTCGCCACTGTGCCCGTGATGTCGTGAATCTCGCGGAGCTCGTGGGGCGTGAGCTGCCGCGTGCCCCCGCTGGGGAGCGCGCCGAGCGACACCGGACCGAAGCGAACGCGCACGAGCCGATCGACGTCGAGATCGAGCGCCTCACAGAGCCGCCGAATCTCACGCGAACGTCCCTCCGCGATCGTGACCTCGAACTCCCATTTGCTACGCCCGAGCGGACGGATCTCGACCGCTCTCGGTAACACGACACCATCCTCGAGCTCGACGCCCTCGCGCGCGCGCGCCGCCGCGGTGCGTCCGTCGCCGTGGACCGTCGCGACATAGACGCGCTCGATCTCGCGACTGGGGTGCGTGAGCCGATGCGCCGCGTCACCATCGGTGGTGAGCAGGAGCACACCTTCGGTGAGATAGTCGAGGCGACCCACGTACGTGAGTCCCGGTGCCGCCGGCACGATGTCGAAGACCGTTCGCCGGCCCTGCGGATCGGAGCGTGTCGTCATCACGCCCGCTGGCTTGTTGAGCAGAAGCCAAGTGGCGCGCGCGGCGGACGGAATCGCGCCAATGCGCTTGCCATCCACAGCGATGTGGTCCTTCTCAGGGTCGACCGACTCGCCAATCTGTGCGACGTGATCGTTGACCGTCACGCGACCGGCCGCCACCAGCTCCTCGGCATGGCGTCGTGAAGCAACGCCGGCGCGCGCGAGCGCGCGCTGGATGCGCATCGGCTCGGCCACGAACGGCTAGTCCAGCGTCGCTTGCGCCGGCGCGCGGAGCGCGATCGCCAGCTCGTCCGCGCGCGGTAGCTCCTCGAGATGACGGAGCGCGAAATGCTCGAGAAAGACGGGCGTGGTGCCGTACATCAGCGGACGGCCGAGGCCTTCGCCGCGCCCGACGACGTCGATGAGACCACGCTCGTGCAGCGACTTGAGCACGCCGCCAATGCCGACGCCACGAATCTCCTCGATCTCGGCGCGGCTGATCGGCTGCCGATAGGCGATGATCGCCAACGTCTCGAGCGCGGCGGCGGAAAGCCGCTGCGGTCGCGACGCGAGCTGCGCGCGCTCGATCGCTTCGGTGTACTCGGCGCGGGTGAGGATCTGCCAACCGCCGGCGATCTCCTGGAGCTCCACGCCGTGGCCGTCGACGTCGTAGTGCTCGCGCAGCTCGTCGATGGCGGAAGCGAGAGCGGCCAGCGAGTCGTCCGGGGAGAGCGCGGCCAGCTCCTCGGTCGTGATCGGGCGCGCGCTCGCGAAGAGTGCCGCCTCAAGCAGCTTCGCTAGCGGCGTCACGGTCGGTGGGAGTGATTTCGACGTTGCTGAAGGGACGCAGCTGCTGCACACGCAGCTCACCGAGTTTAGCAAGCTCTAACAGGCCGAGAAGCATCGACAGCACCTGCCAGGGTTCTCTGGCACCGGTGATCATATCGCTGAGGAGGGCGCGAGCGCGGAGCGCGAGAACGGCACGAATCGCGTCGATGGCGCCGGGCACGTCGAGCGCGCGGGGCACGACGTCGTGCATGTCCGGCCGCGACACCGCGCGCAGCACGCGATCGACGGCGGTGAGGAGCTCCACGAGGGAGAGTGCGAGCGGCGCCTGGGGCGGAACGGGCTGCGTGGGCAGATACGCGCGGGCGAAATGGCTCCGGCGCTCCTCACCGCGACGCTCGAGCAGATCGACGACTTCGCGCATCTGTTGATACTCGAGGAGCCGCCGTACGAGCTCGGCGCGTGGATCTTCCCAGAGCTCCTGCTCTCCTGCGGGCAGCAAGAGCTGCACTTTTATGCGGAGGAGCCGCGCCGCCATTTCCAGATACTCGGCAGCCTCGTTCAGCTCGAGGGTTCGAATACGCTCGACGAACTGCTGCGCGATGCGGGCGATCGGGATGTCGTAGATGTCGACCTGCTCCTCACGGATGAGCGTGAGCAGCAGATCGAGTGGGCCGGAGAACTGCGGCAAGTCCACCGCGAACGTGCCTGTCCCAGACGCGCCACGCGGGGTCACTGCATCCATTGGCCGGCGGACGGAAGGACGGAAGGACGCACGACGTTCAGCAATGCCGTGCTGACGACGTTCGCGGGATGCAGCCAGGAGCTCAACAGCCCGGGCGCGAAATACAGAATCATCACGAGAATCGCAATGCCATAGAAGCCGACGCGCTGGTAGTGCACGGCCCACGTTCGGGGCAGAAAATGCTTCAGCACCTGCGAGCCATCGAGCGGCGGAATGGGCAGGAGATTGAATGCCAGCAACAGCATGTTGATGCGGACGCCAGTGACCATCATCGCCTGCAGAACCCCCGCCGAAGGCTCGAGCGCGACGGAACGGCCCGCGAGCCCGAGGAGGGCGATGACCGCGGTACACACGAGCGCGATGAGCAAATTGGTAGCAACGCCGGCGAGCGAGACGATGATGTCACCGCGGCGATAGTTCCGATAATTGCGAGGGTCTACTGGTACCGGCTTCGCTCCACCGAGAACGACAGCGCCATTCGAGAGCTTCCAGAGGATGGCGGGCAGCAGCAGCGTCATCCAGGGATCGATGTGCTTGATCGGATTCCAGGTGAGCCGTCCGGCCGCGAGGGCAGTGTTGTCACCCTGCTTGAGCGCGGCGTAGCCGTGCGCGTATTCGTGCGCGATGACCGAGATCAGCAGCATCGGCACGAAGAGGAGTAAGTCCTGGAAACCCAACGTCAGCGTCTGGCGGTCGAGTGGGTCGGAATGGGTACCGGTGCGTGGCGGGACGGGCGGAAAGGTAGCGCGCTCCCCTTCTCGCTGTCAAAGCAGTCAAAGCACTGTCACACATTGACATCGGTCATTCTGCTCCGTAGACTTCGGGCTCCGCGCGCCGTCCCTGGCGCCGCCCCAGAATAACGATTGTCGAGGTGCTCGTGCCGAATATCGCGTCCGCGAAGAAGAACATGCGTAAGTCACGCGCCGCCACGGTGCGGAATCGCGCTCAGCGTTCCGCGCTCCGAACGGCGTTGAAAAAGGCGAGGGTCGCCGGCGCCACCGCCGACGTGAAGCTCCAGGCTGTGAAGCTTCTGGATCGCGCGGCGCGCAAGGGGCTGATCCACAAGAACGCCGCCGGCCGATACAAGAGCCGTCTCGCCAAGGCAAGCTGACGCGTTCCACGCAACAGCAAAGGGCCCCGGCAGTGCCGGGGCCCTTTTCGTTTAGCGTTCGCTCATCGCAGCGTCAGACGGAGACGAGCTCGGCACCGCAGCGCTCGCAATACCACTCGGTGGGATAATTCATCGTTCCGCACTCCTGGCATTTGAGCGTCTTGTGTCGCTCGGCTCCGCCCTGGGGACGCAGCACGATGGGATTGCTCTCGGTGACATTCGCGGCGAGCGGATTCGTCTTGCTGCCCGGCTTCTGCTGGCCGACACCCTTGAGCAGCGAGTCCGCGTCACCGTCCTCACGAAGGTTGCCGCCCGTGCGCTGGTTGACGCGATTGAGCAGCGTTTCCGCCAGATCCGGGGCACCTTCCGTCTCGAGCTCGATCGAATCCGATCCCGACTTCTGGCCGTTGCCGGCGTTGGGCGCCTGGCCGCCGACGACGGAGTTCAGGAATTCGAGCTCGTTCATCCCGCTCCCGTTCTGCTGGGGCGTTGGCGCGGCGGGCGTCGGCGATTTGGGCGCCGGCGGCTTCGGGCCGCCATTGTCCTTGGCACGGAAATCCTCGACGTTCATCGGTCGCGAGATGCGGGGCGAGGAGGTCGAGCTACTCGTTGGCGCGGCGCCGTTCGTCTGCCCGCTGACCATCGCGAGAATCTCGCGGGCCTGGGCGAGCGCACCCCTCGCCTGTGCCTGCGCTTCGCTGAGCTTGGCGACGCCCTCGTCGCATTCGCGTGCCTTGGCGTTCCAGTCGGCGACGCTCAGCTCGCCCACCTGCATCCGGAGCTCGGACTCGGCGCGCACATCCTTGAACCGCTGCGCCTCAGCCTCGAACTGGGAGAGCCGAGCCTGGAGCTGGTCGACGTGCGTCTTGAGCGTGGTGTGGCGCGCGAGGAGCTGGTCGGTGATCGCCTTGAGACGAGTGGAGTAGTCTCCACGCACGCGCTGATAGACGTGATCGGGGGTGCTCGCCTTCCGCGCCTCGAGAGTGGCGAGCCAGCTCTCGATGCGCTGCCGCTCCAGCATGAGCGCCGCGACGTTCTCGAGTCCTTGCTGTGCGTCCTTGCTCATTCCCTGTCCGAGGAGCGCTTCGTCGCGCTCTCGTTCGGTGTCTGCGAGACCGCGCGCCGGAGCTCCAGGAGGGCGTCACGCTGCTCGTCGGTGAGCGTCGTGACCCGGCCGAGGCTCCTCGCGAGGCAGAGTGTTCGCGCCGCGTGCTCGAGACTCTCCATGCGCTGGTGCGCGATGGAGAGCGTAGAACCGAAGGAAGTGGCGCCGTGGTTCGCCATCAGAAATGCGTCGTGAAGCTCGAGAAATGGTTCGATCGCGGCGGCGAGCGCTGGGCTGCCTGGAGTCGCGTAGGGAACCAGCGGCACGCCACCAATGAAGACGACAATTTCGGGGAGCACCGGCGACATCAAATCCTCGCCCGCAACGGCGAATGCCGTGGCGAACGGCGGATGCGCGTGAACCACGGCTCCAACGTCGGGCCGCCGCTCATAAATGCGCAGATGCATCCCTAACTCGGACGACGCCCTTCCAGAGCCCGCAACGGGGTTGCCGGCGAGGTCGACGACCAGGAGGTCGTCCTCTGCGACGTCGACTTTGGAGGCCCCGGCGGGCGTAACGAGGAGCGACTGGCGGTCGCGTCGGGCGGACACATTGCCCTCCCCTCCGGCGATGAGCCCTCGCTCATAGAGCCGACGGCAGACGCGGACGATCTCGCGACGCAACGACCGCTCGTCCACCGCCAGCATCACTCCTCGCGGCGGTGAATCAGCTGGCCGTCAACAATGGTGTAGTGGACCCGGCCGCGCAGACGCTTTCCCGTATAGGGCGTGTTACGTCCCTTGGAGCGGAAGCGCGTGGGATCGACGGTCCACTCGGTGTCGGGGTCGAAGATTGTGACGTCCGCCACGCTGCCGCGACGCAATGTGCCGCCCTGCAGGTGGAAGACGCGCGCCGGTGCGCAGGCCATTTTGTCGACCAACGTGCCAAGATCTATGATGCCCGGCGCGACGAGCCAGGTGATGTTCACGGCAAGGGCCGTCTCGAGGCCGACGATGCCGTTAGGCGCGTCAGCGAACTCGCGTTCCTTCTCGTCGTAGTGGTGCGGCGCGTGGTCGGTGGCGATGGCGTCGATCGTGCCGTCGCGCACCGCCTCGCGGAGCGCCTCGACATCGGCCGCCGTGCGCAGCGGCGGGTTCATCTTGGCGTTGGTGTCGTAGCCTTCGACGGCGTCTTCGGTGAGCGAGAGGTGGTGCGGGCAGGCCTCGGCCGTCACCGGGATGCCACGCTCCTTGCCCCACCGAATCAGCTCGACGGACCCGCGCGTGCTCATGTGGCAAAGGTGGACATGGCCCCCGGTCCGGCGAGCGAGGAGGATGTCCCGAATCGCCATGATCTCCTCCGCCTCGTTAGGCACGCCCTTGAGGCCGAGGCGGGCGCTGACGATCCCTTCGTTCATGGCGCCGCCCGCGGCCAGGGTGGGCTCCTCGCAATGGTCGGCGACGGGAATGCCGAACGTACGCGCGTACTCGAGGGCGGTGCGCATGAGATGCGCGCTCGCAACGGGCTTCCCGTCGTCGCTCACCGCCACCGCGCCGGCGCCAACCATCTCACCGAATTCGGCGAGCGCTTCACCGCGCTGACCGAGGGAGATCGCGCCGATGGGATAGACGCGCGCGGCGCCGGCGCGCGCGGCCTGACGGATGATGAAGCCGACGGCGGCCTGATTGTCGGTGACCGGATCGGTGTTCGGCATGGCGCAGACGGCGGTGAAGCCGCCGGCGGCCGCGGCGCGAGCACCGGTGGCGATCGTCTCGACATCCTCGCGTCCGGGCTCGCGCAGGTGGCAGTGGACGTCGATGAAGCCGGGCGCGACGACGAGACCAGCGCAGTCGAGGACGTCAACGTCGTCGCGGCCGCCGAGGTCCACGCGGTCGCCTAACGATTCGATCTTGCCGTTCGCGATGAGGAGATCGCCGGCGCCGTCGGTGCGTGTCGACGGATCGAGGAGCCGGCCGCCGCGGAGGAGGAGCGGGCGGCTCATCGTCCGCCGCCGCTCTTTGCGGCCTCGGCGAGCTCCGGGCGTCCGCCGGAGAGGAGATAGAGGACGGCCATGCGGACGGCGACGCCGTTGGTCACCTGATCGAGGATGACACTGAACGGACCGTCGGCGACATCGGAATCGATCTCGACGCCACGGTTCATGGGCCCGGGGTGAAGGATGACGAGGTCCCGCGGCGCGCGCTCGAGCCGCTCACGCGAGACGCCAAAGACGCGGTTGTACTCGCGCAGCGACGGGATGTAGCCGCCCTGCATGCGCTCGAGCTGGAGGCGGAGCACGTTGAGCGCATCGGCCCATTCGATGGCGTCCTCCACCCGATCGAAGACCTCGACCTCGAGCTCGTCGATCGCGTTAGGCAGGAGCGACCGCGGGCCGCAGACGGCGACCTCGGCCCCGACCTTTTTCAATCCCCAGATGTTGGACCGCGCGACGCGTGAGTGGAGCACATCGCCGACGATGCACACCTTGAGGCCGTCGAGCCGCTTGAAGCGATCGCGGAGGGTGAGCAGGTCGAGGAGCCCCTGGGTCGGATGCTCGTGGGTGCCATCGCCGGCGTTGATGACATTCGACTCGATGCGATCGGCGAGGAACTGCGCCGCGCCCGAGGCGCCGTGGCGAATCACCACCATGTCGATGCGCATCGCCTCGAGATTGCGGGCGGTGTCGACGAGCGTCTCGCCTTTCTGAACGCTCGATCCGGTCGACCCGACATTGACGGTATCGGCCGACAGCCGTTTCTCGGCGAACTCGAACGACACGCGCGTGCGTGTCGACGCCTCGAAAAAGAGATTGACGATGGTCGCGCCGCGGAGCGTCGGGACCTTCTTGATCGCGCGCTCGCTGATCTCCTTGAACGGTTCGGCGGTGTCGAGAATGAGCGTAATTTGCTCGGCGGTGAGCGGCTCGAGGCCGAGCAGGTCCTTCCCTAGCGGTGCGGCGGCGGCGCCGCTCACGCCGATTCCTCTCTGTCGCTGAGCACCACCGCGTCGCGCTCATCGAGCTCCTCGACGAGGACGTCGATGCGCTGTCCGGGCGCGCATTCCACGCGCTTGCCGACGATGTCGGGCTGAATCGGGAGCTCGCGTCCACCGCGGTCGATCAGGACCGCCAAGGCGATTCGCTTTGGCCGGCCGAAGTCCGCGAGCTCGTCGAGAGCCGCGCGAACGGTACGGCCGGTGTAGAGCACGTCATCGACGATCACGACGGCGCGGCCATCGACGTCGGCCGGGATGTTGGTGGGTCCGACGACCGGTCGTGGCCCGACCGTCTGCAGGTCATCTCGATAGAGCGTGATGTCGAGCGCACCGAGCGGAACCTTGGCTTTTTCGCGCTCGGCGATGCTCGACACGATACGCGCCGCGAGCTGAACTCCGCGGCGCTGAATTCCGACGATGATGAGGTCGTCCGTGCCCGCATTCAGCTCGACGATCTCGTCGGCCATGCGACGCAGCGTCCGATCGACCATTCGCGCGTCGAGGACGGTGGATTGTTTGGCAGGCATGACGGCGGAATATGTCAGGAGCAGGTGGGGAATGAAAGCGGATGCGGCCGTTAGGCTACGATGGCTCCAAGGCGCGGCAGGGGGTCGTCTCGAGGACGAAAGGTTGCGGAACGAGCGACTGAGCCGGGTGCCAGATCCATTCGTGCTGACCGACGATGAACTGGGCTCCCCAATACATCGAGATAAGGAAAGCCAGTTGTGCAGTGACGGCGAGCGCGAGCCACCTCTTCGCGATGGGGAATCCCCGCCGGCGCGCGAAGAGCCAGCCTCCCACGAGCAGCGCGCCCTCGACGAGCAGATCATTGACCGGACGCCGATACGACACGAGCCCGAGCCAAGGCCCGTCGAAGGTCGTCGGCTTGCAGCCGGTGAAGACATCGGCTGGCCAGTGCAACACGCAGACAGCTGCGAGGACGGCGGCTGCCATCCAGCTTCCCCCACGCAACAGCCAGAAGATGCCGAGCAGGAGGCCCATCCCGGCGACCGTCAGGATCGAATGGGACCACACCTCATACCGCTCGATCGTGAGGGAGAGCGGGATCCGCACCAGATCTGGCAGATAGGCGGCGACGAGGAGGAGGGCGATGGGAAGGTCGCGTCGCGCCCCCTTGCCGAATTGAGCGATACCGAAGTGCCCAGCGAGCATCAGCGCCGATTGAATCCAGCTCGACCGAGCGATGAAATCGCGCCCGCCTGGGGCGCGTCGGTCATTCTCGAACGACGCGGCACCGAGGTTGCGGCAGTGTCGTTGAATTCAACGGGACGTGAGATGGCGGATGGTCGGTTGGATGCACTGCGGCGGGATTTGGAGACGCGGATTCGGCCGCTGGTGCCTGAGCTGTCAGAGGAAGAGTTTGGTGCGCTGATCGAGCGGATGGCGCAGCTTCAATACAAGTACGAGGCCAGACGGGCGGACGATTTCTTCGACCGGCTGAAGGTTCGCGACCAGGGTGGAAAGTAAAGAGATGGCCCACGAATGGCGGGCCATCTCCTGCCTGTGAGTAGTCTCGAATCCCGGCCTCAGGGAGCGCTGGCGACTCCGCCACGGCCTCCGCGACCCGCACCTTTGCGCCCGAGCAGGGTGACGTCGCTGCCGAGCCCGAAATAGAGGCCGGTCACTGTGTTCTCAGGCGTGATTTCGAACTTGATGAACGCCGGGGCCGTCGGGGCCGTGAGCGGCAGCAGCCACTTGAAGTTGTTCGCGTTCCAGTACTCGAGCGGCGCGTGGACGTCGGCCCGGGCAAGCTCGAGGTGGCCCTCCTTCACGGAGACGGTCATCTCCCCGTAGAGACTGTCGGCGTAGGTACCCGCAAATGCCGAGAGCGGAATCGACGGCTGGGCGTTGGCCGGGTGGCCGGCCAACTGGACAGTCTGGAGTGAGTCCGCTCGGCGGCGCTGATTGCGCGAGCGCTCGTACGCTTCCCCGCTCCAGTCCTTCATCGGGGCCCCCAGCTCGCGGTCGAAGACGTACTCCTCGAGCAGCATCGGAAGCGCCGCGCCCTGCATGTTGCTCAACACCACGACGCCAACCTTCTTCTCAGGCAGCATGCCGACGGCGGCGGTCATGCCGAGGGTATTTCCGCCGTGCTGCCAGGAGAGCTGATTGCGGAAGTCCTCGACCATCCAGCCCATGGCGTATGAGCTGAAACGCTTCACCGAGGCGGTGTCCTCACGGGCACCGGCGCCAGCGCCCATGAGAATCTGCGGCGTGTGCGTCTCTCGCAGGGCGGCATTGCTCACCAGGCGCTTGCCCGCGACGACACCGTCGTTCAGCTGGAAGCGCAGCCACTGCGCCATGTCCACCGCGCTCGACAGGATCGCGCCGGCCGGCGCGATGTTCTCGGCGTCGAACGGCGGTTTGACGTAGACGGTGTCGTGATCGACTCCATGCGGCGCGGCGACATTGGGATTGGCGAGTCCGCGCGAGGTGGCGACGGTGGACGTCATGCCTAACGGGACGAAGATGCGCTGCCGAACCTGGTCGTCCCAGCTGCTGCCCGTGGCCTTCCCCACCGCCTGGCCGGCCGCAAGGAACATCATGTTCTGGTACGAGTAGCGCGAGCGAAAGGGCGATTCCGGCTTGAGAAAGCGAACACGATGCAACACCTCGTCGCGTGAGATGCCGGAGCCGAGCCAGGCGAGCTCACCGCGTGCGATACCGGTCCGGTGCGAGAGCGCGTCACGGAGCGTGACCGCTTCGTTCGCGACTGCATCGTACATCCGAAATTCGGGCAGGTACTGCGTGAGCTTGTCGTCCCAATGCATCTTGCCGTCGCTGACGAACATCGCGACGAGCGTCGCCGTGAACGCTTTCGAGCTCGACCCGATCTCGAAGAGCGTGCGTTCGTTGACCGGCGCGCGACTCTGCGCGCTGAGGATGCCGAATCCCTTCGCGTAGATGACGGAGTCATTGCGCACGATGGCGATGCTCAGTCCGGGAATCTTCCACGTCTGCATCGCCTTGGCGACGTAGGTGTCGAAGCCGGGGTATGGTTCCCTGCTCTGCGCAGCCGCGGTGCGCACAGTGGCGAAGCCGACAATGGCGACGTAAAGCCACACGGCTGGACGGAGGCGCGTCATTCTCATGATGATGTGGGCGCCGCGTCGGCCGGTGACCCGGATTGGAGCTCGGCAATGCGCTGGCGCGTGTCGTCGTCCATTACGATCCCCTCGTACGCAAGGGCGAAGAGCAACATCGCACGCCGAGCGCACCTCTCCGCCCGCTCCGCGTGGCCCATGGCGTGTTGCCGCCGCCATTCCAGGTAGACAACCTCGGCGAAGAAGGCGCACTTGGGACGATCGAGCTCACCCGCGGTGAAGAGCAGCGGTCGCAAGCTCGGCTCATCGAGCGCGATGACAAAGGACAGGTCGACGCCGCCCTTCAACGCGGCCTGCTCCAGGTCACGCCCCGCGTCCGCATTCTTTCCCTCGAGCAACAGGCGACGCACGCGCGCGAGGACGAGCCCCATCTGGGCGATCATGCGAAGGACGTAGTCCTCACGCTGCATGCTCATTTGCCTTCGGGCTTGAGCCGCCGGCTGTTCACGCTGTACAGGATGCCGGTGTACTGCATCTCCTCCCACGTCTGGTCGCCCCAGTGGACCGTAGCGGCCGGGTCGGGATTGTTCTCGTTCTCGGCCGAGTTGTCGTACCATGCCCGAGCGACGATGCGCGCGCCGGCGGGAACCTCGAGCGGCTTGGCGAAGAGATAGTATGTCTGCCAGTTGAAATCGTACTTCGGCACGTCGAGGATCACTTCCGACGAGCCGTCGGGCCTAACGAGCGTATACTGCCAGCGCTTGCCGCGCAGATGCGTGTGCGGCAAGAGCCCGTAGATCTTCACCGGCTCGTTGAAGCCCAACGTCGACGGGATCATCACGTCGCTCGCACCCGGTGGAATCGTGAACTGGCCGTTGAAGAACGCCGTGGCGATGATCTGCTCCGCGGGCGGCTGCTTCGCGAAGCGGAAGCCGATCGCGGTGCGGTCCATGCGCTCGTGCCCCTTCGCCGTGTAATGCAACTGGAACGTGAGAATGGAGCCGGCGCGGATGCGAAGGGCCGTGCCCTCGGGCAAGGTCAACACATTCGTGCCGACCGCGGTGCTCCCGATGAGCGCACCGAGCCGGCGCGGCGGTGCGTGCGTGGTATCCTTTCGCGGCGGATCGTCGAGCTTCGCGGTGGAATCGAAGACGAGCACCGGCTTCGGTGCGGGGGGCCGGGCTGCGGCGGGAGCGCCAGCGGGCGCGACGCTCGATGCGACCGCGGCGTTAGGCGGCGGCCCCTCGGGCGGCCGAGCGTAGACGAGGACGTGATGCACGACGTCCCGTGCGCCCGGCATGATCTCGATTGCCTCGACCCACTTGTCTTCGGTGAAGTTCGTCGGCACCTGGAAGTACATGTACTCCACCGTGCCGCGTGCCGGGACGTGAAACGGCTCGGGCATCTCGACGACGGCATCCGGAGTCCCGATCTCCCACCCGCTTGGGAAGCTCGGCGCGGGCGGCATACGCGTGGCATCGCCTAACGGCGCGCCCGTCGCGATCCAGCGGAGGATGGTGCGCTTGTCGGCATCGGAGATGCGGCGCTCGTTGCGGAATGTGCCCGGAGGCGCCACTGCGTGCCACGGCGGCATCTTGCCCTCGTGCAGGACGTCGGCGATGTCCTTGAGGCGCCCTTGCACCGTGTCGAAGTTGAGCATCGAGAACGGCCCAATTCCGCCCGGCCGATGGCAGGTGACGCAGTTCTTGTAGAGGATCGGCGCGACGTCGGCGGCGTAGGTGATGCTGTCGGCTCCGAGACGCGGTGCTGCGTCGAGCGACGTGAAGTTCCGCGGGCCAACGACGAGAATGATCCCGGCGACGGCGATCGTGGAGGCAACGGCCAGGCGGGCGCGGGCCACGCGGCGATGAGTGCCTGACGAGGAGCGAGCGCGGTGCATCGAGGAAGCTCCGGCGAGGAAAGGAGGGAGAGGGCTGCCAAGTATACGACAATTCACGGCAGGAGCGACAGGCGTGACAATTCCGCGGATATAGAAGTCTCTCCGGCAATGTCACGCCCGGTCATCGTCCCCGTCATCATGGTCGCCATCGCCGTCGTCGGACTGGCGGGTGCGTTCACGACACACCGGAGCGACGGCCGCGCGCAAAAACTCCGCGATCGCGCCGCGCGGGACGACAGTATTCGTCGCCAGGTCGCCGCTCAGCACGACTCGGAGATCACCCAGAAACACGCTGCAAGTGCACCCGCGTGCCCCCGGGAGCCACAGGACGTCTCGGCATGGGGAGCCGCGACGCAGGAGAGCTTCCCGGTCGTGGTGCCGGTGGTGCCGGACTTCACGACGGAGCTCGACCAGCGTGGTGACGTGGGCCGGTTGAGCTTTCGTGGCGATGATGACGAGAGCTACGCTGTCTCATACGGCCCGCGCGCGACAAGCGTCGCGGACTGGCCTCAGTACGAGCTCGTGGCGGAATGCGCCGACCTCGCCGACGTCATGCCGGGAACGATTCAGACGGCGCGCGAGAAGCAGGGCGGCAGTTTCACGAAGGTCGTGTTGGCCTCGTATCGCCTGCCGGATGGCAACTTCGTCTCGTTCCATGGCACGACGCGCGACGTCAACCGACAGGCTTTGCTCATCACCGCCGCGCACCACATGCGCCTCAAGCGGTAGACCACACCTCGGCTAGGGCAGTGACCACCTGACGCGCAGCCGATCGTACTCGCTCCGCGGTAGTTGAACGAGAACCGGCAGCGACTCCGGCCGCAGCCATGCGAGTACCTCGAGCATCGCACTCGAGCCAAACGCGGTGCAGCCCGACGTGTTCCCTTCTGGTCCAGGCCAGATGTGGAGGAAGATGCACGAGCCGCCGCCGATCTGCTGGCCGTTCGCGTTATGCTCGACGACCACGCCGAGCCGGTAAAGCGAATCCGGGCGATGCATGTCTTCTGCGCTACGCCAGTCGATGCGTGATACGCGATCGCTGAACAGCATCTGGTTGTAGTGCAGCGAGGCTGGATCGTCGACGCACTTGTATGCATCCGTCGCTTGCTCGTAAGGCATCTCGATCCACGAGAGCGAATTCCGCGGCGCGTAGCCGAAGGTCGATGACAGGCGAAAGACACCAGCAGGAGAGCGATTGTCCCCTTCAAGCTTGACTGGTCCGGGCTCGCCCGGGCTTCCGATGCCGTGCAGGCCATCGCCCCAACCGAGTCCGGAGGCGCCAACGACAACGGGCACCTCGCTTCCCACAGCGCGCCACGAGGCGCGGACGCCGTCGCGCTCGTAGCGGCGCATGACACCCGGAACGGCAGTCCAGTCATCCGTGACGACGACGAGCAATTGCAGCGATCTGTTGGTCGGTGCGACGTCGGCTGCCGCGGAGACTATTCGCCGCGTGCTGTCTGCCGCACGCGGCGATGGCCCGGTGCTGACGCTGCGCGTCTGACACGCGGCAAGTCCAACGACGATGAGCGCTGGCGCGACGCGCAGCAGTTGCATGTACTCTCCCGTTTCAACGTTTCGATGCGTGCCATGCCGCGAGCACGGCACGCTCACGCTCAGCATCGATGCCGGCGCTCTTGAGCATACGCGCTTGGGCCTCGGCGGTCGACGCGTTGAACCACTCGAGTGAGTCCACGGCCGTGACCGCCAGCGGACGGAAGGTGAGGCCGGCAGCGCGTGCTCGGGAGTTGGACGCGTTGGCACCCGCGTAGTCCGGATCGCTGCGGGGAATCCATGTCGGCATGTCGCCCCACGGCCCAACCTTGTGCGCGGCGAGGAATTCGGCCGGTACCCAGGTGAACGACAGCTCGCGCGTCCCGTCGAAGGCGCCACGGATGCCGTACAGCTGTTCCGCCATCGTCATCGGCGACGCGGGTCCGGCGGCATTGAACGTACCGGTCGTCCCATTCTCGACGGCACGAATGGTCCATTCGGCGAGATCGCGGGCGTCGATGACCTGCACGTGATCGAGCCCGTCGCCCGGCGCGAGGATCTCCCCGCCCTTCGCGATGCGATACGGCCAGTAGGTGAAGCGAAATGAATCGTCGCCAGGGCCGGCGATGAGCGTTGGACGAATAATCGTCGTGCGGCTTCCGAACCACTTCGTGGCCTCGCGCTCCGAGGCGACTTTCATCGGACCGTACAACCCCTCGATGTCCTTGATGAGGTCCTGCATGGTTACGGCGAGCGGATCTCCCTTCGTGTACTCCATTACCGGCGACGACTCGTTCACCTCTGTCTGTCCCTTCGTGGCGTACACCGAGATCGTGGAGATGAAGACGTAGTGCTTCGTTCTGTCCTTCAGGACGTCGGCGACGTCCTTTACCCAGAATGGGATCGACGTCGGATTGTCGATCACGGCGTCCCATTCCTTGCCCTTGAGCTGATCCAGCTGATGAAGGTTGCGGTCGCCAATCAGCTCGGTGACTCCCGCTGGCAGACGGTTGTTGTGCCGGCCCCGATTGAAGACCGTCACCTTGTGGCCACGGGCGAGCGCGTAGCGCACCTGGAACGGCCCGGTGAGGCCAGTGCCGCCGAGGATGAGCAGGTTGAGGCTCTTGGGCGCCGGTGGAATCGTTAGGCGACGGTGCAGGCCGAGGGCGAGTGCGCCTCCGGTGAGCGTGGCGTGACGCAGAAAATCACGACGGTCGGTCATTGCGAGAGCCCCTGGCAACGAGATGCGAGAAGCTATGCCGCGTCGCCCGGCGACAGCGACGCGGCCGCGGTATTTCTTACAAATCCTGAATGCATCACGCGGCCTTCCCGTCGCCGCCGCGATGAGCGATGTTCGACGGCGCCTTCAGCAACAGTCGCCTGTCGTTCCCTAGCCCGACGGAATACACCATTCATGCGCCCGGCACCCGTCGTCCTCGGTCTTGTTTTCCTCGCTGTGGCTTCGGCCGCGGCGCAACGCTCCGACTCGGTCGCGGCTCGTTATGCAAAGAGCGAGCTCCGCATTCCGATGCGCGACGGGACGCAGCTCTTCACGGCGGTCTACCAGCCCCGGGACACGTCGCGGCGGTACCCGATCATGATCACGCGCACGCCGTACAGCGTTGGACCCTATGGGCCAACCGCGTACCCACGATCGCTCGGACCGTCGCCTGCGTTCATGAACGAAGGGTTCATCTTCGTCTACCAGGACGTGCGCGGGCGGTACATGTCGGATGGCGACTTCGTGCACATGACGCCATGGCGCGGCATGGCCGGTGCCCGAGCCACCGACGAGAGCACCGACGCGTACGACACGATCGACTGGCTCGTCACGCACATTCAGCACAACAACGGCCGCGTGGGCATCTGGGGCATCTCGTACCCGGGCTTCTTCACCGCCTCGTCATTAGTGAATGCTCATCCCGCGCTCAAGGCGGCGTCGCCGCAGGCGCCCCAGGCGGATTGGTTCCTCGGCGATGACGTTCATCACCACGGCGCCTTCCTCCTCGCCAGCGCCTTCGACTTTTTCATTACCGCTGGTCTCGCCAGGCCAAGGCCCACGACGGAGCATCCCGGCCGCTTCGACTTCGGCACCGACGATGGCTACGCGTTTTTCCTTGCGATGGGCCCACTCGCCAACGCCGATCGCCAGTATCTCAAAGGAAGAGCGCCGTTCTGGAACGACATGATGGCGCACGGCACCTACGATGCCTTCTGGCAGTCGCGCCGAGTTGCGCCGCATCTCCGTGACGTCAAGCCAGCGGTGCTGACGGTGAGTGGTTGGTATGACGCGAACAACTTGCACGGTGCGCTCCTCGTGCACGACGCGATCGATCGGCAGAGTCGCGGGACGTCGAACCGCGTCGTGCTCGGGCCGTGGTCGCACGGACAATGGAGTCGCGGCACTGGTGAGGCACTTGGCGACCTGCGCTTTGGCTCGCGTACGAGCCAGTACTTTCAGGACAGCATCCAATTTCCATTCTTCAAACACTATCTCGAGGGCGGTGAAGATCTCGATCTCGCCGCGGCTACGGCGTTCGAGACCGGCGACAATCGGTGGCGGACGTTCGACTCGTGGCCACCCAGGGCGGCGACACCGCAATCGCTCTATCTGCACGCGAACGGCAGGTTGTCGCTCGTGGCGCCAACGCATGACGAGGGCAATGCCTTCGATCAGTACGTGAGCGATCCAGCCACTCCGGTTCCCTTCCTCGAGCGACACGACACGGGGATGAAGCCGGACTACATGGCATACGATCAGCGCTTCACGTCTACGCGCCCCGACGTGCTCGTCTATCAGACGGAGCCGCTCGCGGCGGACCTGACGATCGCAGGCTCGGTGCGGCCGACGCTGTTCGTCTCCACGAGCGGTACCGATAGCGACTGGATCGTGAAGCTGATCGACGTCCATCCGGACTCGGCCGCCGGTGACCCGACTACCACCGCGACCTCAAGCGGCTTTCAGGAGCTCGTCCGCGGCGACGTCATGCGTGGGAAGTTCAGAAACAGCTACTCGAAGCCCGAAGCGTTCGTCCCAGGCAAGGTCGAACCGGTGAGCTTCGGCATGGATGACGTGCTGCACACCTTCAAGAAGGGCCACCGCATCATGGTCCACGTGCAGAGCAGCTGGTTCCCGCTGGTCGATCGCAACCCACAGAAGTTCGTGGACATCTATCGGGCAAAGGCCGGGGACTTTACCAAGGCCACGGAACGCGTCTACCACTCGACGCTGCAGCCGTCGCGTCTGGAGTTGCCGGTGCTGCCCTGAGGCGCTCGCGCTACTGACTCTCCGATATGCGAACACTCATCGACGAATCACCGGGTCCCACCGCGCCTCTGAGCGCAACGATCGCGCGACCGCCCGCAGACAGCGACGTTCGGCCCCGTCCTGACGCCCAACCGTTGATCCGCCGCCTGGCGGAGCGATTTGCGCTGATCGGCTTCGCCCTATACCACCTCCCGCTATTCATCAACAATTATCCCTCACTCGGCGGCGGCGGGATGCGCGAGGGCGGGCTCGCGATCTCGTGGGGTCATATTTTTACTCCCCCCGGCATCTGGGTTGCGCACCACGTCTTTCATATTGCCGGCGCCATGCCGAATGGCTATCGAGGCGACAACGGCGACGTCGCTGAGGAGTTCGGCCGCCTGCTCATCGCCGTCGTCATCGCGGCGCTGGGAGCGATTGGCTGGACGTGGGCTGATCGCCGCAGGCCGGCCGCGCGCTGGACGAGCGAGGCGCTCCAGCTCCTCCTCCGCTTCTCGATCGCGCTCGGCCTAACGAGTTACGCGATCGCGAAGATCCTGCCGGTGCAGTTTGGTTCGGGCACGATGGACGCGCTCGGGCTCGAGCAGCGCCTCGGTGAGATGCATCCCATGACGCTGCTCTGGTCGTTCATGATGTACTCACGTCCGTACGCGTTCTTCGGCGGGCTCATGGAGCTCGTCGTCGTCGTGCTGCTCTGCTTTCGACGCACCGCAACGTTGGGAGCAGTGCTGTGCCTCGCCGTGATGTCGAACGTCGCGATCATGAACTATGCGTACGGAGTTCCGGTGAAGCTCTACTCGACGATGATCGTGCTCTCGGCGGCGGTGCTCCTCCTGTATGATGCGCGCCGGCTCTGGGCCGTGTTCATTACCAGCGACTCCGTGCCGCGCGTCGAGCATCCTGCTCTCTACCAGCGGATACCGCGGTGGCTCAGGTGGACGACAAAGGGAGTGCTCGTTGGGAGCGTCTTCGCGTCGTCGATTGCCGCCATGAAGCCGGGTGGTGAGGACGCAGCCAGGCCGGCAGCCTCCGCGGCGGGTACAGTCGAGGGCGTCTGGAAGGTCACCGCATTCGAGATGGATCGGCGTGGTGCGACCGCCAGCGCCGCTCCGTCGCCATGGCTGCGCGTGTTCGTCCGGCCCGGGATGGTCGCGGTGCGATTGGCAACTGATTCCCTTGTCTACTGCAGTCGCACTCCGAGCGCGCCTACCCTTTCCTTCACTTGCGCTGGCGCGCATCGAGGCGACCTTCAGTGGTCTCGCGCTGGCGACGTCTTGCAGCTCGCGGGCACCATCGACAGCATACCAGTGCGCGTCACGGCCGTCACGCTGCATCCGTCCGACTACGCGCTTCTTCGCTGGCACTTCCGATGGATCGACGAGCCATAGTGCGTTACCAGCACCAACATCATCACGGCTTGACAGTGAAATCCACCGTGTCGCGCCGCCCGGCCATCGGCACGTGACTGCCATAGCCGATCACGGCGATTATGCGATGGCGACCGGCCGGCACCCCTTTGAACGTGTACGTCGAATCACCGGTGCCGATATGAACGACCTTCGACGAGTTCGGCGGAATTGGAAGGCTGTCCGTTGTCGGAAGCGTATCGAGGAAAAGATGGTAGTGTCCCACGCCCTCCACCCTGGCTCCGTCTGCCTTCGCGATTCGTACTCCCTCTGAGCGGAGCGTCACGGTGACGTCCCTCCCGGTGGTCGCTCCTTCGACCGGACTCGTAATCGTCACGCTGGCGGCCGTCGCCGAGGCGGGTGCGGCAGCAGTCGATTGTCCGACGGACGCGCTGGCGGCCGTGGAATCGGCGCTGACGGTACGGTCGCGGCTGCAGGCCGCGATCAACGAGGCCGTGACGAGCGTGATGGGGAGCGGATTTTTCATAGCGGTCGGATTTCCGGGTTCGGGGATGACAGCGGTTGCACCAAGCTGTTCGACGCGTCGCAACGAAGAGTAGCGTTCCGCTCGCGCGACCGCCGCCCCGGCGTCATGTTTGGCGTACCGTCCTCACCCTTCCGCTCATCACGATTCGCGACGATGATCGACTTCGCACTGCGTTCTCGCCTTGCTCGCGCCGTCCCTGGTGCACTGCTCTGGCTCACCGTGGCGAATGCCGCCGCGATCTCGCAACAGCCGCCGCGCCGCCAACCCGCGCCCGCGCCGCGAACCGTGCAGTCGGATTCCGGCCGGACGCGCGCCGTCGCGACGGACACCACGCGGAACCGCCGCGCCGCGAATCAGGATACGACCGGCGCGCCCGGCGACACGAGCGGTGCGCCTAACGGCGGCCGCGGCGCGGATCCGTTTTCGGGACTCCGGCTGCGCTCCATCGGGCCGGCGATGATCTCCGGGCGCATCGTCGATCTCGCCGTCCACCCGCGCGACCGGAAGACCTGGTACATCGCTGTCGCGGCCGGTGGCGTCTGGAAGACGACGAACGCCGGGACCACGTGGACGCCCGTCTTCGACAACCAGTCGACGTACTCCATCGGCACGATCACCATCGATCCGAAGAATCCGAACACGGTGTGGGTGGGAACGGGCGAGAACAACGCGCAGCGGGCCGTCGCGTATGGCGATGGCGTCTATCGCTCGACTGATGGTGGCCGCTCGTGGCAGAATATGGGTCTGCGCGAATCGGAGCACATCGGCAAGATCGTAATTGATCCGCGAAATTCGGACATCGTCTACGTGGCTGCGCAGGGGCCGCTCAGTCGTGCCGGTGGCGATCGCGGACTCTTCAAGACCACGGACGGCGGCCGGACGTGGGCGAAGGTGCTCGATCCCGGCAAGTGGGGCGGCGTGAGCGACATCGTTCAGGATCCGCGCAACCCTGACGTGCTCGTCGCCACCAGCTGGCAGCGCATTCGCCGTACCTATGGCTACATCGCCGGCGGTCCGGAATCCGGCGTCTGGCGCTCCACCGACGGTGGCGCCACGTGGCGCCGCTCGCAGGCCGGCCTGCCTAACGACGCAGAGCTCGGCCGCGTCGGGCTTGCGATGTCGCCGGTGAATCCCGATGTCATCTACGCCATCCTCGAGGCGTCGAACGACCGCGGCGGCACCTTCCGCTCACGGGACGGCGGCGTGTCGTGGGAGAAGATGGGCAGCTACAACACTGTGGGCCTGTACTACGCCGAGCTCTTCGCCGACCCGGTTGATGTCGATCGCGTGTACGCGGTCGATGTACGTAACATGGTGAGCGAGGATGGCGGCCGTACGTTCCGCCCCGTTGGCGAACGGAACAAGCACGTCGACAACCATGTCATCTGGATCGATCCCACGGACGCGGACCACATGCTCTTCGGCTGCGACGGTGGGCTGTACGAGTCGTTCGACCGTGGCCAGACGTACAAGTATTTCGCGAATCTCCCGTTAGGCCAGTTCTATCGCGTCGACGTCGATCAGAACGCACCCTTTTATAAAGTCCATGGCGGCACGCAGGACAACGGATCGGTCGGCGGCTTCGCGCGCACCCGCTCCAATCTTGGCGTCACGAGCTCCGACTGGAGCGTCACCGGTGGCGGCGACGGCTTCGTTTCCAAGGTCGATCCGAAAGATCCGTTCATCGTCTACAACGAATCACAGCACGGCAACCTGCAGCGCGTCGACCTGCGCACCGGCGAGTCGGTGAACATCGTGCCCCAGCCCGAACCCGGCGAGGAGGCGCTTCGATGGTACTGGGATTCGCCAGTGATCATCTCGCCCCACGCGAACACGCGGCTCTACTTCGCTGCGCAGCGACTCTACCGCAGCGATGATCGCGGTGAGTCGTGGAAGGCTCTCACCCCCGATCTCTCCCGCAAGATCGACCGCGACCGCATCAAGCTCATGGATCGCGTCTGGTCGATCGATGCAGTGGCGCGCAACACGTCGTCGTCGTTCTTCGGCGCGATCGTCGCTGTGGCCGAGTCGCCGCTCAAGGAAGGCCAGCTCTGGATCGGCACCGACGATGGGACGATCCAGGTTTCCGACAACGGTGGACAGAGCTGGCGCAAGATCGAAGGCTTCCCTGGCGTGCCGGACACGACGCAGGTCGCGCGCGTCGTGCCCTCGTCGCACGACCCCAATACGGTATACGCGGCGTTCGATGGCCACATGTCCGGCGACTTCAAGCCGTACGTGCTCCGGAGCACGGACCTCGGCCGCAGCTGGACCTCGATCGCGGGCAACCTGCCTAACAAGGGTACGGTCTACGCCATCATCGACGATCCGGTGGATCCCACCCTGCTGTTCGCGGGCACGGAGTTCGGGCTCTACTTCACGAAGAACAATGGGCAGACGTGGACGCGACTTCGCGGCGGGCTGCCGACGATTCAGGTGCGCGATCTCGTGATCCAGAAGCAGACGAACGATCTCGTCGTCGCGACCTTCGGCCGCTCGTTCTACGTGCTGGACGACCTCACTCCGCTCCGCTCCGCCACGACAAAAACGCTTGCCGACGAATCGACACTGTTCCCGGTGCGTCGGACGCCGCTCTACGCGCCATCGAACTTCGTGACGCCGGGCAGCAACGGCTCGCAAGGCTCCGGCGTCTTCACCGCGCCGAATCCGCCGTACGGAGCGATGTTCACCTACTACCTCAAGAGCACGATTCGGAGCCGGCGCGAGCAGCGGCAGCTGGCCGAGCGCGCGGCGTCGCGGCAGGGGCGCGACGTCTATCCGCCGTCGTGGGATTCTCTGCGTGTGGAGGACCGGGAGGAAGCACCGACCGTGGAGTTGACGGTGAGCGACGCACAGGGTCGAGTCGTTAGGCAGATCACCGGACCGGTGCAGCAGGGCTTCCAGCGCGTGGCGTGGGATCTCCGGCTCCCCGGGCCAACCGTGACGCTCGCTGGCCGCGCCGGTGGTGCCGGGAGCGCGACCGACGACGAGGAAGGCGGCTTCGGCGGGCGCGGTGGCGGCGTGGGACCCTTCGCCCCGCCGGGCACGTACCAGGTCGCGCTCGCGAAGCGGGTCGACGGCGTCACGACGCCGTTAGGCATGCCGCAGCGATTCGACGTGTACCTCCTCGACTCCGACGAGAACGCCGGCCGCTCGGCCGCGATCATCGCGTTCCAGGAGCAGGCGGCGAAGTTGCAGCGCGCGATGATGGGGGCGAACTCGCTCGCCGGCGAGCTCGCGAGCCGCGTCGCCGCACTCCGGCGCGCCATCGAGGAGACGCCCGGCGCGCCGGCCCAGTTGGCGACCGACGTCCGCAACATCAATGGAGATCTGCGCGCGATTCGCGAGCAGCTTGACGGGGACCCCACGCTGAATCAACGCCAGCAGGCGACGCCGCCGTCACTCATGGGACGGATGCAGGTCATGATTCAGGGTGCGCGGTCGCTCGAGCCGCCGACCGCGACGCAGCGGCATCAGTACGATATCCTCTCCACCGAGTTCGCGGCGGTCCTCGTCAGGCTCCGGGCGATCGCCGATACGCGCCTCCGCGCGGTGGAAGCAGGCGCGGAGCAAGCCGGTGCACCGTGGACGCCAGGGCGAATACCGGAATGGAAGCCATAAGCAACTCTCACTGATGACTCATACAAATCTGTCTTTCACTATCGGCGCGACCCTCGTTCTCGCGTCGGTCGTGCGCGCGCAGACGGCGCCGCTGACGCCGTACCAGACGCTCGGCCGGGGCGTGCTCCGCGAGCTCGTCGAGACGAATACCACCTACTCTGCCGGCAGCACGACGAAAGCGGCCGAGCTGCTGGCGGCGCGGTTCCGGGCCGCTGGATTCCCGGCGAATGACGTGCAGATCGTCGGACCCGACACGGGACGCGACGCAAGGAACCGTAACCTGGTGGTGCGCTATCGGGGTCGCGGCACGCGTCGTCCGATCCTCCTCATCGGCCACCTCGACGTCGTAGAAGCGAGGCGCGCCGATTGGGTGCTCGATCCGTTCGTGCTGACGGAGCGTGACGGTCACTTCTACGGACGCGGCACGCTCGACATGAAGAATGGCGCTGCGTCCTGGGTTTCAGCGCTGCTGCGCATGAAGCAGGAGGCGTTCGTTCCAGCGGGCGATTACGTGCTCGCGCTCACCGCTGGCGAGGAAGGCGGTGGTGGATACAATGGCGTCCAGTGGCTGCTTGCGCAGCGACGCGATCTCCTTGGCGACCCTGCGTATGTGCTGAACGCCGATGCCGGCGGCGGCGAGCTGCGCGACGGAAAACCCATCGCCATGGACGTCCAGGCAGCCGAGAAAGTCTTTCAGACCTTTCGCCTAACGGTGCGCAATCCCGGCGGCCACAGCTCGCTGCCGGAAAAAGACAACGCCATCTATCGTCTCGCGCGTGCGCTCGACCGCCTGGCCGGTTACGACTTCCCGGCGCAGACGGATGCGATCACGCGCGCGTACTTCGCGCGCACGGCTGGCCTCACGACAGGCGAGCTCGCGGCGGATCTCCGCGCGGTGAGCGCGACCAATGCCCCCGACAGCGTTGCCGTAGCGCGACTCTCGGCACGGTCGCCGTTCTATAATGCTCAATTGCGGACGACTTGCGTGGCGACGATGATCGAGGGAGGCCACGCCGTCAACGCGCTGCCGCAGCGGGTGGCAGCGACGGTCAACTGCCGCATGTTCCCGGGTGTCGACGCGGCAACGGTCGAGCGCGCGCTTCGCACCGTTGTCGCGGACAGCGCCGTGGAAATCACTCGCGCGGATACCGCCGTCCCGAGCCCGCCATCGATCATGCCCTCGGCGGTAGAAGACGTTATACGCTCGGTCACCGGGTCGATCTGGGGACCACTCCCCGTGATTCCCGAGATGGAAACGGGCGCCACCGACGGCTTGTTCCTTCGCAACGCCGGTTTCCCCGTGTTCGGCGTCTCGGGCTATTTCGTGGATCCCAATATTCCGGCGGACACACGCGCGCACGGCCTGAACGAGCGCATCAGCGTGAAGGGATTCTACGATCAGATCGAGTTCACGTATCGATTGCTGAAGGCGCTCTGAGCGTCGCACGCTCTCGCGCCAGCTTCCGCGATCATTTGCCGCCAGCCTAGAGATCGCTACGCCTGCTGACGTATGTCACGCGGTCGGCGTTGAGGACACAGTGCCGCGTCCTCTATGCGAGTCCTCTGCATGGCTACCAACAACTTCCGAATGCTGCGGCGCGCAGCTTGCGCGCTCGTCAACATCGCCGTCGCAGTTGCCGGCTGCACTTCTCCGCGGAATCCGGAGCTGGAGGCGTGGAGACAGGCTTTTGTCATCGCACGGTTCGCCTCACCGACCACGATTCTCGCCAGTGCCCCGCCCTATTCAATCGACAGCTCCGGCACGGAGTATATCACCGGAGTAGTCGAGCTTAGCGGGCGAGGGCTGACATGGCATGGGGACTCGCTCGTCGTCGCACCTTACTTGATGGTCACGCGCGACGCGGAACACGCGGGAGAGCTGCGGAGAATCAGCAACCGACTCATGCTGCCCGATCGTGCGCTCATTATCGTCGGCCCCGGCGTCCACATCTCCGCACCCGAGCGGAAGCAGAGTTTCCTCGGCCCCGCCATTGCCTTCCTCATACCGATTACCTGGCTTGTGGTCAAATGGCCCCGATAAGAGTCGTCATCGCAGCACGGTAATCGGATCGACGCTGGTCGCTCGCCTAACGGGTACCAGTAGTGCAAGCCCCGCGCAGACAACGAGAACGAGCACCGCCACGCCAATCGCGATTGGATCGAGCGCGGGAACGCCGAAGAGTTGCGCCTCGAGTGCGCGCGAGATCGCGATCACGCCGGCCGTTCCCGCAACAAGGCCAACGACCATCCACAATCCGCCCTGGCGGAGGACCAGCGCCGCGATCGCGCCGCGGCTCGAGCCGAGGGCAACACGCACGCCGAACTCACGCTCGCGCGCCGCGGCCATCGTGGCGAACATCGCGTAGACGCCGACGGACGCGAGCAGCAGCGCCAGCGCGCCGAACGACGTCATGAGCACCACCGGCAGCCGACGCGTGGCGAACCCATCGCCGATGGTCCCCTGCATTGTCGACACCTTGTACATCGGCAGTGTCGGATCGACCGACGCGATGACACGCCGCACACTGCTCGTGAGCGCCAGCGGATCGCGCGCCGCCCGGACGACGAACGCGTCGCCCCACGTCTGCTGGCGGACCGGGACGTACATGATCGGCTCGGGCGCGAGCTGCGTGGCGTCATTTCGCACATTGCCGACGATGCCGACGACCGTGATCCACGGCGCCGTCGGATCCGGGGGACCAATGTGCACACGCGCACCGATCGCATTGCCCTTCGGCCAGTAGCGATTCGCCATCGCTTCGTTGATGATGATCACCGGCGGAGCCTTGAGGCCGTCGGCGGTGGTGAAGGCGCGGCCGTTTCGCAGCGGAATGGAGAGCGTGTGGAAGAAGTTCTCGGACACACGCGCGGTGAGGATGAACGGCACTGGCTGGTTCGGCGCCCAGGGAGCGTCCTGAATGAAGATGCCGTTACTGTTCCCGATCTTCGTCGGCAGCTGCGAGACGTTCGCCGCCTCGACAACGCCGGGCAGCGCGTTCAGCCGCTGCCGGAGCTCGTCATACGCCTGGATGCGCGCTTCCTCAGTGGGATACCTGTTCCCGGGCAGCTGGATCGTGAAGGTGAGGACTCGCTCCGGATCGAAGCCAATTGGCGCCGTCGTGAGGGCCCAGAGGCTGCGCGCGAGCAAGCCCGCGGCGGCGAGCAGCGTTATGCATAACGCGATCTGACCCGCGACGAGGAGGCCGCGCATGCGGCGGGTGCGTGCGCTCTCGCTCGAGCCGCGCGTCTGCTCGCGGAGGGTGCCCTGGGGATCGGAACGGCCGACGGAGAGCGCCGGACCCACGCCGAACGCGAGCCCGGTGAGGAGCGCGAGCGCCGAGGTCACGAGCACGGCGCCAACGTCGAGCGAAAGATTCGCGTACGCCGGCAGCGTCGTGGTGGCGAGCCCACGCAACGAGCGAAGCGCGAGGATGGCGAGAGTAAGTCCCGCCACGCCGCCCGCGAGCGCGAGGAGCATGCTCTCGGTCAGCAGCTGCCGCACGAGCCGCCCTCGGCCAGCGCCGAGCGCAACGCGTACCGCGAACTCCTTTCGCCGGGAGATCGTTCGCGACAACAGCGCGCCGGCGAG